>SKZY01000049.1 GCA_007127095.1 Planctomycetaceae bacterium
CGATCAAGCCTTGCGAATGAACTCTTCGGCGTAAGAGCGGACGTGTTTGCCGTTGAGGACATGGACGATCCTCAGTTGCTGCACCTGCTCATCGCTGAACGACCCGATCGGGACGTGAACGAGATGTTTTTTGAACCGGCGGGCGATCCGCCGCCAAGTCGCCCCGGGCGGCAGTGATGCCAGCAACGCGACTTGCGGGGCACGGGCGTGCAGGCAGGCCGCGGCGATCAATCGCTCCTCCAGCGTGGTGGCGAAGTCGATCCGACGGTCGTCCCAAATATCCGGGATCGCCAGCGGCGGGTAGAGGAACATCGCACCACCATAGGTCGCCATGGCGATCCCCGGGCCGACCATTTCTCGCTGAAAATCGGAGGCGTAAAACGCCAAGGTCGACTCGTCGGAATGCTCGGCAAACCAAGTCGCCCGCCAGGGATAATCGCGTGGGTCGGCCGGACTATCGAACAGCATCACACAGGCGTCGAGTGTACCGCGTTGAGGCGGCAACACCTTGACGTAGATCTGTTTCTCGTACCAATGACGCAGCGTATCGCGGATATCGATGCCGTCCTTCACACTGGTCGTGAACTTCTCGGTCCGCGCCATGTCGGCACCCGAGATCGCCAATGCCCGCTCGAAGACCCGCGTCCGGAACGACTCGATCCGAGCGTCTTCCGGCGGGTGACTGCACTGGCCGAACGGGTTCCATCGATAAGCCCAATCCTGCCGTTCGCTGTCGGTCGGCCGACGGTTCAGTTTGATCGTCTGCCAAAAGTGAGGCGGCCCGGCTAGTCGGTTGACCAGCGATACGGTGTCGCCGGTCGGGAGTCTCGCCATATCGATGCCGAGCGTCACGTGCGACGGATCGGCCGGCGGGTCGATTCCGACGACGCCGAAGTAGTCGCGGGCCCGTTCGACGACGTGGATCGCGTATTGGTCGCCCAGGATCTGCTTCGCCGCGACGACGATCGATGCCAGATCGGGTGTCATCCGCCGTTGGATCAGCGACAGGTTGCGGATGTATTTCAAGCACTGGCCGAGCAGCAGTGGCGGCGTCCGCCGGGCCCGATTCCCGAATTCGGCGCGATAGCTGTCGCGGGCGGCTAGCAACAATTCCTTGACGCCATCGATCGACAGATTCTCGTCGTCTTCGAGCCGCGCCCGCGCCCGTTCGTAGAGCCCGGTGATGAACGGCAACTCGTCGAACAGGAACACCAGCGTCTTGGGGTCGACGTCGAAAACCTGGGGCGGCAACACCTCGTCATGGCTGGGCGGTTCGACCACCGCCGCGGCATCGCTGGAATCCTCCCTGGTCAACCGCTGATAGGCTTCGCGAATCCACGGCCAATACATCACGCTGGTGACCAACAGCACCCGCCGGTAACGTCGCTCCAATTCGCGGAGCTGCATCGCCATGTGGAGGATCCGCTGGCGGGTCTGGTCATCCGGTGGGCGAGCGATGCTGGGTAACAAGGCCGCCGCAAATCGCTCGGGGCTGACATTCCGCAGCGCGAACGGATCGGGCATCACCGCCGCATAGGGCAAGAAGGGGTCGGTTTCGAGGTCGATGTATTCCCGCGGCAGGTGCTCCCCCATCGCCGCCCGGATCGCCATGATCACCGGTTGGCAGGGGTCGATCGGGACGTAGCTGCAATGGGCCGCTTCGTCGTAGTCCGCGTCGTCATCCTCCTCGTCCTCCTGCCAGGCCTCACCCCCGTCCTTGCTGCCATAGCGATCCGAATCGTAACCGCCGGTATCATAGCCCTCGGTCGACCAGCCGAATTTCGGCAGTGGCGGTTGGATCACGATCGCCGGCTTGGGCAATCCGAGCACCGCCCGTTCAACCCCTTCACGAAACGACGGCGGCAACGGTACGGCGACGGCGTCGAAGCGGTGTTCGAGCAACCAACGCCGTACCAGCAACGCGCATTCGCCGCTGCCATGAATCACCGGCAATACCGAAATATGCTCGCCGATCCGCAGCAACTCGGGTATTTCGGGGATCGTCATTGTTGCCAGAACATCGATTCGACCGGGCCACGATAGGCGATCGCCATTTCGGGCGTCTTGATGACTTGTTCACCCGCGGCCAACGAGTCGACGCCGCCGATCACCATCCCTGAAGTCAACAGCGTCCTGGCGATCGGATAATCGGTCCGGCCGTCCAGAATCATCTGTTCGACATGCTGGACCAAAGGTGTGAAGAAGTCGGCAGTCGTGGCGCTGCTGCCCGGCATGGGCAACATGAATTGGCAACCGATGATCTCGCCGGTGTCGGACCGCATGCCGGCGTAATTGAAGTCGCGGATCCCGGTCAGAAAGATCGTGGTGCGAAACCCGTCGAGGTGTTCGACGAAGTAGGCGGTGACCTTGGGTAACGCCGTACGGGCCCACTCGAGACTGACCGGAGCGGTGGGGAAACCGGTCTCGACCGGCAGGTTGTGACTGCGGCAGAGCGCCGAAACGAACAACTTGGCGGTCGTCTCGTGTTCGTTCAGCATCGCGTAACAGTTTTCGTCAGTGACGGCCTGCACCGAACGGATCCCGACCTCTCCGCCCCGCCGCCGCTCGGACATGCACTGGGCCGTTTCCAAGGCGTGGAAGTCATAGCTGTCGACGCCGCCGTAAGCGACACAGACGCTTTCTGACAATGGCGTATCGTAAGGCATGTCGATCGATGGCAACCGCCAGGTCACCGGCAGCGACGACCCGGCGTAAAACGGAAAACCGAGCCGCTCGGAATCGGCGACCATCTCGGCGCACTCGTCCCAATCGGTCGACAGGTGTTTGTCGTTAAACACCGGTACGCTGCGGCCGCTCGCCTCAAAGACCTTGACGACATCCTTGAACCAGGCGTAACGCGGATAGCGAGTCTGTCCTTTTTCATTTTTCGCGTACTTGCCGTGTTCCCCGATGATCACCACACCGTCGACCGCCAATTCTGACCCGCCGAGTGTCAACGCGTCAGCGACCGACGAGAATTGCCGGTGACCATACTTGGCGATCCGTTCACGGCCGATATCGTTTTCCGGGAACTGATCGACAAACACCGACGCCACATCGACCCGAGGCGCGACCCAGTTGCCGCCGGTCGCATAGCCGGCCGAGAACCGATCGAGGAAGTGTTGCGCGTGCGAGTGGCGGAACAGACAGGTCCCCAAGAACGCGATCCGCTTTCGCGGTGCCGCCTCTGAAGCCGCGGCGGGTGCGCCGATCAGCTGGGGTAGCATGGCGCCGCCGGCGAGCGCCCCGACAAACCGTCTTCTCGTGATCATCTCAACCTTCCCAAGAGTTACCGTCCCACTTCTCGACCCGTGCGATCAATCGCCGAACGTCCTCGGTGAATGTCGCCAGGAGATGTTCGCCCTTCTCCGCGGAAGCCAAGTGGGGCGAACCGATATGCCCGGGTGTCGACCGGTCCTGCGTGACCCAGCCCCGCGTGGCGGGTAAAAACGGGTTGCCATGCGGTACCGGATCGATCTCAGGATAACCGCCAACCAACCCGGGTGCGATCCGCAGCATCATCGAAGTCTCCCACTCGCAGGCGTGCCCCATCTCCCGCTGGACGATTTCGGACAGCGATTCCCAAGGACGGCCGCCGAGCAGCCAATAGGTGGCGAACAGCAACAGCAGGTCGTCACGTTCTCGGTACTGCTGCCGCAGTTCAAAGATCGCCTGCTTGCCGGGAACGTCGTTGCCGCCATGGCCGTTGAGAACCAGCAGGCGTCGGAAGCCGTGAGTGATCAGGTTGTCGACCAGGCTGTGCAGCAGGTCGAGATAAACCCGTGGGGCGCACGACAGCGTGCCGGGGAAATCGAGGTGATGATGTGAATTGCCATACCACATCAGCGGTGTGATCAACACCGCTTCCCCCATTTCGTCATCGATCCGCCGCGTGATCTCCCCCAGCAGCATGCTGTCGGTGTAGAGCGGCAGATGCGATCCGTGCTGTTCGACCGCGGCGATCGGGATGATGACCGGGATATCTCGAGAGAGGTTTTTGACCACTGGCCAGGTCAATTCTTGCAGCAACATGATCGATCTCAGCGGTCCGCAGAAAAAAAGTCGCTCCCGGCCCGCGCCGGCCCCATCGGCAACGTCTCAATGCTACGATAACCGTCGCCGTCATCACACCCGCCCGCCGCACTCGGCCCGCCGACCCTGCCCCGCCCCACCCTTACTAACCCAAGCCGGGCCGCTGCTGGTCTCGCGAACGCCGAGGAACGAACGCCCATGGTCTCTACCGGCCGCGAACCGCTAGGCGGTACAAATCCTGTTCGCGGCACCAACTGGCAGTGGTGGGTCAGCGGGTTGTTGCTGTTGGCGACCATGATCAATTACATGGATCGTCAGACGTTGGCGAACCTGGCGCCCCGAATCACTCAGCAACTCGAGCTGACCAACACGCAGTACGGGGTTGTGGAAGCGACGTTCGGCTATGCTTTCGCCTTCGGGTCATTGTTCTTTGGCATCCTTGCCGATCGTGTTTCGGTCCGACTGCTCTACCCCGCGATCCTCGTCGCCTGGTCGGCGGTCGGTTTTGCCACCGGGCTTTCGCACGGCTACCTGTCGCTGCTGATCTGCCGCACGTTGCTCGGTTTCTTTGAGGCGGGACACTGGCCCTGCGCC
>SKZY01000287.1 GCA_007127095.1 Planctomycetaceae bacterium
CCACTGCACTGTGCCCACTGCACCACTGCACTGTGCCCACTGCCCTGTGGCTAACCGGCCCTGTCCCTGCTCTGTGGATGACTACCCCATTTTCTTACGTTTTAGCTCGAAAAAGTATGTTTCAAACCTCACGGGGCGAATACCCCCAAGTTCGGATGCGTCGTTTGCGTCGTCACGATTGGTCTCGCCGGTTGGTTCGTGAGAACGGCCTCGGTGTCAACGATTTGATCTGGCCGCTGTTCGTGATCGACCGCCCGTCCGGGAGTGAACCGATCGACTCACTGCCGGGAGTCGACCGGTTGGGGTTGGACGAATTACGACGGGCGGCCGTCGAGGCGGTCGAGCTCGGTATTCCCGCCGTGGCCGTATTCCCGGCCACCGATCCACGTCTGAAGACCGACGACGCCCGCGAAGCGGTCAACCCGGAAAACCTGGTTTGCCGCGCCGTGCGGGCGGTCAAAGCGGAGGTCGGTGACGCATTGGGTGTGATCTGTGACGTCGCGTTGGACCCGTACAGCAGCCATGGTCAGGACGGTCTGGTCCGAGACGGCTATGTCGTCAATGACGAAACGGTCGCGGTACTCTGTCGCCAAGCTGTCGTGCAGGCCGAGGCTGGGTGCGACGTGGTCGCCCCCAGCGACATGATGGACGGCCGGATCGGTGCGATTCGAACCGCGCTCGAACGGGCCGGTTTTACTCACACCCAAATCCTCTCCTACGCCGCCAAATACGCCAGCGCATTTTATGGACCGTTTCGGGATGCGGTCGGCTCGGCGGCGAACCTCGGCGGCGGTGACAAGAAAACCTACCAACAAGACCCTGCTTCCAGCGATGAAGCGTTGCATGAAGTCGCGATCGACCTGCGGGAAGGGGCTGATGTGGTGATGGTCAAACCGGGCATGCCGTATCTCGACATCGTCCGTGGGGTCAAGCAGGCGTTCCAAGTCCCGGTGTTCGCGTATCAGGTTAGCGGCGAGTACGCGATGCTTTGCGCGGCCGCCGAGCGAGGCTGGCTCGATCACGACGCCGTGATGCTAGAAAGTCTGCTGGGGTTCAAGCGAGCCGGCGCGGATGCCGTATTGACCTATTTCGCCCCTCGGGCCGCCAAAGCGTTGCGAACCGGATAGCATTGGGCGGGAAAAAGTGTCAGGCAGTTTCAGTTTCGCAAGCCTTGGGCACGTCGCCAGGCCCTGGCTTGACGGTCGACACCGATCTCGTCGGTAATCGCTCGCCAATCGAGACTCGCCGCCGCTAGCGCTTCGGCAGCGGTCTGCTGGCCATCGAGGCACGCCAGAATCCGAGCATCGAGCGCATCGAGATAACGGTCAAAGGCGTGCAAACGGAGCGTCGGTCGCGGCTGCAACGACGCCAATCGCTCGCTGATTAACCCGTCGTAACCCGAATCATCACTATCACCGACCGCCGTGTTGTCGGCGTGCAGCGGGGTCATCGCCGGCCCGGCCGAACGGATCATCTGACGTCCCTCGCCGACGGCCAGCCAGACGAGAAACCGCTTCGCCACAGTGGTCTGACGACAACGGCTGCCGATCACGCCGAGCGGCGAATCGGGATCGGGCAAGGTCATCGTGTTAGCGATTTTGTCGCGAATCGATCCCGATAGCGGATCGCCAGCGACTACCTGCTCTGCGGCGATTCGATCATTCGTCGCGACATCGGTGATCGGGGGTGCAGCGACCATGACATCGGTCAACGGATCGGCTCGCGGCGGGTCACCCGAAGCCGCTGGCCAAGCGACCGCCAAATCGATCTCTCCGGCAGCAACGCCGCTCCAAACTTCACCGGCGGACAGTCTCGCGGGCTGACGATTCAATTTGCCAGCCGATCGCATCGATTCCAGAACCGTCACGTAGACGTCGTCGGTCAATACCGGCTCGAAGCTCTCTCGGCTGAACAGCCAGACAGCGGGATTGGCATCGTTGGCCCGCCAAAGGAATGACTTTGCCGCACCGCCGTCGGCCAGCGGCTCAGCGACCACGCGGTCAACGCCATCGGGAGCGGCCGAGTTGATCTCGGCGGCCAACTCCAAAAAATCGCTCCACCTCTGCGGTATCGCTGGCGGAGCATTTTCAGATTCATTCTTGGACGCACGAGCCGATTCGGCGGCGGGTTTCCGCTCGGATAGTACCGTGGTGCTCCCGGCGACCAGCAGCGCCGGTTGGACCGAGCCGAGTGGAATTCCGATCGCTGCTCCGGCCCATCGCATCAATACCTCGCGGGGAATGGATAGCATCTGGTCGACCCGCAGCGCGTCATCTTCGATCAAATCCTGACCGAGCGAAACGATCGCTTCGGCCTCGACCAGGTCGGGGGTCAGACCGCAGGGCACGATCGCGACGTCGCTGTTGGCGAGCGCACCGAGTGTCCGCTCGGTTAATCCAGCCGACTGCGGCGACCCGGCGGTCCGCTCGACGACTCGAATATCCAACGGTTGCTCGGACACGCCTCCCCAGGCGGTACGGATCGCTTCGGCCCAGGCTTCAGAACCGACGAGAGTGACTCGCAGCGGCACATCCGAACGCGTGGCCGGGACGTCCTCGGTCGGGTCGCTCTGACGGCACCCGCCGATCATCGGCAACATGGCGAAGGCGGTACTCACGCATCCAGCCGCGGAAGCGGAAAAAAAATCGCGTCGATCGGGGCGGAAAAAATCTTTCGGCACGGCGAGTCGGTCGGTTCAGCGGAAGCGGGTCGGATGGCGATCCGGGATAGGCAAGCGGCGGTTCCTTACGCATCATAAGACCTAGCGGACCGGGTCGGTAAGGAGCCGTCCGAAATGCCGATCATACGCGGCCCGCTCCTCACCGTTTGTGCTTTGTCCCGCATGCTTTCCTTCTCATCGACGACCATTCTCCATGACACACTATCTCGGGATCGATATCGGTACCACCGGCACGAAAACGCTGCTGATCGATGCGGAAGGACGCGTCTTAGCAGAAGCGAACGCCGGTTACCCGCTGGAACAGCCGCGGCCGGGTTGGACTCAGCAGGACCCCGAAGATTGGTGGCAAGCGACGATTAAAACCGTCCGCGGCGTGATGGCGACCGCGAAGCTAAGTCCCGGTGACGTCGCCGCGATCGGCCTTTCCGGCCAAATGCACGGCTCGGTTTTTCTCGACAAGCACGACCAGGTGATCCGCCCGGCACTGCTCTGGAACGACCAACGGACCGCAGCCGAATGCGCCGAAATCACCACTCGGGCCGGAGGCCGTAAGGCGTTGATTCGGTTGGTCGCCAACCCGGCGCTGACCGGATTCCAAGCCCCCAAAGTACTCTGGCTTCGCAATCACGAGCCGAAGCACTTCGCGAAACTGGCCAAGGTGTTGCTGCCGAAAGACGAAATCCGTCGCCGCATGATCGGCGATTACGTGACCGAGGTCAGTGACGCCAGCGGGACGCTATTCCTCGATGTCGTCAAACGCCGTTGGAGCAAGACGTTGCTGGACAAACTCGATCTCGACAGCGGACTCTTGCCGCGGGTCGTCGAGAGTGAGGATGTTACCGGGACACTGACCGCTGAGGCGGCCGAACAACTCGGGCTGACGCCCCAGTGTCAGGTCGTCGGCGGGGCTGGCGATTGCGCCGCCGGCGCGATCGGAACCGGTGTCGTCCGCTCGGGAGTACTGAGTACATCGATCGGAACGTCGGGTGTGATGTTCGTCCACAGCGATCAACCGCAATACGACACGCTAGGACGGTTACACACATTCTGCCACGCGGTCCGCGGCAAGTGGCACATGATGGGCGTCAACCTGACCAGTGGCGGGTCGCTGCAATGGTGGGTCGAAAACGTGTTGCAAGGACTCGGTGGCGTCGAATCGGAGCTGTCTTACGATGCCGCCGTGGCGGAAGCGGCTGAGGTGCCCGCCGGCTGCGGGTCATTGCTGTTCCTCCCCTATCTCAACGGCGAACGGACCCCGCACGCCGACCCGTCCGCCCGGGGTGCCTTCGTCGGTTTGGACCTGACCCACCGACGTGGACATCTGACCCGAGCGGTGATGGAAGGAGTCACTTTCGCGCTCCGAGACAGCTTAGAAATCATCAAATCGCTGGACGTCCCAGTGAAGCAAATCCGGGTCAGTGGCGGTGGCAGCCGGAGCCAACTTTGGCGGCAAATGCAGGCCGATGTGTTCGGTAAAAAAGTTGCCACGTTGCAGGTCGAACAGGGACCAGCCTACGGCGTGGCGTTGTTGGCCGCGGTCGGCAATGGTGCTTATAAGAACATCGAGCAAGCCTGCAAAGCGACGATCGAAGTCGCTTCCGAAACGCCTCCCGACCGCAAGGCGGCCAAAGCCTATGCCGAGCGGTTCCCGATTTACCAACGTCTCTATGGCCGGTTGAAGGACGACTTCGCCGACCTCGTAGCTCTCGGTTAGCATCGCTCGGACGTACGCGCCGAGTCTGCCGAGCGGTCCGCGGACGGAACTGACTTGGACGATTTTTTCTCAACGGACAGTGGCCGGGTAATCGATGGCAGCACAGGGTTCGGTTTATCTGCTGTATCACTTTTTCCATCCCGACGATGTCGTCAGCGCACGGCTTTTCTCGGACCTGGCGGTCGATTTGACCGCTGCCGGATTCGATGTCGTGGCGGTGCCGTCGATCCGTAGTTGTCACGGTGGTAGCGTCCGTTTGAGCCGTGGCGAGCGTTGGGCCGGGGGACAGATCCGCCGTGTTTGGCGTCCCGATTGGCCACAGCACAAGAATTGGGGACGGTTCGGCAACACGCTGTTCATGCTGATCGCCTGGACTTGGTTGGCTTTGACACACCGCCGAAGCCGGAATGAGGTGATGATCGTCGGCACCGACCCGGTACTGGCGGTGTTGGTCGCGATCAGTTGGCGGATCCTGCGACCTCGCTCGCGGATCATCCACTGGTGCCACGATCTTTATCCCGATGCCGCCGTGGCCGACGGGATGATCGCTGACGACGCTTGGTGGGTGCGATTGCTCCGGCGGTTTCTGGCCGCCGCCTACCGTCGCTGCGACGTCGTGGTCGACCTCGGGTTATGCATGCGAACCCGGTTGGTCGAAACGCTTCAGCCAGCGAGCGAGCGTGACGCCACTGTGTCCGCAGCGATACGTCCAAAGATGTCGCGGGACCAGGAAACGGTGGACGACGGCGCCGCAGATTCCGGCCATGATTGGTGGTCAGGCCACCACGCGACTTTGGTTCCTTGGTCATTAGTCGAACCCGAGACGGTGGTCGACGCCGACCCTCGGGTACGAGAGGACCTGTTCGGCGATTGCCGCCTATCGTTGCTCTACAGCGGCAACTTCGGCAAAGCTCACTTTTTCGACTCGTTGCTCGAACTCGCTCGACGATTGCGAGGTGAGTCGATCGGGTTCTGTTTTGCGGGACGAGGACTGCAACTCGACGAGGTCCGAGCGGCGATGACAGTGGCGGATCAGAACATCCGTTTCGCCGGATTTGCTGACGAAGCCGACTTGGCCGCTCGCTTGGCCGCAGCCGACATCCACCTCGTCACACTGCGGGAAAACTGGACGGGGGCGGTCGTGCCGAGCAAGTTCTTTGGAGCCTTGGCGGCCGGCCGACCGGTGCTGTTCGCTGGCGATCCGAGTTCGGCGATCGCTGGTTGGATCACCCGTTATGACATCGGCTGGGTCTTGACCGCCGATTCGCTCGACCGCATTGTCGATTCGCTGCGCGAACTTGCCGCCGACCCGTCAGGGCAGGCCGAACTGCGACAACGCTGCTTCGACGTCTATCACGCGGAGTTCTCGCGTCGGGTGCAGGTTTCACGATGGTGCGAATTGATCGCCGAGCGGTCCGCGGACTCCCTTGATCAACAGCCGAACATGCGTCACGATCCGGAACCGTCGGCAGGGCGACCTGGCGATCCGCCTCTGCCGCTCGCTTCCGACCCTCCGCCGGCCATCAGGAATTGACTAGCGATGCCCCAGCGAGAGTATTCGACCGTCACCGCCGATTCGGCGTTGGAAGACGATTGTCGTCAACTGATTCGGTTGGCCGTCCGAGAAGACCTCGACCGTGGCCTCGACTGGACCACCGTCTGCTTGATCGATGAAGATATCCGTGGCGAATGCCTCGTCGTCTCCCGCCAGCCCGGGATCTGTGCCGGGCTGGTGACGGTGCCGTGGATAATCGACGAAATGAACGCCGACCTGCAAGCCACCGCCGAGATCACGGACGGTGATGCGCTACCGGTCGGCGAGCCGATCCTGAGCCTATCTGGCAACGCCCGCGACCTGTTGACCTGCGAGCGTCTGATCTTGAATCTGCTGAGTCGCCTTTGTGGCGTCGCCACATTGACATCGCGTTTTGTCGCGGCGATCGCGGGGACCGGGGCCAGACTGTACGACACCCGCAAGACGACGCCGGGATGGCGTCGCCTCGAAAAATACGCCGTCAATCGTGGTGGCGGCCACAATCACCGGTCGGGCCTCTACGACGGTTTTTTGATCAAGGACAACCATCTCGCCCTCGGCCAACTCGCACCCTCGACCGCGGTCGAACGATCACGACACTGGGCTGGCAGCGTCTCCGATCTCGCCCGGCTGCCGGAAATCGTCGAGGTCGAAGTCGACTCGCTCGACCAATTCGCCGAAGTCCTGCCCAGCGGCCCCGATATCGTGCTGGTCGATAATTTTTCGCTGCCCGACCTCCGTACCGCCGTCGCGATGCGAAACGAGATCGCACCCGACGTCGAGTTGGAGTCGAGTGGCAATGTGACGTTGGAAACGATCGGTGAAATCGCGACGACCGGCGTCGAGCGAATCAGCAGCGGAGCACTGACTCACCAAGCGGTTTGGCTCGACCTCGGAATGGACTGGACGGTCGGCTCGGGACGGGTTTCGTGATAGGTTGACATTTCCGACGCGATAGCGATCCGTTCGCACCCCCTTCCCCGATTCACCTTCGACCATGATCCGAACCCGTTTTGCGCCCAGTCCGACCGGATACCTCCACATCGGTGGCGTCCGCACCGCCTTGTTCAATTGGTTACTCGCTCGTCAATCCGGCGGCTCGTTCGTCCTACGGATCGACGACACCGACGCCCAGCGAAACGTCTCGGAGGCGTTACAACCGATCCTCGACGGCTTTCGCTGGCTGGGGATCGACTGGGACGAAGGCCCCGATGTCGGCGGCACCCACGCGCCGTACTACCAATCGCAGCGGGCCGAATCCCACGTCGCGGCGGCCGAGCGACTGCTCGCTTCGGGACACGCTTACCGCGACTACGCCCGCCCAGAGGAATTGCAACAATTGCGACAACAGGCCGAACGGGACAAAGTGGCATTCGTCTACGACCGTCGCTGGATGGCCACCGACGACGAACAGGCTCGCCGTTTCGAGGCCGAAGGGCGGGTCGCTGTCGTCCGGCTGAAGATGCCGCGTCAAGGCGACTGCGTGATCGATGACTTGATCCGTGGCGAAGTCCGAGTCGCCTGGGCGAGTGAGCAAGACCACGTGATTCGTCGGGCCGATGGAACTTGCCTCTACCACTTGGCCAGTGTCGTCGATGATCACGACTTGGAGATCACTCACGTCGTGCGTGCCGAAGAACACCTGCCCAACACGCCGCGCCAGGTCTTTATCCTTGAATCACTCGGCTACCAGCGACCGGTTTACGCCCACTTGCCGTACGTCGCTGAACCGGGCGGAACAGCGAAACTGAGCAAGCGAAAACTGAAGCAGTACCTCAAGAATCAAGACTTCGCGGCCCTGATGCGGCACGGCGAATCGATCGCCGAGCGAGCCAATCTCGAAATCGACAGCGATACGTTTAACCCCGTGATCGTCGACTTCTATCGCGAGATCGGCTTCCTCCCCGAAGCGATCCTCAACTACCTGCTGCTCGTCGGCTGGGCGCTCGATGGCGAGCGGGAACGGTTCACCGTCGACGAGATGACCCAGCTCTTTTCTCTCGACCGAGTCACCAAGAGCCCGGCCAGCTTCGATCCGCAAAAATTGCTGTCGTTTCAAGCCGAGCGGATGGCCGAATTGCCGATCGATGAAAGGGTCAAGCTGGTACTACCGTTCGCTGAAAAAGCGGGCTGGGTCACTTCGGAAGCCGACCGTCAGCGGGTCCGAGCCGTCACCGCTGCGGCCGGTGAACGGATCCGCGTGGCCGGCGATATCCTCGATTTCGATTTCTGCTTCATCGCCGATGATCAACTGAACTACGACGCGAAAGCGTTCCAAAAACGGATCGTCGGGGCCTCCGGGGCAATCGAGTTGCTGAACGGTTTCGCCGCCCGAATCGATTCGATTCAACCCTGGAACGCCGCGACGACCGAGGCGAGTTTGAAGCAATACTGCGCCGAGCAGGAGGTCGGGATCGGCCAGATCATCCACGCCTTGCGAGTCGCGGTGACCGGCACGGCGGTCGGCTTCGGAATGTTCGACACGCTGGAAATCCTCGGCCCCGCAGCCGTTCGGACCCGGATCGCCGCGGCCGTCGCTAAGGCGCAGAACTGACTGACCGCCTCGTAAGCGGCCTCCGATCAGGTGGCATGTATACTAGGATCGCAATCCCGGTCGATCCTTGGCGGCCGGGTCCGCTTTCCACACGCCAGCTTGACGGATTCGCCGATGAGTCGCTTAGGTCGCCTGCCAACCATCTCCCTGGTCTGCCTCTGGACCACCCTTTCGCTGAGTGGGCTCGCGATCGACATGAGCGCGACCGCGCAGACGCTCGACCCCGCCACGACACGACCGGCCGAAGGGATTCGTCAATCGCCACCCAGCGTCGTCGCATTGCAAAACGCACGTGTCGTGATCGCCCCGGGAAATCGGCTCGAGGACGCCACCGTGTTGATCGATGGCGACACAATCGTTGCGGTCGCGGAAACGGTCGATCTCCCACCCGGTGTCCATTCGATCGACATGAAGGGACGCTCGATCTATCCGGGCTTTGTCAACGCGGCAGGAGTTACGGCCGACGGAACGGTTTCCGCAGCCGGGTCCGACCGCCATTGGAATCGCTACATCACTCCCGACCACGCGCCGGAAATTGTGGCTCCAGGTCGTGAACCGGTGAACTCCGCGGGCGAATTGCGAAAGCAAGGGATCACGGTTCAACTCGTCGCCCCCGACGCGGGAATCATCAGCGGTTGGAGTCACGCAGTGCTGACCGGTGCCCCCGATTCCCGTTCGCCGTTGTTGCGTGAGCGGATCGCCCAACACGCTCGCTTGACGATCCCACCGAACGCGTCGGGCAGCAGCTTTCCCCGCTCGCCGATGGGCGCCACGGCGCTGCTGCGCCAAACGTTTCTCGACGCTGCGTGGTACGACCAGGCCAACCAAGCCCACCAGGCCGACAACCGCATTCCGGCACCCGAGTCGAATACCGCATTGGCGACGATCGCTTCCAGCGTGCGGGCGGGATTGTTCATTCTCGATTGCCCCAACGAACGGTTCATCGGCCGCGCCGACTCGCTGGCCCGTGAGTTCTCGCTCACCGCGGCACTCCGCGGATCGGGTCGTGAGTATCGGTTGCTCGAATCGGCCGTCGCCGCGGGGCGGGTGATCCTGTTGCCGGTCGCGTTCCCCGACGCGCCCGCCGTCGCCACCACAGAAGACGCCGATGAGGTTTCCCTGACCGAACTGCTGCACTGGCGACTCGCCCCGGAAAACCCGGGCCGGTTGGCGCGATCCGGCGTCCGCATCGCGCTGACGACCGATCGCCTGAGCAAGCCTGGCGATTTCCTCAAATCGGTCCGCCTGGCCACCCGTCGCGGCCTCGATCTCGACACCGCCTTGGCCGCCTTGACGACCGTGCCGGCCGAAGTGCTGGGAATCGACGACCGGGTCGGTACGCTGTCCGGCGGGAAGTTGGCCAATCTGGTCGTGACCGATGGTGACCTGTTTGACGATGCCACTCAAGTGACCGAGACCTGGGTCGCCGGCCGGCGGTATCGGCATCAGACCGAAGCGACTGCCAGTGATCCCCCCGAACGCCTCGCAGGAAGCTGGGCTGTTCGCCTCAGTCCCGGCCGCGACTCCGTCAACGAGTTGACTCTGACGCTCCGCGGTCAGCCCGATCGCAAGTCGGGTGGCACCAAGTGGAGCGGCGATATCTCCACCACAGCCGGCTCAGCTGCCACGGGCGCGGGCGATGAAAAAATGGACGATACCGATAAAGCGTCGGCGGAGAATAAGACTTCGAAAGCGAAGTTGAACGACCTGATCGTTCAGTCCGATCGCATCAACGCCACCTTCGACACGGCGGCACTCGACCTCGGTTTGCCGAGTGGGATCGCCCGACTGACGGTCCTGGTCGTCGTCTCCGGCAGCGACCAGCGGGCGGCGATTCAGCCACAACAGCTTAGCGGTGAGCTCGTCTGGGCCGATGGTCAACGAACTCGGTTGCGATTCGGGGCACGCACCGTGGCTACCGACGAGCCGGATAAGGATCAGCCGCAAGATAAGGAAGACCAACGATTGACCGACTCGGATTCCGGCCTGCCGGTCAGTCGCCCGCTCGGGGCGGTCGGTGTGGTGTCAACTCCGGACCAACCCGAAGCCGTCCTATTTCGTGGCGGCACCGTTTGGACGGTCTCCGCCCAGGGCAAACTGGACGATGCCGACGTGTTGGTGCGTGACGGCAAGATCGTCGCGGTCGGACAGCAACTCGAACCGCCGCCGGGCTGCCAAATCATTGACTGCACGGGGCTGCACCTGTCGCCGGGGATCATCGATTGCCATTCGCACATCGCGACTGACGGAGGAGTCAACGAAGCCTCGCGAGCGGTGACGGCCGATGTCCGGATCGGCGATTTTATCGATCACTCCGACGTCACGATCTATCGTCAATTGGCCGGTGGCGTCACCACCGCGAACATCCTGCACGGCTCGGCCAACCCGATCGGTGGCCAGAATCAAGTGATCAAGCTCCGTTGGGGGGCGTCTCCCGAAGGCTTGCGTTTCGCAGACGCCCCGCCGGGAATCAAGTTCGCACTCGGCGAAAACGTTAAACGTGACACCTGGCGGGACGGCAGCACGTCGCGCTACCCACAATCGCGAATGGGTGTCGAACAGCTGTTGCGAGACCGCTTCATCGCCGCCCGCGAGTACGACCAAAAATGGCGGGATTGGCGAAATGGTCGTCGAACCGGGCTCCCACCGCGGCGCGATCTGCGCCTGGAAGCATTGGCCGAGGTGCTCCGCGGGGAGCGTTGGGTCCACTGTCACAGCTACCGCCAAGACGAAATCGCGGCACTCCTGGCGGTGCTGGCCGAGTTCAACGTCCAGATCGGTACGCTGCAACACATCCTGGAAGGCTACAAGGTCGCTGAAGTGCTGGCCGAGCATCGGGCGATGGCGTCGACCTTCGCCGATTGGTGGGCCTACAAATTCGAGGTTTTCGATGCTATCCCACACAACGCCGCCATCCTCAGTGGCCGAGACATTGTCGTTTCGATGAACAGCGATGATCGCGAACTCGGGCGACACCTGAACACCGAAGCTGCCAAGGCGGTCAAGTATGGCGGCGTCGATGAACTTTCCGCATTGGCGATGGTGACCCTTAACCCCGCCAAGCAATTGCGACTCGATCACCGCGTCGGATCGATCGAACCGGGCAAGGATGCCGATTTGGTCCTCTGGAGTGGACGGCCGCTTTCGACCCTCTCCCGCTGCGAACAGACTTGGATCGACGGCCGTCGCTATTTCTCGCGTCCCCACGATGCCGAGCGTCGGGCCGAAGATTCACGGCTCAAAGCGGAGCTGATCCAGTGGGTACTCAGCGACGGCGAACCGGCGAACGATCGCCCCAAGTCGGGTTCTTCCGACAAAGCCGAGCAGGAGCTCAATGACTCCACTCGGATGACCACCGCACCAAGAATCGCTGAAGAAGACCGGTGGCCGCGCGAGGACATCTACTGCGCGGCTCGCTATGGCCACCTACCACCCAGCTTTTGGCCGACCGACCCTGTCGACCGCGAAACCGCCAACGAAGCTTCGGAGTCTGAGCAATGAATCACCATCGTTTACCCCTCCACGTCCTACTCGCCCTAGGGCTGGCGGTCGCCGTCAACCTGCCCGCCGTAGCTCACGACCAGATCCCCGGCGATCTGCCCCGCGGACCGATCGCGATCACCGGCGGCACCGTCTATCCGGTCTCCAGCGCACCGATCGAATCGGGCGTCGTGCTGTTCGCCGACGGCAAGATCCTGGCCGTCGGCACGCTCGACGAAGTGGAAATTCCCGCCGAAACAGAGCTGATCGATGCCACCGGGATGAACATCTACCCCGGGCTCTTCGATGCCTATTCCGATATCGGGCTGCGGGAAATCGACGCGGTTAGCGAAACCGTTGACCATACCGAGACGGGACGAATGAACCCCAACGTGCGGTCGTGGGTCGCGATCAATCCCGACAGCGAATTGATCCCCGTGGCACGGACCGGTGGCGTGATGACTAGCTTGGTCGCCCCCCGCGGACCGTATGTCGCCGGACAGGCTGGTGTGGTCCGACTCGATGGCTGGACTGGCGACGAAATGTTGCTGCTCGGCCCCGCCGCGATGGTGATCTCCTGGGACGCTCTCGAAAGCCGCAGCGGGCCGTCGGTGGCCAAACGTGCCGAGGCGCGGCTCGATCGCTATCGGCAACTCGATGAGCTGTTGGCGACGGTCCAGCGGTATGCGGACCGGCGAGCTTCGGTACCCGACGATCAAGCTATCGACCTACGGCTCGAATCGCTGCTCGGCGTGATCCGTGGCGAAATCCCGCTGGTCGCGTCTGCCGATCGGCGAGTAGCCATCGAGGCCGCGGTCACCTACGCCGCGGGCCAGAACCTGAAACTGATCATCTACGGCGGTCACGACGCCGCCGACTGTGCCGAACTGCTGAAGCAACACGATGTCCCGGTCATCCTGCCGGGGACGTACCGCCTGCCGTTGCGACGCGACGATGCTTACGACGCCCCCTACACCCTGCCGGCACGTCTGCATCAAGCGGGAGTGCGGTTCTGCATCGCCGCCGAACGGAGCGGCTATCCCGGCGGTGCTTCCAACGCCCGCAACCTGCCCTATCACGCTGGCAACGCCGCCGCCTACGGACTCGACCCCGCGGTGGCGTTGCGCTCGATCACGCTCGCACCCGCCGAAATCCTCGCCGTCGACGAACACGTCGGCTCCTTGACGGTCGGCAAGGAAGCAACACTGATCATCGTCGAAGGCGATATCCTGCAGGTCGAATCCCAAGTCCGACACGCATTCATCCACGGTCGCCCAGTCGATCTGGGCAACAAACAAGTCACGCTGTTCGAGAAATACCAGGAAAAATACCGGCGCCTCGAGAGCCGGTGAAGGATTTCAAGTCTCAAATCTCCGATCTGAAATCTCCGCTTCCGAATTACCGCTACTCGGTCGCTGCCGCTGCGGTCGGATCGGGAGCACGGCGGGTGACCAGAAATGCGATCAGGTCGCGCATCTGCGCCGGGGTGATCTCCTTGTTCAATTCCTCGGGCATCAACGATTTGGTCGAAGTCTGTAGATCGTCGATGTCGCTGCGAGCGATGTCGGTCGATTTACCCTGGCTGTCGACCAACTTGATCGTCGATTCGCTCTCGTCGGTGATGATCCCGGAGTAAACCTGCCCCGAGACGGTCACGACTTGCACACGAGCGTACTTCGGATTGACTTCGCGATTCGGATCGAGCACCGATAACAGGATCTGTTCTTTCGGTTGATTCGAAACGGTCACCAGGTCGGGGCCGACCCGATCACGGCCGGCTTCCGGATCGTGACAGGTGGCGCAGACTCGCTTGAAGACCATTTGACCTTGCTGCAAATCGGCGGTTTGGTGCAGCGATTGAGCGTAGGTTTCATACAATTCGCCGGTCGGTGGCGAATCGGTTGGCGACAGGTACTTGGCGACCGCCTCCTTCACTTGGTCAACGGAGGATTCACCGAGGGCCCGTTTGACATCGATGGGCAACGAATCGGCGGTCAATTCACCCGACTCGAGTGCGGCTGCGATCGCCGCTTGTCCCTCAACCCGCGAAACCAGAGTATTCAAGGCGATTTCGGCCGTTGCAGGCGTCACCGCCGGAAGACTATCCAGCACCACGGCGGTCGCGGCCGGATCGTTGCCGACCAACGCGACCAATGCCGTCTGCTGGACCTTCGACGTTTGGGTCGGAGAGAGCAGAATGGCGAGCAATTCACGGGCCTTCTCTGGCGAAGCCCAACCGACCAAACGCATTCGATCGCCCATCGCGGCCAAAGCCGCGTCACGACTCTCCGCCTTTTGAAACATCTCGGCCGCCAAACGCTGATCGGCCCATTGTGCCAGCGGTTTCGCGACGCCGCCGGGACGAATCCCGCTCAGTTCAGCGATGATCGCCGGCAGTACCCATTTGCCGTTCTGATTCGTTGCTTCTGCGGAATCGAGGTAATCGACCAACGCGACCACGGCATCCGAATCGTCGCCGCTGAGGATCTGGCAACCGATCGCACGGAACCAGGCGTTTCGCTGTGCAGCCGGCAATTCCGCGAACTCGGTATCGCGGGCGGTCAGCAGTTCGATCGCCGATCCGCCGAGTGATCCTTCGACCGCCCAACGGACCCAAGGATCAGCAGCGTCGCGGATCGCGATCCTGCCCAGCAACTCAACTTTGACCGCGGGATCAGCGATCAGCACCGGAGCGGCGTAGGCGAGCCGGAATCGGACATCGATCGAATCGTCGTCGGCTAATCGTTCCAGCAATGCTGGCGGTAAGGGGACACCGAGCCGGGTCGCCAGTTCCAGACCTCGCTCGCGTACCGCGGCATCCGAGTCCTCAAAAATGCTCAACGGGAAATCGTTACCGCTGATCCCGTCGGGCAACATTTCGAGCACCGCCAGCGATTCCAGCCGAGTCTCGGGCATTTCGCCTCTCGCAACGAGAAGTCGCAACGGGTCGATGGCCTCAACCGCTTGCCGTGATGCCAGTAGACGAGCGGCGGTCCGCCGTTGCCAGTGGTTGGGGTGAGAAAGCATCTCGACCAGTTTCGACGCCGACATCTTGTCGAGCGGTTCCACGTGTCGGCGGACAGGCTTGTCGACGGACACGACCCGCCAGATCCGCCCGCGATCGTTGCCGCTGTTCAAATCGACCTGTTCCTTGATCACCGGTGGCAGACTAAGCGGGTGCTCGATCACCTCGCGATACATGTCGGCAACGTATAACGCCCCGTCGGGTCCGCCACCGAGTTGGGCAGGTCGAAACCAGGTATCGGGTGAGCGGAGAAATTCCGTCTGGTCGTCGATCCGTTCACCCCGTTTCCAGAGCCCGTCATCGAGCATCCGTTTCCGGTGAACCAGGTTGCCGCCGACGTCAGCGACCAAGGCGATCGGGTGATCACCGGCCGGCCACTGGTCGCCGTCGTAATGATGAACCCCCGTGGCACCGGTGAAGTAGCCGGCGGCCCGACCGCCACCCTCGACGACACCTCGTACCTGCCCGGTGACCCGCAGGTGCGTTCGCAGCAATCGCCACGGCTCGGTCGGTGAATTGCGATAAACGTCAGCTGCCGGCCCATCGGCGGCGATGCTCCGACGCAGCGCCGGGACGGCCGAATAACGGTTGGCTCGGCCAGCGACCGGATCGAACATCAACGCTTGTTGCAGGTGGTCGCTGTTGCTGGTCAGGTATTTGTGCCCCCACCGGTCGAAGTCCATCCCGTGTTGAGCGCCACCCGGTACGGCCCGAAACGCGCGGTCGCGTGGGTCGATCGAAAAATCCTGGCGCCCCAGTCGCAGCGGGCTCGGCAACGTGTCGCCGGTGATCTCGCCGGCATTGCTGCTCGACGCGCCATGCAGACGAAGGTCCGGCCCC
>SKZY01000054.1 GCA_007127095.1 Planctomycetaceae bacterium
AACACCCGTTTTCCCTTTCATCGATCGAGTTCAACATGAAATCTTCGCTGCTGCTGATCGGCGTCTCCTGGTTCGCTTTCGGTTTGCCCGGTGAAGCCGAGGCCACCCGACCGCGACTGTTCAAGGCCCTCTGCTCGACGTCGGCAACTTGCCCGCCGACGAATACCTGCCGGTCGACGATGCCGTTCGAACTGAACGTGATGATGACCGCCCAAATCAATGAGCTTGAAGCCGAGGTTGAATCGCTGCAGGGCGAAGCCGAGGAGTTGACGGCAGAGAACACGCGGCTCGGCGAGGAACTGACCGCGATGACCGAGGCTCGTGAGCAGGCCGTTGCCGACGCGACCCGATCCGCGGAAATGCTGCAAACGACCGAAGCCGCAGCCAAACAGGCCGCCGAACAAGCGGCCGCGGAGATCGCAAAGCTGCAAGCCGAATTGACCGAATCGGCAAAGCAAAACGAAGAGCTGAAGAAACAACTCAAGACCGCCGAGGCGAAAGCCGCCGACGCCGAAAAACAGGCGGCTGAAGCCAAAGCCGCTCGGAAGCAGAGCGAGTCCGATAAGGAAGAGGCGATCAAGAAGTTGGCCGAAATGCAGGCCACCCGCACCGAGCAGCCCGAAGTCGAGGACGACTCGGCGCCGGCCGAACCCGCCGAACCGAGCGACGAACCGAGCGACGAACCCGCCGATGAATCTGCCGATGAATCTGCCGATGAATCTGCCGACGAGGGTGACGGACGTTAGGATCGAACACACTCATGGATGATTCCCCGATCCAGTCCGCCGTCTGCGTCATCGGCCACCCGATCGCCGGCAATCCCGCGCAGTTTTGTCTCTCGCGGGCGCTTGCCGCCTTGGAGGTCGATTGGCAATGCCTGTCGTTCGATATCCCGCCGGATTCACTGATGGCCGCACTCGACGGGGTCGATGTGCTCGGTTTCGCGGCCGCCCTGGTCGCCTTTCCCCACCCGCCGTCGATCGCTGATTGGCTTGCCCGGCGAGCGAACGAACCGGCGGATCAATGGGTCGATGGGTTGAGCCGTGCCCCCGCCGGCCGCTGGACCGGACACAACTTCGCTGGCGAGGCCCTTGCCAGGTTGTTACAAAACCATTCGCGGGCGATTGAGCGACCGCTCGACACCTGTGTGTTCCTCGGTGACCAGGTCGATTTCGATTCGCTGACGATCCCCTATCGAGAACAGCTTCCCGCTAGCCGCTTGATCCTGCGCGGCAGCAACGACGGTTTCACGGCTCCCGAAGGGCCGCTCGTGTTGCTACAACCGCCGGATCGGACAGTGCGGGCGTCGTCGGCCGTACCGGTTTCCGCGATCGATGACGCGGTCGCTGACCTGCTCGAATCACCCGACCCCGACTCGCTGACCCTGTGGTTGTCCGACCCGATGCGACCGTGGACACCTTCCTCCGTCGCCACCGCGGACGCGATCAAGCCGTCGGAGAATGTGATTTCCCCACTCGACCTGGAAGTCGAACGACTGCTGGCCGTGATCCGCTGTTGGACCGGTCGGGAAGCCAGCCGACCGTTGCTGGGCGAGGCGATCGAAGAGTATTTGGGAATCTGAGTCGATGCCAAACCGGGCCTCCACCAAGCCGACCGACGTGACCGGGAAATTGATTTCGGCGGCTGAGCGGTTGTCCGTCGCGGTCGACCGTCTCGAGTTCTCCGCGCCGATCACCCACGTCTATAACCCGCTGAATTATGCCGCCGCCGCGCACCGGCAGTATCTGCAACGCTGCCAGCCCAAGACGACCCACACGCTGTTCCTGGGGATGAACCCCGGTCCTTGGGGGATGGCCCAGACGGGCGTTCCGTTCGGCCAGATCGAGGCGGTACGAGACTGGATCGGGATCGATGCGGCCATCACCAAGCCGGCCAACGAACATCCCAAACGCCCGATCCTGGGACTCGACTGCCGCCGCAGCGAAGTCAGTGGCCAACGGTTGTGGGGGCTCTTTCGTGACCGCTTCGGGACGGCCGAGGCGTTCTTTCACGAACACTTCGTGATCAACTATTGCCCGCTGGTCTTTATGGAAGCGAGCGGCCGCAACCGCACGCCGGACAAACTCCCCGCCGCCGAAGCGGCGAGGTTGGATCGGGTTTGCGACACGCACCTCGCCGAGTTGCTGCGGTTGATCACCCCGATCACGGTCGTCGGCGTCGGGGCCTATGCCGAAAAATGCCTCCACCGCGTCGTCGCTGCCGCGGAGGTCGATTGTCGGGTCGCCCGGATCCTTCATCCCAGCCCGGCGAGTCCGGCGGCGAATCGCGATTGGGCGGGCCGCGCGACGGCCGAATTGGTCGCTGCCGGAGTCTGGTCGGCCTGATCGCTACAGCCCGACCACTCACCGTTCAGAAACCGGAAACCGCTCGGCGGGCCCGCGGTCGATCGGACTGGGGGTTATCTCAGGCGAGGATTTCTCGAATGACTCGCGCCCCTTCGACCCCGGTCAATTTGGCGTCCAGCCCTTGAAACTTGACGCTGAACGCATCGTGCCGGATTCCGAGTTGGTGCAGCATCGTGGCGTGCAGGTCGTGGACGGTGCAGACGTCTTCGACGGCGTTGTAACCGAGTTCGTCCGAGGCGCCGTGGACGATCCCGCCACGGATCCCGCCGCCGGCCAACCAGACCGACATCGCTTTGTTATGATGATCGCGTCCGTTACTGCCCTGCGACATCGGGGTCCGTCCGAACTCGCCGGCCCAAACGATCAGCGTGTCATCGAACAGCCCGCGTCGCTTCAAGTCGCGGATCAAGGCCATGCAGGCCCGATCGATCTCCTCGGCCTTCAACGCTACTCCGTCTTTAACGCCCCCGTGGTGATCCCAGTCCTTGTGATAAAGCTGGATAAACCGCACGCCGCGTTCGGCCAAACGGCGGGCGAGCAAGCAGTTCGACGTGAACGAACCGTCGCCGGGCTGACAACCGTAGAGTTCCAGCGTCTCGGCTCCTTCGCTACGCAAGTCGATCAGGTCGGGGACACTCGCCTGCATTCGGAAAGCCATTTCGTACTGGGCGATCCGGGTCGCGATTTCGGGGTCGTCGATCCGTGAACGGTGCTCCGCGTTGAGCGCGTTGATCGCCGCCACATCGGCCTCCTGTTGCTGGCGCGATACTCCCGGCGGGTTACTCAAATAGAGCACCGGGTCGCCTGACGAACGGAGTTGGACACCTTGGTGCAGGCTGGGCAAGAATCCACTGCTCCACTGCCGCGCCGCGATCGGTTGGTTTTGTCCGCCACGGCCCAGCGAGGTCAAGACGACAAAACCGGGTAGGTCATCCGCCTCGGTTCCCAATCCGTAGGTCACCCACGAACCCATGCTCGGACGCCCCGCGATCTGAGACCCGGTGTTCATGAACATGTGGGCCGGGTCGTGGTTGATCGCGTCGGTCGTCATCGAGCGGATCAAACAGATGTCGTCCAACACCGAACCGATCTGGGGGAACAGTGAACAGATTTCGGTGCCTTGACTGCCGAACCGCTCGAACGGATGTTGCGGCCCGAAGCAGAGCAATTTCTGCCCCTGCAATTGTGCCAACTGCTGACCTTGAGTCAGGCTTTCGGGCATCGGTTGGCCGTGCAGTTCGCCCAGCTTTGGCTTCGGGTCAAACGTTTCGAGTTGCGAAGGACCACCGGCCATTGTCAACCAGATCACCCGCTTGGCCCGCTGCGGCAGCGGCAGCTCGCCGAGGACTCCTGGTGACGGTTTCGCTGCGGCGGTCGTGCCTCCGGCGAGTGCATGGACCGCGACGGCGCCGAGACCTTGCGAGACCTTGCCGAGAAATGCTCGCCGCGTGGCGGCCGGATAGGGTCCGATTTGGAATGACATGCTGGATCGATCGACTGGGGAAGGACGGTTGTCGACCGGGCGGATGACCGTCAACCGATCCGTCCCGCCCGGAACCGTTATCATAGGCCGGTCAGCCTTTCTTTGCACCGGAAACCGCCTCCTAGCCTCGGACACGGGAAACGATTCGCCATGCCAGCCGCGTCGAAATCGGTCTTCAGACCGCTCCCGATCGTCGCTCCGACTCGGTTAGCCGCCCGCCGGTCGTCGATCTTGATCGTCTTCGCGGTTTTCTGGATGTCGCTATCCGAGGCGGCCTGCGCGGTCGATTATCTCCGGGACATCAAGCCGCTGCTGGCGCATAAATGCGCGGCCTGTCATGGCGCGCTGGCGGAGACCGCTGGGCTACGGCTCGACGCCGCGGTGTTGATCCACGAGGGCGGCGACAGCGGCCCCGTCATTCGCCCCGGAGACGCCTCGGCGAGCGAATTGATTTCGCGGGTCACCACGTCCGATGCGGGGCTGCGGATGCCGCCGGAGGGCGAAGGCGAACCGCTCTCACCCGACCAGATCGCGCTGCTCAGTCGTTGGATCGAGCAGGGTGCGACGGCGCCCGACGACGAGCCGATCCCCACCGATCCGAGGCAGCACTGGTCTTACCAAACGCCGCGGCGACCGCCACTGCCGCCGCGGAACGAGAACGGGTGGGCCCGCAACCCGATCGACGATTTCATCGCCGCCGGGCATCTACAGCACGACCTACGGCCGCGTCCCGAAGCGTCACGCGAAGTCTGGCTCCGCCGCGTCTATCT
>SKZY01000058.1 GCA_007127095.1 Planctomycetaceae bacterium
CGTAAGTTCAGTGCGGACGGAGTTTAGGTAGCCGTGCGGCATGGACCGACGGATTGGCGGTGCCTTCAGCAGGGATCTGCTCGAGGGCTCGCAGCAGCATCTCGGCCAAACGCTTCGCCCCTCCGGCGGTCAAGCCGACACGGGTTTGGATCGGCAAGATGATCTCTCCTGTACGATCATCGGTGACCGTACCGCCGGAAAGTTCCAGCAAGATCCCTTCCGCGGAGCCGCTGACGATGAACTGACTGGCGAATTGGACCTGACGGGTGTCGTATTCGACACGAACGCGTGACGAGTCATCTCGCCTTCCGCCTGCAGGGTTCGGATCTGTCATGCTTTCTTATCTGGTACGAATGCCGGCGGCTTGGGCCAACAATTGATTGAGTTGCTCATCCTGCCTTAGCAGTTCGGCCCGTTCGGCGGCGTGTCGCGCTTCGACACGACGCTGCAACCGATCGACCCGTTGATTGAGGTTAGCACACAATTCGCCGTCGGCGCCGGCCCGTTTGCGAATCTGACGTGTCAGTCGCGGTTCATACAAGCGGATCAAGTCGTCTTCGGCCGAAACGAAAAACTGAACCGACCCGGGGTCTCCTTGGCGAGCGCAGCGGCCGGCTAACTGTTGGTCGACTCGAGTCGATTCGTGCCGTTCTACCCCGATTACGTGCAGTCCGCCCCGCTCGGCAACGCCTTCGCCGAGCCGGATGTCGGTGCCCCGGCCAGCCATATTGGTGGCGACGGTGACCGCTCCGAGTTGCCCGGCAGCGGCGATGGCGGTCGCTTCGGCCAGGTCCTGTCGACCGTTTAACAATTGGCAATCGACGCCGCGGTGCTGTAGCAATTCAGCGATCACTTCGCTGTTGCGGATCGTCCGTGAACCGACCAGTACCGGTTGGCCTCGACGATGACGCCGCTCGACGTCGTCGCAGATCGCTTGGTACTTGATTTCCGAGGTCGCGAAGTAGCGGGTTGGCAGGTGACGTCGCTGGGAAGCTCGGGCCAATGGGACTTGTTCGACAGTGCGGCCGAACAATCGTCCAAATTCGCGCCGTGCCGATTTCGCTGTGCCGGTCATCCCGCTCAAGGTTTGGTATAGCGAAAAGTATCGCTGCCGACAGATCTTGGCCGAGGTCAGATTTTCTGGTGAAGTCGGCAGTCGCTCTTTCGCTTCGACCGCTTGATGAAGGCCGCCCCGGAGCAGGCGTTGGTCAAAGATCCGGCCGGTGAACTCGTCCACCAACCGGATTCCGCCGTCGACGATGTAGTGAACGTCTCGTTGCAACAGCAGCTCGGCCCTCAGGGCGTGCTGGATATAAACCGCCCAAGGTCGCCTGAGCGGGCAATTTTGTGGCATGGCCGCGGCGATCGTCGTCAATCCCCGCTCAGTCAACTGGATGCTTTTTTGCCGAGGATCGATTCGGTAATCGGTCCCCAGGGTCAAACCAGCGGCGACCACGCGGGCACGTTCATAGACGTCGGTTCCGTGAGCGGTGGTACCACGTTCGCCTACTTGGGGCGGCAAAGAGGCCTCCGGCGGTTCACTCAAAACGAGTGGCGTGCGCGCCTCATCGATCAGTACGCTGTCGATCTCGTCCACGATGCACATGCCAAGGGAACGTTGAACCGGGGCAAAGTCTGAGGCCGAGTCGCCTCGCAACGATGTCAGCAAGCCGTCACCCAAACCGGCGGCGGGGCGACGAAGCAGGGCTGCTTGATCTCGTAAATAATCGAAACCGAGTTCGTAGCCGCTGGCATAGACAACATCCGCTCGATAAGCGGCTCGCTTATCTTCGAGTGCCGCTTGTTCCGGCAGTAAGGCAGTCGTCAGGCCCAAGGCGGCATAAACGGGACGCAGTTGACCATGATCCCGCTGGGCCAGAAATTGGTTCACGGTGGCGACATGTACCCCGGCCTCGGTCAGCCCCCAAGCCGCTGCCGGCAACGCAGCTGCCAGTGTTTTTCCCTCGCCGGTCGCCATCTCGGCGATCCCACCACGAGCCAGCACGATTCCGGCGTGTAGTTGGACGGCGTACAGACGAAAACCGAGTCTCCGTCGGATCGCCTCGAAGACAAGCGGTCCGACGGCCAGCAGCGTTTCGTCGCCGTCGACCTCGGCGCCTTGGCTGATCCGATGGCGACAAGCCGCCGCCCGACTATGCAAATCGTGGTCGGATAGTCCTTCCAGATCAGGTGTCGATCGCAAGATCTCGTCAGCCAGACGAGAAGGAGACGACCGGCGGGTTCGAAAAAAAAGCAAACGGTTCCCCATCCTTCGAGTTTTCGAGAAGGGGTCAGACCCCTTCTCGACGCGTATGAACGGCCTACTAGGCTCTATCCGAAAACCATTAGCCGAACGGCGTTAGCCGCGGTTATCGGCTGATTATTAGCGGTCTGCCGGGGAGACAGACGACATCCGGAAGTCTTGGCCGTTCAAGCTCCAATCGGTCGTCACTGGACGCGCCGCCACTTCACTCATCGAATCCAAGACCACACTGGGCAGGTTCCGCATGACACTGTTTACGGTATCCGATTTGGCAAAGAACAAGGTTCCGTGGAGCGTCGGATGGAAGTGCCTTCTCACGTTGTGCCCAGCGTCTTGATTCTGGTCGATTGATGCAGAGCTCTGGATCACGTCGATCCGGTGGGGCTGCTTTTGGATGATCGTCGAAGGGAACGTCATCAGCCAATTTCCGCCGGCATCCGTCACAACGGTTCGCCGGCCGATCACGACGCCGCGATCGTCATAGATTACCGCTTCCAGCGTCGTACCTGGGTCGGCACTGCCGGAAAAAATCGGGTCGACCGGCAGGTATGGCCGCTCGAACTGCGGCTCATCGAACCGTGTCCATTCGGTTGGGTGGGACAGGTTATTGAAAAAGTCGAAGACAAAGAAGAAAAGTTCTGTGTCATCGCTGTCGGTCGCCTGCTGTGGTTGACCATCTGGGCTGTTCGTTCCGTCATCGGTCACGGTTACCACGTTCGTGAAGATGGTCTGAGGGATGCGGAAGTCCGCCGGTACCTGAACGGTGAGGGTTAGCGTGAGCGAGGAGTTATCCAATAGCTCGCCGATATCCCAGGTTACCTCCCCAGTGTTGGGATCGAAAACGCCTCCGTCGGATGCTTCGAGGAAGACCAACTCGGGCGGCACCTCGTCGACGACCTGGACACCGGTAGCCCCCTGGTTGCCGGTGTTTTGTACCGTGACGAAATAGGTGAAGATTTGCCCCGGCTCGACGGTTTCCAATCCGTCATCCTTCTGGATCGCCAGTAGTGGTCGGGCTGGCAGGGCGATCGTCGTTGAATCTTCGTTGTTTTCCGGGGTCGGGTCGGGACCTCCACTGCCGTCATCCGTGGCGATGACAACGTTCGTGAAGTCGAAAAATGCTGGCGGTACGATCGGCCTTACTTGCGCATCGATCGTGAAGTTGAGGCTTTGGCCGGCATCCAGATCGCCCACGTCGAACGTTACTTGGCCGGTGAGAGCATCGTAGACGCCACCGCCGGATGCACCGACGAACAGTAGCACCGCGGAGGGAAAGTCGTCGACTAAAACCACACCAGTAGCATCCTGATTCCCAACGTTTTCGACCGTGATGACGTAGCTGAAGAAGTCGCTGGGAGCGGCTTCATCGACACTGCTCGATTTGGTGACGACCAAGTCGGGAACCGCATCGATCGAGTTCGGGTGCGTGTCGGTATTGTCCGTCGGCGTTGGGTCGATATCGTCATGAGCGACCGAGACAGTATTGATGATGTCGTTCAATCCGGCAGCAACCGGTGAATCGACGCTCACAGTGATCGAGAACGTCGCGAAATCGCCAGGGTCCAAGCTGTTTAAGGAGAATGTCACCGTTTGACCGTCGATCACCGCGGCACCATCACCCCCAGCGGTTCCCACAACCGTCAGCCCTTCCGGCACTTCGTCGACAACGATGATATTGTTGGCCGTTAAAGAGAAGGGGCCGTCGTCGTTGGTCACGATGATCGTGTAGGTGTACTCTTCCCCCGGTAGCAAAACGGTCTCGCCGTTGTCTTTCGTTACCCGCAAATCGGGACCGAACACCGTGATCGAAACGTCGGTGTCGTTAAAGTAATCGTTGAGGCCACCTTCACCCGTCCGCTCGTTCGGATTTTCTCCCGGCTGACTCGTCCAGTCGACCGCCGCAGAATTGGTATTGATGCTGCCGAACTGATCGATCTCGGTGGTTACCACAGCGTCGTAGCTGATCGTGAACTCTCCGCCTAAGGCAAGCTGTTCGACCGTGAAGCTGATCGTGTTGTCGCTCGATTGATTCACAAACCCGCTCGCACCGCCTGTCGAGGAGACGGTGACCGAAGCGAGGTCCAGTGTCAGATTCGCCGGCAGCGTATCGGCAACCACCAAGTCGAAGGCATCAGATGTACTGTCGCTCGAATGCCGTACGATCAGTTCATAACGAACCGTTTGCCCCAGCCTCGGTGTCGAGTCATCCACGGACTTGGTGATCTCCAGGTCGGGTTCGACCACGGTGACCGTATCGGACGATTCGGCATTCGGGAGATTAGCGGCTGATGCGATCAGCGCATTGGTCAGCGCCGTACCGTCCTGGTTTCCAA
>SKZY01000001.1 GCA_007127095.1 Planctomycetaceae bacterium
CAACGTGCCATAGCTCTCGGGGGCATCGCCGAAGTCGAATCGGACTTCTGGCATGATGATCGTGAATCGCGTTTCATCGTTGTCGCGATTCGACTCGATCGTGTTGCCCGCTAGGTCGGCTACCGCGGGTAGCGATTGTCCCACGGTCGTGACCGTTCCCGCTGAGGTCGTCAAGGTGATCGCCGAGGTGTCGCCGAACAACAGCGTCCCGCCACCGGGCGTGAATGTCGAAACCCGCAACGGCGACGAGGAGATCGCTGTCGTCAAGGTCGCCGCGGCGGCCGATGGAGAGAACAGGCTGGTCGGGATGAACGGCACCGCGATCGCGCCACCGGAGACACCCGAAACGGACAACAGCGGCGTACCGCTGGACAGGCTCGCCCGGACTTGGGCGGTCCCCTCGGGGATGATCGCTGCTTGTTCCCCGATCGAGACGACCGCACCGTCGGCTGACGGCGAGAGGGCCCCGGTAAAGGCGACATCGATTTCGGCGGCGATCGCTGCAGCGATCTGTTCGGGTGTCGCTTCCGCATCGACCACTACGCGACGGTTCGGTGTCGTCAACAACGGGTTGGTTGTCAGCACAAAGTTGACCGTGGCGGTACCGTTTTGGATCGCAAAGGTTTGACCTTCCAACGCTGTCCCGGTCGCCGTACCGTCGACACTCAGCCGCAACGACTCGGTCACGCCTGCCGAACCGACAACGGTCAATGCCGAATCATCGGTCGTCAGCACGTCGGCGCGATTACCGCCAAGCAAAACTTGGCCGTCACCGATCGACCGAGCCGATGCCAAGCCGAGCGGTTGGGAGAGTGCCGCCGTCGCGATCGCGGCAGCGATTTCGTCGATCGTATCGGTCCGCGAAATCGGCACGGCGATCGCCCCTTCGCTCGGGGCGTCCGTGCCGTCGGTGAATTCGAACAACACGTCATCCGGACCGGCCTGATAAGCGAATTGTTGGCCGGCGACGACACCGCCGTCAGTCCCGAAGAACCGCAAACCGTCGACGGTCCCACTGATCTCGTGCCCTTCCAAACTACCGATCTGCAGCGAATCGTTGGCGAGACCGCGAGGCGCCAGATCGAGCGGCCCGGCCACTCCGGCGATCGCCGTCAAGATTCGGTCGCGGATCTCCTCCACGGTTCCTGCCGTAGCCAATTGGATCGGGACATTCCCACTGGCTACGGCACCGCTGAGATTGATCTCGAAATTACGGAACGTGCCATCGGGCGCGGTAATGCTGAATACATCGCCGTCACGGAAGAAAGTGTTCGGACCGAGTACTTCGATGCCCAACGTCTGCGGCACCTGCATCACATAACCGCTATCGAACTCAAAAACCGATTGACGACCCTGCGAATCGGTAATCCGGTATTGGTCGCCGTCGCTGATCGCCTCGCCCCCGGTCAACGTCAGACTGACACGGTCTTTGTTGTTCAATGTGATCTCGTAAACCGCATCGGGACGCCATAACCCGGCCAACGGGGTCAGGCGGATCAGCCGGCTGTTGTCGCTGTAGCCGAAGGTGTAATCGACACCCGCGGTCAGCGTGATCCCGTTTTCGGTCAGAATCACCGTTTCCGAGTTAATCGTATCGACGTCGGGCCCGGTACCGGCCGGATCGAGCAGTTGGATCTCAAAGAACTCGACCGCATCCGCATTCGGCGGCAGGCGAACGAACGAGGCGTCGGGGTCGGTATCGCCGCCGGAAACCATCACCCCTTGGCCTTCGATGAAGTCGATCGGCGAGACGAGCACGGCTGTCGGTTGGACCTGGTCGGCACGGTCGATGCCGCCGCGGTCGATGAACACATTCGAACCGACACCGCCGGGTGTCGTCACCGTCGGATCGTCGACGCGAGGGATCCCGTAGGCGTCGAAAATCGGGGCGATGATCGGCGACGCCGAGATCCCCATCGGCTGCTTGACCGTGTTGAAGAAGGTCGCTCGGTCGTTGAGATTGGCGAACGAACTATCGATGATCGCCGATCCCGCGGCCGGGATATAAAGCCGCCGCGAAGGGTCTTCGAACAACGCGGTACCGGCGGGAATTACGAACGATTGAGCCGCCAAGGGACGAGTCGAATTCGTCGCATTGTCCTGGAAGGCGTTGCCGTTCTCGACCGTCGACCCGCTGGTGGCGGCGTCGATATTGAGACCGACGCCGAAGCCGCTGATCACGTTGTTCAGCACCGTCGGACTGGTGCTATTCGTGATGCTGATACCGGTACCGCCACCCGCGCCGACAACCGTGTTGTTGACGATTCTCCCGAATGGTACCGGCGCCGGTGCCGCCCCACCGGTTGGCGTAATCCCAGAGAACTCGACACCGGTTCCCTGACTGGCGATGATCACGTTGTTGGTGATCACCGTTCCGGGCAGCAACCGCGCGGTGTTTTGATTCCGCAGCGTTGCCGCTCCACCGGGCTGCAGTTGCAGCGGTGAATCGATCGGTCGGCCAGGGATTTGATCGCCGGAGTAGGTCGCCCGCACACCGGTCGCGGCGAAATCGCTGATGAAGTTCGACTCGATGACGATCTGGCCCTGCGGCCGGAAGACGTTCGTATCACCGCCCTCGAGATGGTACTCGACCGCCACCGGCTCGCTGGTGACCGTCCCCGAAGGACGTACCGTCAATTGGTATTGGCCGATCAGCCCCCTCGGTTGAACGGACCCGAATAAGCGACCGATCGAGCTGACCGCCACGAAGTAATGACCACTCTGAGGAGCGACGAAGCCATCGATCCTTGCCTCGATCGCCAGCTCCTCAAACGGCACGGTGGCGAAGGGATTGTTCGGGTCGGAGCCGTCCAGCGGATTAAAGTCCAAGCTGTCGGCAAGTTCGGTCTGGTCCACGTCGTCCGCGAAGATTTGTACCCGCGGTGTGCGGAACGGCGCCCCACGGTTGAAGCGGTTCGTCTCGACGACGGCGTCGATGGTATCGCCTTCGTTCAAAAACACTTTCACGACATCGACGTCTCGCAGCGGATTGCTGATGATCCGTTCGTTGCCAAGGCCGGTGACCACCGTGTCACCGATCTTCCCCTTGGCGACCAAGGTATCGGTTTGGCCATTGGCGTACTGAGTGACCGTGGCACGGGCGAGGTTCGGTTTTTGCGACGTCGCAGAAACGGCGAACTGGGTGCTGTTGTTGAGGAATTGAGTGACCGTCGCGCGGTTGAAACTGTCAAGCATGAAGACGCTTTCGACGGTTTCATTCTCATGGTCGACCTCCGGGATCGTACGGTACGACTCGCGCCCGTACGGCGTCGACGCAGCCACCATGTCGACCAACAGGAAACGTCCCGCGGCGGGATTGACATGAATGACATCGCCGAACAGTTCGACACGGTTGCCGGTCATCGCTCCGACCTCACGACTGTCGCCGCCGGCTGCCGTGATCCCTAGCACGTTGCGGGCCTGAGGGCTGTTGATCGCGTCACGGATCGCGCGGGCAACCTCCGCCGCCGAGTCGGTCAAATGATTGAAATCGGTCCCGGTCATCACCGGGACGAAGGGGATACGAACGTTCCCCGACGCGACCGTGCCATTGCTATCAAACTCGAAGGTGACGCTGCGGGTGCCGTTGGAAATGACGAACGTTTCACCGTCGCTGAGGTCGCGTCCCGCCGGGGCGTTGAGCGTCACGGCGCCAGCCTTCAGCCGATCATTGACGTCGAACGATCGTCCCCAACTGAATTGTTCGTTCAAGCCCAAACGGGTCGGGTCATAATCGTGCGGGACGCCATAGTTGGGCCCACCACGAACCTCCAGCGTGTAGCCGCCGACCAGGATCTCATCGGGAAACTCCGGCTGATGGGCGTCGCTGGTCAGGATTTCGCGGTAGGTCGGATCGATGACGAAGTTGCGATTATCCGCAGGGGCGTTGAGCACCATTTCGCCGCGACTGGCAAAACCGATCACGATGTCATCGATGTAAACACCCTCGACATCGTTATTGGCACCCGGTCGCGTGTTGATCTGACTTTGCGCCACAAACTGGCTGCCAAATGCACCGAACTCATCGCCGGGCAAAAACGTGCTGAACCCGACCGCCGAGTTATTACTCAACAAACTCTGCTCGAAGACCCGGATTCGATTGGTGCCGTAGCCAGGGAAGTTTTCGGCGGTCGCTCGTGTGACACCCGAAACCGGGTTTTGCTCGCCGACCCCGTTGGCCAACGCGACTCGGATCGCGTCACGAACTTCGACAGCGGTCATGTCGCGAGTGTAGAAGATCGGCGTCCGACCGCTCTGCAATCGCTGCGAATCGGTCGTCCCTCGATTGAACGACGCTTCGGTGAAGCTCGCGCCAAGTACCCTCGCCGCGGCACCGAACACGACCAATTGACCGCCGGAGGCAGTCGCCGACAGCCGGGCATCGCGCGAATTGATCGAGTTGGCGAGCGTCGCCGCGACGGTCTGCGGCGTCTGGGCGAGCGAGAAATAGACCTGGTCCTCCGGAAACGTCGGCGTGATCGCCGGTGGCGTGAACGGATTCGTGCCGTCACCCGCGGTCAGTTCGGCCGAGAAGAAAGCGAGGCCATC
>SKZY01000412.1 GCA_007127095.1 Planctomycetaceae bacterium
GCCTCGTTGATGCCTCGTTGATGCCTCGTTGATGCCTCGTTGATGCCTCGTTGATGCCTCGTTGATGCCTCGTTGATGCCTCGTTGATGCCTCGTTGATGCCTCGTTGATGCCTCGTTGATAGATGCTGTGTCCCCGTTGATGCCCGCTGATCGCGTTTGTCCCCGTTGATCGCGTTTCGTTGATCATCTGCGTTGGTGTGTGTCCCCGTTGATCTGCCGAGTTGATCTGTCCCCGTTGATGCCCTCACTCAACGGGATCACTGAGCTACAATGACGGCTTAGCTGGAGAGCGCCACGTTTCGTAGTCCTGCGACTCCGCTCGCAGGGCCAGATTGCTTTTCGCCATCGCGATTTTGCGGCGACTGACATCGCCAATGCCCTGCGAGCGGAGTCGCTGGACTACTTGTAACTGAAATTGCGCAAAACAAGGGTTTTGGAAATGTTGCCAAAAATTGCCTGCTTGTTGTCCCGAGATCGTCGAATCTGCAGAGTTCTTGTTGTCCTGTTGAGCGTTTTCGTGGCGGCAACCGCCAATGGGGAAGATACGAAAGCCAAACGTCCGAATCTCCTCTTTATCATCGCCGATGACCAGTCGCCATTCGATTTGAAGGCTTACAATGCCGACTCAAAGCTCGACACTCCGAATATCGACCGGCTTGCCGCCGAAGGAATGGTGTTTGACGCTGCACACCATATGGGATCCTGGGTCGGAGCGGTTTGTACGGCGTCACGCCACATGATTATGAGTGGACGCACGGTGTGGCACGTTCCGAACAAACCCGGAACACAATCAAATCCGAATAACGAAAAGGAGACGCTGGCACCGCCGGATTTAGCAGAACAAACAATGGCGGCCGTCTTCAATCGGGCAGGTTATCACACCATGCGAACCTGCAAACGCGGAAACAGTTATGAGGCAGCGAACAAAAAGTTTACCGTTCGGCGCGACGCGACCAAACGCGGCAACACGGATGAAACAGGCAGTCCCTGGCACGGCCAACAGGTGCTCGATTACCTCAGCGAGCGGGAGACGGCCAACGATACGGAGCCCTTTTTGATCTACTTCGGTTTCTCGCATCCTCACGATCCTCGTAACGGAACCTCGGAACTGCTCGACAAATACGGCTGCGTGAATCACACACAGAAAGACGAACTTCCTTCGGCCGACCCACGTCAGCCGCCGTTGCCAATCAACTATCTGCCCGAGCATCCGTTCCATCACGGGCATCCGGGATTGCGTGACGAAGTATCGGTCAGCGGCGTCTGGGAGAAGCGTGACGAGCGGACGATCCGCAATGAATGGGGACGCCAATTTGCATGCAGCGAAAATATCGACAGGCAAATCGGGCGCGTGTTGGAAAAACTGGAAACAATGGGTGAGCTGGACAACACGTACATTTTCTATACGTCGGACCACGGCATGGCGATCGGTCGCCATGGTTTGCAGGGCAAACAAAATCTGTACGAACACACGTGGCGGGTGCCGCTGGTCGTCAAAGGCCCCGGTATCGAACCGGGATCGCGAGTCGAGGGCAATGTTTTCCTGCTGGACGTCTTGGCGACCCTGTGTGACTTGAGCGGTGTCGAGCCGCCTGAAACGAACGAAGGAATCAGCTTCCGCCCAGTGCTCGAAGGAAAGCAGCAGACGGTGCGCGATGTGTTATACGGCGTCTATAGCGGTGGTACGAAGCCCGGAATTCGCTGTGTCAAAAAAGGCGACTGGAAACTGATCAAATACGACGTGATGGACGGTCAGGTGCGTGAAAGCCAGTTGTTTCATCTCGCCGAAAACCCGCACGAGTTCCTCGCGGAGCATCATGCCCCGGAAGTGATCGCGATGACCGGCATCCGCCCCACTACGCAGCAGACGAACCTGGCTGACGACCCACGCTATGCTGATAAACTGGCGGAAATGGAATCGCTCCTGCTCGCCGAGATGCGCCGACTAAACGATCCATTCCGATTGTGGGATCAGCCAACGGATGACGTTCGGTAGTCGGAGGGCCGTTGTGAATTTGAGTCATTGTCTTTCAGCTCTGCCGCGACGGTTCGCGGCAGGGTTTTTTATGCGTTTTGAGCAAAGCTTCGGCCGGCAGTTCTCATGGAGGTCCGCAAGGAAGCCTTGACGGACCCGGATGGTGCCAGCCATGGTCCGCGCCTTCTCCTTCGGCATGGAACTTGGGTGGCATCTTCCGCGTTCCGCGGGCACTTGGGTGGCACCTTCCGCGGGCACCTTCCACGGTTCGTTCCGCCGGGGAGGCGGCGAGATTGCTCACCACCCCGCGAGACGTTACCGTATTCCTTCAGCTCACAGTTTCTTGTCGTGGCCGGTTGGCCCCTGCCCACTGCGCCGGCGACAGCCTTCCCTCGCTGGAACGAAACTCGAAAGGGACGTGATGAACTACCCGATCTTTTCTCGCGTCGCCCTGGCGATTGGGGCATTCCTGCTCACCGCCGCCGAACTCCCAGCCCAACCGCCGGGCGATGCGGAGGCTCGCTGGGGAAGGATCGCTCCGTTTTTTTCTCCGCCCGACGAGTTCGCCGATGATTTCGGTCCGTACCGCAGTCCCTTGAAATTCGCCGATGGGTGTGAGGTGACCACTGCCGAACAGTGGGAGCTTCGCCGTCGAGAAATCCTGGCGACCTGGCACGAAATCCTCGGACCTTGGCCAGACCTGATCACGCAGCCAGCAGTCGAGATCCTGGAGACCGAGCAGCGTGGCGAGGTGACACAGCACAAGGTTCGCTTCGCCATGACCGATCGGCACCCGACGACCGGCTACTTATTGATTCCGCCGGGTGACGGGGAGCGACCAGCGGTGGTCGTCGTCTACTACGAGCCGGAAACGGCTATCGGCCGAGGCGGGAGCGAGGGACGCGACTTTGCCATCGCGTTGGCTCGGCGAGGCTTCGTGACGCTGTCGATCGGCATCGGGGCTTCGCTCTACTATCCCGACCGCGATTCTGCACAATTGCAGCCGCTCTCCGCCTTGGGCTACTTCGCGGCAAACGCCTGGTACGTTGTGGCGCAGCGTTCCGAGGTGGACGACCGGCGGATCGGCATCGTCGGCCACTCGTACGGCGGCAAGTGGGCGATGTTCGCCTCCTGCCTGTTCGACAAGTTTGCCTGCGCCGCCTGGTCGGACGGGGGAGTCGTGTTTGATGAAAGCCGCGGGAACGTCAATTATTGGGAACCTTGGTACCTCGGCTACGAACCGGGCCAGACCGAACGCCGCGGGATCCCCGGCGATGACAACCCGCGAGCCGGGGCCTACCGGGTGCTCGTCGAACAGGGGCACGACCTTCACGAACTCCATGCGTTGATGGCGCCCAGGCCGTTTCTGGTCTCCGGCGGTGCCGAAGACCAACCTCATCGTTGGCGGGCGCTCAACCACAGCGTCGCGGTCAACCGCCTGCTCGGCCACGAGCATCGCGTCGCGATGACCAACCGTGCCAGCCACGGCCCGACGCCGGAATCGAACGAGCAGATGTACCAGTTCTTCGAACACTTCCTGCAAACCGACCCAGCGAAGCCGGAAGCCGACTAAGCGGGCCAGTCTTCCGAAAGCAGCTTTCAGAAAAGTGCCACCGATGCCGGTGGCGGGGTCCCATCGCAGCGGACGACTCAGTTCACGTGAGATGTTCGCCAAGTGGCAGATGGTGGCGGTACGGTGGCCGACTTCGACCGGTGCATGTGGGACACCGCGCGTGCGGATACAATCCAGTCAGTTCTGCAGATGCGACCGGGCGACGTGGCCGACGCCATTCCATCGCTCGGACACCGACGGATCGGGCCCGTTTTTCACAAGGTCTGGCGGATCGGTTTCGAAATGGTTGCGGCGCATTTTCAGGATACCACGCTCACCATGAAAGCGGATGTAGTCACTTTCATCAGGGACACCGTTCATCAGGGACACAGCCGCGTTCATCAGGGACACAGCCGGGGGGCAACACGGGGACACTGCATTTTGGGGTGCCGCCCGCGAGGCCTCTGCGGTGGATGGTAGTGAGCACGGCGCGGCGGAGTCAGCGTGTGGTTTGCCAGGCCCCCCATTCCCAGCCCTTCTCCCTCGCCGAACCGAGGGAGAAGGGAGCCAGGGCAGTGCGTCCGTCAACCTCGGACCTCTTTGTGGTGTGTCCCCGGTCGCACCTTTGTGGTGTGTCCCCGGTCGCACCTTTTCCCGGTCGCACCTTTCCCCGGTCGCACCTTGTGGTGTGTCCCCGGTTGCACCCCTTCCCCGGTCGCACCTTGTGGTGTGTCCCCGGTTGCACCCCTGTGGTGTGTCCCCGGTTGCACCCCTGTCCCCGGTTGCACCCCCGGTTGCACCGGTTGCACCCCGCAACTCTGACAGCTTTTCGTTCATCAGCTTCACTACATGAAAATGATCGAACACGATGGCTGCGTCAGGAAGATTCGTTTGGACGGCGGAAATGTACGCTGCGGACATGTCGATTGCCACGGCGTCGATCTGGCCTCGTTTCCGCTTCAAGCGTTTCCAAAATGGACGCAGCGAAGCGGCCGATTTGCCTTGCCCAACGAACAAAA
>SKZY01000441.1 GCA_007127095.1 Planctomycetaceae bacterium
ACCGCGAGTCAACGGCTGACCGCGAGCCGCGTTCCGGGCGGGGACGTCGTACCGGGGTTCGTGGACGGACTCGTCAAACGGAAGAAGATCGCGAGCCGGTCTCGCGTCGCTCCGCACCGCGTGGTCGGTCACCCGAACGCTCGTCAGACGAAGATTTCGACTGGGAACTCGCCAGCGATGATGACGACGTTGCCGACACCACTCCGGCCAAACCGGCCGTTGCCGATGACGATCGACGTGAGCGGCCGCGACGATCGCGTCGCCGCGGTCAACGACAATTGCTGTCGGTTGACGATGTCGATTCCGGCCGTGACCGGCCGGAGATCAAATCGGACACCGCCGCCGATGAACCACGAGCGGGACGTCGCGGCTCGGCCCGACGGCCTGTCAATACCGAACGCGATTCCGATCGTGACTCTGAGCGACCTGCCGCGCCGCGTGGCCGTCGAGATTCCGATTCCGACTCCGACGACCGCCCGCGGCGATCACCCCGTGGCGGAGCCGATCGTGGCAGTGCAGAGCGGGGCAGTGCAGGGCGGGGCGGGTCGGACCGCGAGGGGTCGCGGCGGGGTGATGGCGGTTCCCGAGACGTCGCCAGCCGTGAGGAATCGACCGCGCGGGCGCCCGCTCGCGGTGGCCGCTCGGGCCGCGGCCAACGAGATGACGATCGCGACCCGGTCGATGACGATTTCGCTGCCGGCTTCGGCAGCGGCTTGTTGGACGATCTCGACGATTCGCCCGCAAGTCGTGATGACCGAGCGGCTTCGCCCGATGATTCCAGTGGCGATGACGAACCGCGGCGCCCGCGGCGGCGTCGAGGACGCCGCGGACGTGGCGGCAGCGGGTCACGCGAGGAAGGTTCACGTGACGACGCGGCGCCGGTATCGGCGAAAGCCGATCTCGATGAAGTCGAGGTCCGTCCCGGTTTCGACGACGACCTGGAAGACGACGATGAGGCCGATCGGCTGCGTCGCCGCTCTCGAGGCGGTCGCTCTCGAGGCCCGCGGCGAGAATCCGCTGCAGGTCGCGAACCGGCCGAGGATCGCGATACCCCCACGGGCGATGCGACAGCGGCCGTGACCAAACCGCGGAGTGTCCCGACCTGGCTCGATACCGTCGGTCTGCTCGTCGATTCAAATATCCAGCGTCGTCCCAGCGGCGGCGATTCGCGTGGCGGACGAGGCAGCGGACGCGGCGGACGACGGTAAACTTTCAGCCGTACCGGCTTTCGCCGATTCGGCCCTTCGCTTATCCTGGCGAAATGACTATCCGCTGGTGGCGGCTCTTGCGAGGGGGAGCCGTGAACCTGGTCAGGCCTTAACTGGAGCAGCCATAAGCGGGGTACCTTTGTGTGAGGGCCGCCTCCAGCGGGTAGTCGTGACGATCAGCGTTATTTTGCTCCCGACGGGATGCCGCCCGACCGGGGGCGGCGGTTCGGCAACCGATTTCCGAGATCATGGCAAACGTTGGGGCATCTGAAGCGGCTTCTGATCCGTCTGCACCGGTCGACGGTTCTCGCGGCCCCCGCGATGACCGCTACCAGGTCGTCGCCCGTCGCTATCGGCCCAAGAGCTTCGATAAGCTGATCGGCCAACAACACGTCGGCCAAGCGCTCAGCAACGCGATCAACACCGGACGGGTCGGCCACGCTTATCTGTTTACCGGGGCCCGTGGAGTCGGCAAAACCAGCGCCGCGCGGATCTTCGCCAAAGCGCTGAACGCCCCCGGAGGCCCGACCGCCGACCCCGACAGCGATTCCGATGTCGCCCAAGCGATCGACGTCGGCGAGGACGTTGACGTCCTCGAGATCGACGGCGCCAGCAATCGTGGGATCGATGAAATCCGCGCCCTCCGCGCCGCCGCGGGGATCCGCCCGAGCCGCTCGCGGTTCAAGATCTACATCATCGACGAAGTCCACATGTTGACCAAGGAGGCCTTCAACGCGTTGCTCAAAACGCTCGAAGAACCGCCGCCACACGTCAAATTCATCTTCTGCACCACCGATCCCGAAAAGATCCCGATCACGGTGCTCAGCCGCTGTCAGCGGTTCGATTTTTCACCGGTGCAGACCGAGTCGATCCTCGGCCGGCTCCGCGAAATTGTCGATCTGGAACAGATTCCCGCCGAAGACGCGGCGCTGCGGTTGATCGCGCGACGGGCCGAAGGCTCGATGCGCGATAGCCAATCGTTGCTCGAACAGGTGATCAGTTTCGGCAGTGGCGGATTGACCACCGCGACCGTCCATTCGCTGCTCGGGACGGCCGATGACAGCCAACTGCACGCCCTCGCCGAAGCCCTCGCCGGCCGTCAGGCAACCGAAGTCCTGTCGCTGATCGACCAGGCCTGTCAGTCGGGTAGCACGGCGGGACAGCTCGCCGAACAGTTGCTCGGCTATTTCCGTGATGTGTTGATCGTGACCGTCGGTTGCCCGGCCGAAATGCAGCGGTACGCCGGTGAATCGCTGCACGACGACCTGCAACGACTCGGCCGGCAGTGGGGCCTGCAAACCGTGCTAGCCATTGTCGGGATCCTCGATCAGACGCTCGTCCGGATCCGAGAGAGCCTGCATGGACGTGTGCTGCTCGAATCCGCCTTGGTCCAGGTCTGCCACCTGCCCGACCTGCAAGCCGTTGCCGATCTGGCCGCATCGTTCGCCGGACCCAATCAGCCGGCGTCCGGTTCGGGGGCAGCTTCGGGGCAACGTGATTCCTCGGCCGCTCAAAAAAAAAAGTCTGAACCGCTAGCCGTCACGGCCGCTTCGTCCCGGCCGGCGACTCCGGCCGCCACCGCCACGGCGCCGATTTCGCCAGCAGCCACCACCGCGGCACCCGCGATCCCCGCAACAACGGCGCCGGCCGCGTCCGCGAATCGTGCGACGGCGCCAGCGGCGCCTGCCGATCGCGAAATCCCCGCGGCGACCGCCGCGAAGTTCGTTGGCCAACCGACGGCGACCCGTGACGGTGGCAACCCGGGCCCCGCCGTGGCGGCCAAGTCGCGGGCTCAGGTGATGCGTGAGGTCGAGCAGAATCGCTACGTTCAGGATTGTCTCGAACTCTTCGGGGCGGAGATCGTCAAGGTCGATCCGCCCCGCTAAGCTCTGTCAGCAAAGGGAGCTGACCCTTTGATGGTAGGCAGAAATTCGTGGCAAAACAGCGGGTCCCGAGAGGGTCAGGCCGCTTTTCTGACAGAGTCTAGGCGATCGAGTATCGTTAATTGAAACGCTGCCATCAGAAAATCGTCCGATAACTTGCCTGAATCGCTGATTCCGCTGATCGCTGATCTCAATCACCACCAACCCCCATCGGAAATATGTTCAAAGCACTCGGAGGACTCGGCAATATCTCGTCGATGCTCGGTAATCTGCAGCACATTGGCCCGCGCATGCAGGAGGTCGCCGGCGAGATGCGTCAGCAACGGATCACGGCCGTGGCCGGTCAAGGCGCCGTCGAAGTGACGATCAACGGGATCGGTGAACTGCAGGAAGTGCGGGTGCTCGAACACGCTCGCCAGCACGTTCACCTCGAGATTTGGATTATCGAAGCGACCAATACGGCCGGGGCGACCGCCAAACAGCAATATGCCGAGGCGATTTCCCGTGTCGCCGAAGATCTCAACCTCAACGTACCCGGCTTCGATGCGATCCTCGGTTCGCTGACCGGCGGATCGTGACCGCGATGCCCGAAGTCGCCGGCAGCGTCAACGACCTCGTCAGCCAGCTCGGTCGGCTGCCGGGGATCGGTCGCAAATCGGCCGAACGACTCGCTTTTCACCTGTTGCGAGTCCCCAAAGGCGATGCCTTAGCGCTGGCCGACGCGATCCGCCGAGTGCGGGAAAATGTCCATTACTGCGCCGATTGCTTCAACCTCGCCGAACAGCAACTCTGTGACCTCTGTCGCGACCCCCGCCGCGACCGCTCGCGGATCTGTATCGTCGAACAGCCCCGCGATCTGATGAGCTTGGAGCAATCGGGGGCCTACCGTGGCTTGTACCACGTACTGCTCGGGCGGATCGCGCCGCTCGATGGTATCGGGCCCGATCAGTTGACGATTGAGGCGTTGGTCGAGCGGGTCGCCGCCGGCGGGATCGAGGAGGTGATTATGGCGACCAATCCGACCGTCGAGGGGGACGGCACGGCGTTGTACATTTCCAACCAACTCGCCGAGTTTCCCGTCCGCATTACCCGTTTGGCTCGAGGCATCACCGCCGGAAGTGTGCTCGAATACGCCAACAAAGAGGTCTTGGCCGATGCTTTGACGGGACGCCAGCAACTCTAGCCCCGGTGCACCCGCTGGCCGCGGATCGGCTTTTGTCCCTTGCTCAGCAGACGTCCCGCATCGCATACTGAACCGCACCCCAACGAGGATGATTCATGCGGATGTCGATGGGCCTCGAAGCCCGCCAGTTGCAAACCCAAAAGCTCGCCCCTCGGATGATCCAGTCGATGGAGATCCTGCAGCTACCGTTGCAGGCTCTGCAGGAACGGATCGAACAGGAGATGAGCGAGAACCCGCTGTTGGAGCAACAGGACGTCGACCCCAATGCCCCCGACGAGGCGAGCGACGACGATCGTGACAGCAACGATCCGATGTCGGAGATGGAGAAGGAGTTGGTCGTCGATAACGATCACGACAACACCGCCGACTTCGAACGGCTGACCAACATGGACAGCGAGTTGCCGAGCACCTTCGACGACTCGTTCCGCCAATCGTCCAACCGGATGCAGGAAGACGCCGATCGCCGACACGACCTGATGGTTAACACCGAAATGCGGCCCGAATCGCTCAACGATTTCTTGCTGCATCAATTAGCGGAACTCGACATCGATGACCGGGTCGAACAGTTCGCCGAACGGATCATCAGTACGCTCGATGCCCGCGACGGTGGCTACCTGCGAACCCCTTTGCCCGACCTGTTGCCGCCCGGCCATACCGCCGAAGACCTCCAGGTCGCCGAGGAAGCGCTGCGAATCGTCCAGGCGATGGAACCGCCGGGGATCGCCGCGACCAGCCTGCGAGAATGCCTGATTAACCAACTCAGCCCGGAATTGCCTTACTACGAGGAGATGAAGACGCTGATCTCCGGGCACCTCGAAGACCTCGCCGAAAACCGCCTGCCGATCATCCAAAAGAAGACCGCCTTTTCGATCGAAACGATCCAGGCCGCTCGCGTCTGCATGCATAAACTGAACCCCAAACCGGGGTCGGCTTTCATGAAGACCTACGTCCCTTCGGTCACCCCCGACGTGATCCTCGATCAGGACGAAAATGGTGAATACAAGGTCCGCGTCGAGGATGACCGAACCCCACAGCTGTTCATCAGTGAGTACTATCGCCGCCGACTCCTCGATCCCCACAGCTCTCCCGAGGAACGTGAGTTCATCAAGAAAAAGATCAACAGCGCCCAATGGCTGATCGACGCGATCAATCAGCGGAGAGGCACGTTGACCAAAGTCGCCCAAGCGATCGTCGAGCACCAAACCCGGTTCCTCGACGAGGGGCCCGAAGCGATTGAGCCGCTGAAGATGCAACAGATCGCCGACCGCGTCGGCGTCCACGTGACGACCGTCAGTCGCGCCGTCGACGACAAATGGATCCAAACCCCACGGGGCATCCTGCCACTGCGTAAGTTCTTCGTCGGCGGTACCCAAACCGAAGATGGCGATGACGTCGCCTGGGACACGATCCGGATCAAGCTGCAGGAAGTGATCGATCGCGAAGACAAGAGCGATCCGCTGAGCGACGAACACTTGGTCGATGAGATGCGGAAACATGGGCTGACCGTCGCCCGCCGTACCGTCACCAAGTATCGCAAAAAGATGGGGATCCCCAGCAGTCGCCAGCGCAAAGATTGGGCACTGGTGAAGAAGTAATCGCCCCCGCCCCCGCCCCCGCCGTCGAGGGCCGCTCGGCTGATCGCCATGCCGCAGAGTCGTTAAACTGTCGAATCGCTGCAGCCGATCCCCTGATGAGTCCCGATCATGTCGCTTCGCCGTGTTTACAGCCCCGCTCCCCAGCTTCGATCTGTCTTCGCCTGCCTGCTCGGCGGCTTGCTGGTAGCAGCCAACCTTTCGCTCGCCGTCGCCCAACCGGGGCCGTTCCGGTCGCTGCCGCCCGAGGGCATCGATGTTGCCGACGAGACAATCACGGAGCTGCGTCAAGCGATCGCGCGGGTCCGCGAGCAACTCACTGTGACCGCGGCCGCCGCGTCTGATGCCGCGAATTGGCGGCCCGATGTCGAGGTCTTCATCCGCGGTGTCGAACTGGCGATCGATCAACGGCTGTTCTACAAGCCGAACGACGTCGAGACCGCGGCGAGGATGTTGAACGTGGCGACCCAGCGGATCGAGGCCGCCGGCCGCGGGCTTCGCGGCGTCGAACTGCTGGCCATCGGATCCCGCGGCGATCACCGTGGCCGTACGCTCGCCGGCGGGTTCGTTTCCCGGATCGACGGTTCGGTCCAACCCTACGGCCTGGTACTGCCGGCCGGCTTCACCGCTGCCGCTGATACTCCCGCCGCGGATGCTACGCCCACCGCCGCTGACGATGATCCTGGCGCGCCGGCCCGCTGGCGGCTCGACGTCTGGCTGCACGGCCGCGGCGACAAAACGACCGAGTTGCCGTTCCTGAACGATCGCCTCAGCAAACTCGGTGCCGTCTCCCCGGCCGATACGCTCGTCCTGCACCCCTTTGGCCGACACTGCAACGCCTTCAAGTTCGCTGGGGAGACCGATGTCTATGAAGCGATTGAGCACGTCAGCGGATGGCTGCCGGCCGACCCGGCGCGGACCAGCATCCGTGGCTTTTCGATGGGTGGCGCAGGCTGTTGGCACCTCGCCGCCCACAACCCCGCACGGTGGTTCGCCGCCAACCCCGGAGCCGGCTTCGTCGATACCGTCCGCTACCAAGGGTGGCAGGATGGCTGGCCCTATCCCGATAGCGATTGGGGCCGTGCGCTGATGATTTGGTACGACGTCCCGCCCTGGGTCGATAACCTCAGCAACACTCATGTGATCGCGTACAGCGGCGAGATCGACAAGCAACGCGCGGCCGCCGAGATCATGCTACAGGCCGCGACGGCGGCCGACGTCGATGTTGAGCACGTGATCGGCGCCGGTATGGGACACAAGATCGACGAGGATTCGGCGAAACGGATCGACCGCCGGCTGGCCGAATGGGCGGAGCAGAGCGACGGCGGTTATCGACCATCGATCCGGCTGGTCACCTACACGCTCCGCTACCACCGGATCGATTGGCTCAGCGTCGAAGGAATGAAGCAGCATTGGCAACGGGCTGCCGTTAATGCCCGTTGGGAAGCCCCGGGGAGGCTGCGGATCACCGCCGAGAATGCCGACCGACTGCGGATCGACTTCACGCGACTCGGCTGGCCGCTCGACGATGGCCCGACCCGGATCGAGATCAATGGTCAAACCTTTGCCGGCGAACCGGCGCGGCGGGGTCAGCCCTGGCTGATCGACCTGATTGAGCGTGACGGCCAGTGGTATGAACTCGATTCCGCCGCTGGCGATGAATCGCTTCGCAAACGCCCCGGATTACAGGGCCCGATCGATGACGCCCTGACCGGACCGTTCCTGTTCGTATTGCCGAGCCGTCCCTGTCGTCACGGCGCGGTCGAGCGGTTTGTCCAGCGGGAGATCGAACAGGCTCGTCGCAGCTGGCGTCGGGTGATGCGAGGCGACGACCGCGCCGTGCTCGACACCGAATTGACCGCCGAGCAAATCGCCTCATACAACCTGGTCTGTTTCGGCGATTTCGAATCGAACCGTTACCTCGCCTCGATCGCGGCCGAATTGCCGATTCGCTGGCAGGCCGACGAGATCAAAGTCGGTGCTACCCGCCACGACGCGACCGGCCATGCCTTGGCGATGATTTTTCCGAACCCGCAAAACCGCGATCGCTACGTCGTCGTCAACAGCGGCCAAACCTTTCGAGAATTCTCTCACACGACCAATTCCCGTCAAATCGCGATGCTGCCCGACTGGGCGGTGATCGACGTCACCACACCGCCCGACGGGGTCTTTCCGGGACGGATCGTCGCCGCCGATTTCTTCAACGAAAACTGGCAAGTCGCGGCAAACCCGCAGCCACGCTAAACCTTATAACTTATGCCCTTACACACAAGTCTTTTGGTTTGATTAGGATCCGTCAGAAAACCGTTCACAGCTCGTCAGGGCTAGCAGCCGCAGGGCGTTAGCCCCGGTTAACAACCAATCAAGATCGCCCGAAAAACGAAACATGTTATCGCCAGGCGAGCGTGACTCGTTCACCACTGCGGGAATGGTTGGCATCGATCGTTCGCAATTCCAGATCGATACCGTCAGGCCGCATCCGGGCACTGACCCAGCCGTTGGGCATGGCGTCGGCAAAGACATAGGCGACCGGTGGCAGGTTGATCAGATGGATGCCTTGATGTTCGCCGACCGTCCAGCGGTGGGTGTGCCCAAAGACGACGGCTTTGACGTGATCGCGGCTGGTCAAGACTTCGAATAGGTCGTCGGTATCGAGCATGCCCGACCAGGGGCGATTAGCCGCCGGCGGTTCGAATTGCGGGTTGTGATGGGCGATAATCACAGCCGGCTTATCCGCGTGGGCGTCCAACGCGGCGGCCAGCCAGCGGAGTTGTTGCTGCCCCAACTCGCCGGTCACCACGTTGACCTCGCGCAGCGAATCGAGCAGGAACAGGTTGGCATGCGGCGATTCGATCAGACTGACATGCTTCGATTCGATCGGCGGGTCGTCGGGGCGTTGGTCCGACAACGCATCGTACAGCGGTCCGCGATCGTCGTGATTGCCCATCGTCAGGTGCAGCGGGAAACCGGCTTCGGCCAGCGGCGCAAGACAAGCGGCCAGGTTGGCGTAATCGCCCGGCAGTCCCTTCAGATAGGCACAATCGCCGTTGATCAGCACACCGGATGGCCGGGTCTCGAGTGAGCGAAGTTCGCCGACAACCTGCCGTAGGTTGGCGGTCATATTCACCCCACGAGCTTCGATCTGATCGGACTCGGGGATATGGGTGTCGGACAACCAAGCGAACAGGTTCGGATCGGCTACACGATCCGCCGCCACCGCGTCACGAGCCCCGGACAAGAAGGCCAAGCCGGCCGCACCGGCAGACCCGTGCAGCAAAAATCGACGACGCGACAGATCAGAAACATGAATCGGCATGGCGAAGTGTCCTTGGAATGGTGGGGTAGAGGGTGCGATCACACCGCATTCGGCGATGCGGCCGCCTCGCAGGAGTCAACCATGATAGCCCATCGCGAACGGTCCGGCGGAGTTTCGGGTCTAGTATTAATCTGTTCCTTCATGACACCGTGCCGTAGCGGAAGTCGCCAAGACTTTCGAGCTTTTATGATGGCATTTAATAGTAACGGATCCGGAACGCCGGGATGTTGAATGATGACCGGGTTTTCTGGATCAATGCGTTGATCAACGATAAGGTGCGATCCCTTCGGTGTGTCGAGAACCTGCAGCGAAAAGGCGTCTTCGTCGAGATCGCGATTGCCTATCCGGCGTACGGCGATTACCCGCAACGGGTGGTCTCTGGCCTTAATTTTAAGGCTCCTTATGCGTACGTCAACAAAAATCCGCGGAAGCGTCCGTTCTTTTCAATGCGTTGCTCCGCCATCGATTCGGGGCAGACTGGACGGTTTTGGATTTCGATCAATCGGCTATTTGATGAAGGTATGTCGAGATTTTGGAATGATTGTGGTTCGGCGAGTCCAAGCTCAAGTGGTTCAAAATGTTTCAGCAATGACTGATTACCGCGTTCCACTACAACCTGGGATCGACGGGTTCACTTTCTAACGCCAAGACACCGAAGACGCATTGGTGGACTCGCCGGAGTGGCTCTCTGCGGACAAACCGTTCCAATGCTTCGATCCCGAGTGCGAATTGCCTTAGTGCCAGCGACCGCTTTCGACCGAGGCCTCGGTTGCGTAGGCGAATCAGATTCTCAGCCGAGTCGTAGTCGGGGCCATAAATGATCCGGAGATATTCCTTCCCGCGGCATTTCACCGCCGGCTGGACCAGTCCCTTCTTCCCGTGAACGATCCAGTCAGCCGGTTTGACTACCATCCCTTCACCGCCATTTTCGGTCAGAGTCGTCCACCAATCGATCCCGTCTCGAAGGCTGGCCGAATCGGTCACGTCGATCACTCGATAGGCCGTCGCCAACAGAATCTCCGCATCCTCACGGCAGATTTTCGCCAATGTCTCCATGTGCCAGACATGGCTACGATCGGTATGTACCTGACGCTCGGTTGCTAACAGGTGAAACGGGGCGATTTTGAGGTCGTTGAGCGATTCAACGGGCCAACAGTATTGTCGATAGGCGGCGACGAAGCGTTCGCGGTTACGATCGCGATTTCCCATGCGATCCAGCACGGCGGTCGTCTTCGCTCGGTTGTCACCCTGCAACCGTTCTGCGGCTCGCGCGAGTGCAGCGATGGCTGGTGGCAACGATCCACTGGCCGCAGCGCCGACCGCGGCGTATTGCGATCGGAGTAGCTCTTGAGCTTTGGCCGACCAGGGCATCAGCTCACAGTCGAGGCAGGCCCATGACGTTTGAAATTCGTCCCAAAACCCGCAGGCGGTCATCGCAGAACGCAGCCTGTCGAGAAGTTCTGCTTCCCATTGAACGTCGTTGAAAAAACGCCTGCCCGTCCGGGTGTAGACGATTCCTGATTCATCACTGGTGATGCCGAACCGCTGACGGGCGGACTCGGCATCGCGGCAGATCACCACGACGGCTCGCGATCCCATGTGCTTCTCTTCGCAGACGACCTGCGGCACTCCTTGATTGCGGTAATACGAAAACGCTTCGGCGGGATGCTCCAGCAGTCCTGGCTGTTGCGACGTTTCGCAAGGAGACATCGTGGGCGGCAGGTGGACCAGCCATTTCGGATTGGCGGCAAAACGGCTGATCACTTCCAACGCCGCCGTGGCGTTCTCTTCCCGAATGGTGATGTCGCGTCGCAGCCGGGTGGAGATGATCCGTTTGCCCAATATGTCCTCAGCATCGAGAAGGTCATCGTGCGATTGCTGCGCGGACAGCGGGCCTGCTTGCTCATCGGTCAAGAATGGCCGAGCCGGTACGCAGTAAGTCCGCTTGGCCGGCACACAGACGAACTCGCTTTCGGGGTAGCGAAGCGCGGTCAGCTTGCCGCCGAAGACACAGCCGGTATCGATGTTGACCGTGCGGTTGAGCCAGTCGGGGTGTGGGATCGGTGTGTGGCCATAGACCACCATCGCCGAACCGCGGTAGTCAGCGGCCCAGTTCCCACGGACCGGCAATCCGTACTCGTCGGTCTCTCCGGTCGTCTCGCCGTAGAGGGCAAATTGGCGGACGACGCCCGAGCCCCGTCCCTGCAATTCCTCCTTCAAGCCCGCATGAGCGACCACCAGCTTGCCGTCGTCCAGCACGTAATGACTGACCAAACCGTCGAGAAATTCCTTCAACGTCTCGCAGAAACGGTCACGAGTCTCGTCCGGCAGAGCATCGATTTCGGCTAGCGTCTCCGCCAAACCATGGTTGATTTGGACGTTCCGCCCATTGAGCTTTCTGAGTAGCTTCATGTCGTGGTTACCGGGCACACAGAGTCCGCTGCCGTTTCGGGCCATGTCGTGGACGATCCGGAGCACGTCCAGATTGCGAGGCCCGCGGTCGACCAGGTCGCCGACGAATACCGCCTTGCGGCCCTCCGGATGTCGATAGCAGAATCGGCCCCAGAGCGAATCGTCGTCGACAGTCGACGGTTCGTATCCCAGCCGCTCGAGCAATTCTTCAAGCTCGTCACAGCAACCGTGAACGTCGCCGATGATGTCGAACGGGCCGTGATCGTCGGTCCTGTCATTCCATAACGGCACACGCTCGATCACCGCCGCATCGACTTGATCGGGATGATTCAGAACGAAGACGTGTCGAAACCCTTCTCGCTTCAGGCCCTTGAGCGATCGTCGCAGTAGCGAGCGTTGCCTGCGGACGACATGCGAGCCGAACGAACGGTCGTCGCGATCCCGATTGCGCTCGCGACAGACCGATTCCGGTAGATTCAACACGATCGCCACCGGCAGGCAGTGATATTCCCGCGCCAAGTGAACCAGCGGGGCACGGGCCTCGGGTTGCACATTCGTCGCGTCGACGACGGTCATCCGGCCTCGCTGCAACCGCTTGGCGGCGATGAAGTTCAACACCTCGAATGCTTCGGCCGTGACCGTTTGATCGTTCGGGTCATCGCTGATCAATCCGCGGCAATCATCGGATGACAGCACTTCGGTCGGCAGGAAGTGCTTCCGCGCGAACGAGCTTTTCCCCGATCCACTGGGGCCGATCAGGACAACGAGCGACAGTTTGGGAATGGTGATCTGCATCAGGAAACCATGGGCGAGCGGACGGCGATCGCTGATTCAAGTTTTTGTTTCTTTATGTGGCCCGCCTTCATTCCTCCGCCTTCAGCCTTTCAAACACGCCCATTTGTGTCGGGGAACCGACCGCTTCATCAACCGGTCCGATCGAGACAAACCGGACACGGTATCGATGCTCATAAGCGACACGCCAGGCCCAGTTTTGAAACTGTTGCCGCGTCCACTCGAAGCGGTGGTCGCTGTGGCGAAACCTACCGGCTGGCAGCGTTTCCCACATCACGTTGTACTCCTGATTCGGCGTCGTCAGTACGACGGTTTCGGGGCGAGCGAACTCGAACACGACTCGTTCAAACGCCGCCAATCGAGGTGGGTCGAGGTGTTCGATCACTTCGACAACCGTCGCGGCGTCAAAGCCCGACAATCGCTGATCACGATAAATCAACGAGCCGTGCAGGAGCTTGATTCGTGTGCTTTGGTGATCCGGGAGTCGCTCTAACTTCAAACGTTTCTGAGCGATTTCCAGCACTCCGGTGGCGACATCCATCCCGACGATCCGTTCGAATTGCCGATCCTTGAGCAATTCCCGTAACAGCTTGCCCTCGCCACAACCGAGATCGATCACGCTACTCGCACCGCTGGTTTTCAGTGCGGTCAGCACGGCCTGATAGCGTTGTTCGTTGAGGCTGATCGCTCGCTCCAAAGCCTCCTCCGGCCGAGCTTCCATGGCATCGGCGTCGCCGGCTTCGTCGTCAGCTTCGGCTCGATCCTCCTCAGCCAAGCGGGCCAGCGCTTGCCGAAACAGACCGGACCGATGCTTCAGATATCGACGGGTTATCGGATCCTTTTCGGGGTGCGCGGCGAGCCATCCGGCGCCCTTCGCCAAAAGTTTCTCCAGTTCGTCATCGCCGACGAAGTAGTGCTTTTGGTTGTCGAAGACGGGGATCAGCACGTACAGATGCGTCAGCAGTTCAGACAGCGTCTTGGTGCCCGTGATGCTGACCGAGAAGTATGGGCTTTCTCCCCACTGAGGAAATTGATCGTCCAGCGGACGCCGAGTCGTTTCGACAACGTAGCCCAGCGGTTCGAAGATCCGGTGGACAAGCCGCTCGCCGGCCCGTACCGGCAGCACTTCGAGGCGAGCTGTCAGCGGCAGCGGTTGCTCGGCCAGTTCGGGGCGATCTTTACAGCGACCGGCCAGTGCTGTCCCCAGCACCTGCGAAATCGCCACGCTGAGAAATGACGAAGCCACGTAGGGACGGTCGTTGACGTATTGGCCAAGTGGCCCGCTGTCGTGACGACCGTGGTTCCTACCACGAACCATCCCGACCGGGTCAACATCCAGTAGCAACGCCGCAGTCGTGCGCGCATCGGAGACTTCGGGGTAAAATACGTGCGCCTGGCCGAAGCTGAGTACGAAACTCTGAAACCGATCGGGATGCTTGTGCAGCAGGTAGCTCAGCTCGGTGCCTCGCGGGTGCGTCGTGGTGATGGTTAGCAGCATATCGTTCAGATGACACCCCGGAAGGCGGAAGGTTCGGGCGTTAGATCCTGCCTGCGAACGACGGGCTCGCGACCGGGCCGGCCCGCCCGGCCGTCGTTACCAGCTTGGGCCGTATGAGTGATTGCAACCCGTTTGCCGCCACGTGACAATGTCGCTTAAGATTGAACGGGAAAAAAGAGCCTTGCACATTTCTCCCGAACGATGCGCGGCCGGATGGGCGACGGAGGTCGTGCAAGTGTGTCTGTCGGCGATGGCGGTTTCGAATCGCATTAACCTTTTCTCGTTTTCTGGTTCCTGGAAACCGTCGATGATTATTCGATTTTTGGGGTTGGCTTGCATCGGGTTGCAGTTCGGCCTGATGGCTGTTGGCCAAGAGTCGATCGTGTCGGAAGAGCATCGTGAGCTCGTTCCTCATCGGCTGCTGTCGCTGGTACACGCCGCTGAGGTGCAGCAAGAATTGAAGCTGAGCCGCCAGCAGATCGTTGACCTGGAGGCGTGTTTCGGACGCTTGGACGGTGCTTGGCTGCAAAGTCGCAATCTGTCTCCGGCCGAGCGGATGTCCGAGTTGGATCGACTCGAAGCCGAATTGCTGACCTGGGCACGCTCGAACTGGACGCCCGGCCAACTCGCTCGGCTGAAACAGTTGGAGCTTCAGGCACTCAGTAGCCGGATGTTTTTGCGGAGCGATATCGCGAAGGAGTTGGGCCTGACTGATGACCAAATCGACGGATTTGCCACGTTGGCTCGGACGACCGATTCCTTGCAACGCCAATTGCAGGAACTGGCGGCCAAAAATCAGTCCACCAGCGATGCGGAAAAAGCAGCGACCGAGGCGATGCAAGCGGAGATCGATGCGGTCGGCAGCGAGTTGACCGTGGCACAGCGGCAGATGTTGGCGGAGCGGGTGGGCTCGCTGTTCGATCTGACTCAGCTCAAGCGGATCTATCCGATGGCACCTGAGTTTGCCGACGATTGCCAGTGGTTCAACGCGTCGCCACTGACACTCCGGTCGCTACGGGGTCAGGTCGTGATCGTTCATTTTTACGCGTTTCAGTGCCACAACTGTCACGCCAATTTTGAGATCTACCGGCGGTGGCATCAGCAGTGGAGCGATCAGGGAGTGGTCGTGATCGGAATCCAATCGCCAGAGACGAAGCGAGAGCGTGATCCCGAGGCGGTCCGGCAAGCGGCAGTCGAACGCCAATTGTCTTTCCCGATCGTTTTGGATCTGGAAATGAAGAACTGGACGGCTTGGGCCAACACGATGTGGCCGACGGTCTATGTCATCGATAAGCGGGGTTACATACGGTTCTGGTGGCAAGGTGAATTGAATTGGCAGGGAGCGACCGGAGACCAAACCGTCGAAGAAGTCGTCGAGGCGGTCTTGGCCGAGGCTTCACCGGTCGCCGAGCCACGGTCTGCGGTGGAGCGGTGACCTTCGATCGGCGGTTCAAGGTTGCAGTCAGCGTCTTGCCGCTCCCTCGGTTTCGCAGATTTCGAGAGCGGGGTAGAATCACGAGATCGAGTCGTTTCGAGTAACGTCGTCGGCCGCGATTTTGGCCGGCTGATTGGCTAGCCAGCCAGCGGAGTGAACCGGAGTCGACGATTCGTGGTCAGTAAGGGGCCGTCGGATCGAAAGTCAAAGCGGACCGCGAGACAAAACCCCGCAAAAAACGGGTTAAAATCAACCGGATGGGTGGCCGAGTGGTCGAAGGCACCGGTCTTGAAA
>SKZY01000004.1 GCA_007127095.1 Planctomycetaceae bacterium
GAGTACGCCGAGTGGGTCGCAAAATCGGTCACGCGATCGGCCCCGTCGGCGGAGCCGAATTGAATGAATCGGCACCCGAGCTTTCACGCTTACCTCTACGGCGCCGCCGGCGGACCGCTGACCGCGAACTTCGACGACCTCGCCGAGCGGTTGCCCCAGATTCCGAGGCTGTTCTTCGAACTCGACGGATCACTCGTCTGGACCGGACCCGATTGGCAGGTCGACGCCATGATCTACGACCGCGGCGGCGTCGTGCAGTACGTCGACATCAAAGGCCGCTGCCCGCGATCACGGTGGCGAGAACTCGTCGGCTGGCTCACCGACGATTCGCGGAACGACCCGACGCCCAGCGTCTCCATTTTGTCATTGCCGGATCGGCTGTTGCATGATTTGCAAAGCTTTGAAGAAGCTGTCTGGCCTCAGGGTGAGCTGCCGAGCGACATTAGCCGGGCGGATTGAACCGCTTTTTTCGGCGATTCGACCAATTTTTGGGAACTTTGCCACGGCACTCGCGTTCTGAAGATGTGATTGGCACACGCATTGCTCTACTTATCGATTGAAGTGGTCACACGGCCATGATTGTCGAGGAACAGGGCTGGTCAACGGATTAGCCCGAGCGTTTCCCAAGTTCGGTTGGTTGATTACAGGAGGATTTTTGATGCTTACCGCCACACTTCCGACCCCGCAGGTTGCCGAAGCAGAATCGAATGATCGCCAGGAGTCGTTCGTTTCTGACGCCGAGATCTCTCGCCGCGTACTTTCGATCCGCAGCGGTTGGACGGTTGCCGAGCGGATGGCGAGGCGACGAGAAGCCGAGCGGCGATTCGCCGATCTGATGGACAAACTTTCGGCGGCTTAAAGTCCGGCTTTTGTGAGTTGCCCGCAGCGAGTTTTCGTGTTGGCCGATAAACTGATCGAGCCATGAACGAAACCGCTGACGATTTGCCCGCCCGATCAGCCGCTTTGACGGCCAATCAGCGGTGTTACGATTCCTTGGTCGCTGCCGAGGCGCCACTCTGCCGGCCCGCGAGCGATGCCGAATTGGCGGATCCGCTCGGTACGCTCGACCCGATCGGCTGGCTCGGCGGCAACGTCAAAGGTAAGCGTCTGCTCTGTTTGGCAGCCGGCGGTGGTCGCCAAAGCGCTCTCTATTCCGCTGCGGGTGCTGTCGTCACCGTCGTCGATATCAGCCCCGCGATGCTCGAACTCGATCGCCAAGTCGCTCGCCGACGTGGGTTGTCGCCCCGGTTGATTCAAGCCTCGATGGACCGCCTCGACATGCTCGCCGACGGTTCGTTCGAGATCGTCGTCCACCCGGTTAGCAGTTGCTATGTCCCCGATGTCACCCAGGTCTTCCGCGAAGTCGCCCGCGTACTCGTTCCCGGCGGGCTCTATATCAGCCAGCACAAGTCGCCGATCAGCTTGCAAGTGTCTCATTCTCGCGACGTTTCGTCTCATTATCGGATTGAACATGAATATTATCGCGACACCGCGATCCCTCCGGTGACGAAACCGTCGTCAGCGACGAAACGACTTCGCGAACCGGGCGCAGTCGAATACCTGCATCGCTACGAGCAGATCATCGGCGGAATTTGCCGCAGTGGGATGGTGATCGAGGACTTCATCGAACCGTTGCACGTCGATCGCGATGCGCCAGCCGACAGCTTCGGCGACCGGGCTCGCTTCGTCGCTCCCTACCTGCGGGTACTGGCACGCAGACGCGGCGGCCCCGCTGCGGCGGTCGCTACGACGCCGAAGATCATCCTGTCGGGCTAAGCCCGGTGGAGCGAATCGAGTGACGCTGTCAAACTTGGGGCACGATTCTGTTGTTCCCGCCGATATTTTTTAGGCACCATGACCGTTTTGATCCAAATCCGCGATGCGGATAAACGTTTTGGCGACCAAGTCCTGCTCGACGCTGCTGAGGCCGCCTTGGTCGACGACGTTAAAGTCGGTTTCGTCGGTCGCAACGGTGCCGGAAAATCGACGCTGTTGAGAATCCTGTTGGGCGAGGAAGAGGTCGATCGCGGTGAAGTGATCCATCACCCCAGCCTGCGGGTCGGCTATCTGAGGCAACACGACCCGTTTCAGCCCGGCGAATCGGCGCTCGACTTTCTGATGCGTGACAGTGGCATGCCGGATTGGAAATGCGGCCAGGTCGCCGGCCAATTCGAACTCAAAGGGGCCTACCTCGACGGCCCCGTCAAGTCGCTCTCGGGCGGTTGGCAGACTCGGGTGAAGCTGGCGGCCTTGCTGTTGCACGACCCCAATCTACTGATGCTGGACGAACCGACGAACTTCCTCGATCTCCGCACCCAGATCCTGCTCGAACACTTTTTGCGAGACTTCAACAAGGCCGCACTGATCGTTTCGCACGACCGCGCGTTTTTGAAAGCGACGTGCAGCCATACACTCGAGCTGTCGCGCGGCAAGTTGACGATGTTCACCGGCAAGATCGATGCGTTCCTCGAATATCGCGAAGAGCGACGTGAGCACGACCGCCGCGTCAACGCCACCGTCATCGCCAAACAGAAACAGCTGCAACGGTTCATCGAAAAGAACCGTGCCAACGCCTCGACCGCCAGTCAAGCGAAGAGCAAAGCCAAGCAACTCGAACGGCTGCAGACCAACGAGATCGAAGTCGACGAGCCGACCGTGCGGATTCGTCCGCCGCAGGTCCAACCGCGGCAAGGGACGGCGCTGCGGTGTAACGAGATGGCGATTGGCTACCCCGACCACTGCGTCGCCGATGCGATCACGTTAGAAATCGAGCACGGCGAACGGGCGGCGATCGTCGGCGACAACGGCCAGGGCAAGACGACCTTGCTGCGAACGTTGGTCGGTTCGCTGCCGCCGCTGCAGGGAAACCTCCGTTGGGGCCACGGTTGCGACATCGGTACCTATGCCCAGCACGTCTACTCCAGCCTCGACGAACGCCAAACCGTCCTCGAGGCATTGGAGTATCACTGCGCCCGAGATACGACCCGTCAAGAAGTCCTGGCGATGGCTGGGGCGCTGCTGTTCCGCGACGAACACGTCAACAAAAAGGTCAAAGTGCTCTCCGGCGGTGAACGCGCCCGGCTCTGCATGGCCGCGCTGTTGCTCGGCACCGACAACATCCTGGTACTCGACGAACCGGGTAACCACCTGGATGTCGAAACTGTCGAGGCGCTCGCCGAAGCGCTGCTGCAATACAAAGGGACGGTGATTTTCACCAGCCACGATCGCCACTTCATGCGCCGCGTCGCCACCAGTGTCATCGAAGTCCGTGACGGATCGGTGCGAAACTACTTCGGCGATTACGGGACCTACCTGCAAGCGGTCGAGCAGGAGGTCGACGAGGGCGAACGGCAACGCAACGCGGCGGCTGGCAAACCGAACCCCAAGCCGGCCGGCAAAGCCTCTGGGGCAGCCGATTACCGGGCTTCTCAACAGGACCAACGACGAGCCGATAAGGAACTCAAGAACCTCGAGAAAAAGATCGCGAAACTCGACGCGCAAAAACGCGAAGTCGACGAAAAACTATTGACCGAAACCGATCCCGACCAAGCGGTTAAGCTGCACAACGAACTGACCGCGATCAGCAATGAACTTGACGAAGCTGAGCACCGCTGGCTCGAACTCAATCCGTTTTAAGCCCGTCGCTCGGCTTCGCCTCGGCGGACTCGTCTGTGATCGCCAGTTGATGCAGTCTGGCTTTGCGTTTCGCCCGAATCGCGCGATACCGATCGATCGCTTGGTATGTCAAAACGTAACCGATTCCCGCCAGCGGGGTCGCGATCAACAGACAGCCAACCGTCAACGGTTCGATGATCTCCAGCATCCGGCCCCAGTAGAATCGGAACGCCTCGATCGCCGAATCGGGCGGCTTGGCCAGTTCCTTCCACCATTGCATTTTGACCGGGGTGCCGCCGAGCACCCACTTGCCGAGCCGATAAGCGGGATAGTAGATCGGGACGAACGTGGCCGGATTGCTGATCCAGATCAGCGGCAGCCCGACTAACTTGTTGGCTCCGAATAACCAGGCCAACGCCACGACCAGTACCGATTGGAACCCGATCGTCGGAGTGAAGGTGACGAACAGCGCGATCGCCACGCCGAGCGCCAATCGATGTGGCGGATCGTCGGCCTTGAGGATCGAGTGCAGCAACAGTCGCCGCACCCGCACCTTGATTCGCTGGCGGTCGCGATGACTCGGCAATTCCCAACGCAGACGCCGAAAGTCGAACAGCGGGGCACGTCGAGGGCTCACGATTCGACCGACGGTTACGCCGGATGTGGACGAAAAAGTAGGGCTGGCAGGACTCGAACCCGCGACCTAGGGATTATGAGTCCCCAGCTCTAACCGACTGAGCTACAGCCCCGGATAGGTCGCCAATTGTAGCAGGCTCTCGCAAGGGGCGGCAGTGGCTGGCTTTTCTTTATAAGGCAAATGCACGATTTGCCCGTCTGCCTCGCTCCTGTCGGTTGTCGCTTCGTCGCAAACTCTCGCCAGGCCGACGCAAGCCGTCGCAGCAGGTTTGGAATCAAATAGGAA
>SKZY01000383.1 GCA_007127095.1 Planctomycetaceae bacterium
CCCCGCTCGCCGGCGATCAGGATCCGATCGCCCGACGGCGTGATCGCGATCTCAAAGATCCGGCCGATCGCTCCATCGATGGTCATCGTGACAGCCAACGTCTCGTAGGCGAGCGTTCTCACATGGCCGTCGTCACAGCCGACGAATAACCGTTCACCCGCCGAATCCCAAATCACCGCTCGCGGGACCGCGGGCAATCGCGTGAACCGCACCAAGCGGCCGATCACCGGCTGCCACATTCGGACCGTACGGTCATCACCGATCGTCGCGATCACGGTCGGCGTGACCGCTTGATCAGCACCAGGGCGAGGACGACGGACGGCGATCGCATTGACGCCCGCGACGTGGTTGTCCAGCGTCCGCAACGACCGTCCGGTCAACGCTTCCCAGAGGCGAACGGTCTGGTCGACTCCGACCGATACGACCAATTGGCCGTCATCGAGAAAGTCGATCCCCAAGACGGCCTGAGAGTGCCCTTCGTATCGCGTCACCATCTGGCCGCTGGCGGCATCGACGACATGACAAATCCCATCGGCCCCGGCGGTCGCCCAATGTTTGCCGTCAGGCGACCAGGCGACTCGATACACCACATCGTCAGCCGTCGCGATGCGGGTCGGCGGATCGTCGCTCGGCCAGCCAAACCGCTCGATCACACCCGTCTCGGCGGGCCAGCCGCCGGCAGCCAACAGCCGGTCGCCGGCGGGTGAAAAGGCGAGGTCGTGGACATGGCCCAATCGAGTTTCCAGCTTCGCCAGCGGCTCCCCGGCCGGCCAAGACCGAATCTCGATCCCACGCTGCGATCCGAACAAAACCGACCGGCCGTCGGGGGCAAAAGCGACCGCCGTGGTCGGTGGATCGACCGCCGCCGCGGTATCGGACCAGAGCCAAACGACGACCAAGAGAACGATTAAGGGACGCATCACGAAATGTCCTGATACCGACGGGGCGATCGGTCAAACGAGTTCGCCGATGAACTCGCCGCCTTGGTTGACGGCGATCGGACGTCCGTCGGGTGTCTGCAACCGGTGATCGGGCGCGATGCCCAGCAAGGTGTAGATCGAATGAGCCAAATCGTTCGGTGTGATCGGCCGGTTTTGTGGGCTTTCACCGACACGGTCACTGGCACCGATCACCTGGCCACCGCGGACGCCGCCACCGGCCAGGACGACACTGAAGACCCGTGGCCAATGATCGCGGCCGCCACGGGTGTTGACCTTCGGCGTCCGACCGAACTCGCCCATCGCGATCACGAGCGTTTCATCGAGCAGCCCACGGTCCGCAAGATCGCTCACCAAGGCCGAAAAGCCGAGGTCGAAAGTCGGTACCAGGCCGACACCGACCCGAGCCCCCGAATAGCCGTCGCGGAGTTGCAACGTCAGCCCCTCGTGGGTATCCCATCCCGAGTGATTGACGGTCACGAAGGGTACGCCTCGCTCGACCAATCGCCGCGCCAACAGACAGCTTTGACCGAACATTCGCGGGCCGAATCGCTGGCGAACGTCAGCGGGTTCAGCGGTCAAGTCAAACGCGGACTTTGCAGCGGCTGACGTGACCAGTCGATAGGCCTGGTCGATCGCCGGATCGCTCGTCGGAGAAGCAGCCTCAAAGGCCGCCTGGGCCGCATCGAACTCCGCCAAATACTGACGCCGCCGGCGAAGGCGAGCCAGATCGACATCGGGGAAAAAATCGAGATCGTTGACTCGAAAGTCGGGACGAGACGGGTCGCCGTGCGTGACAAATGGTTCATGGGCACCGCCCAGAAAGCCGGCGCCGGCAAAGCCGACTTCCGGGATCGCCACGTAGGGAGGGAGCGCGTTGTCGGTGGAACGGCCGCGCAAGTGCGTGACGACCGATCCGAAGCTCGGGTAGCGAATCACCGGTGACGGTTGATACCCGGTTAACAGATACTGGTTGGCCAAGCCGTGTTCGCCCAACGGTGAAGTCATCGATCGGATGATCGCCAACCGATCGCACAGCTTGGCGGTTTCCGGCAACCATTCGCCGATCCGGATTCCGGGGACATTGGTCGCGATCGCCGCCGCCGGCCCACGCACTTCGGCAGGCGCATCCGGTTTCAGGTCGAACGTTTCCAGGTGGCTCGGCCCGCCGTCCAGCCAGAGTAGGATGCACGATTTGGCTCGCGCCGCCGCGGGGGCGGCCGCCGCGGTTCGAGCGGCGATCAGCTCGGGAAGTCCCAGCCCGAAAGCCGACAAGCTACCGATCCGCAACAGATCACGACGGTTGAGACCGTCGCGACGGTTAAAGCCGTCGCAACGGTTAAAACCGTCAAAGCGGCTTGGCTTCGGTCTTCGCATCGAGTTCTTCGCAAAAATGGTCGTCATGGATGACACCGAACACTCTCTCACCAAACACTCAAACAACCCCGGCCACTCTGTGACCATCCCGCTCAGTGGTTCTCCGTGAATCCTTGGCTGTTGAGCAGGCCCCAGACGAAATCCTCGAGCCGCCGGCGCCGCTCGTCGGGGTCGTCGCTGTGAATGCGGGCTTGCCAATCGACCCGCTCCCGATCGCTGGGATAGCGGCCGAGACCGGCTAGGTAGAAGCGGGTCACGATCGCCTCATCGCTCTCACCGGCAGCGATCGATCGTCGCAGAGTCCCAGCTTCGTCGGTCAACTTGGCGTTGATCAAATCGCCGTTGATCAGATGCAGTTGTGCCGCCAGGCCTCGCGAGTTTTGCTCGGTGGCGGGGCCCGATTCACAGCCGTCCGCGACCGTGCAGCGACCGAGCAGATCGAGCGACGGTGCGGGCGAGGACGAGTCGACCAAACCGACGGCACGGATACCGGCAAACGGGCCGTCGTACCGCGTCGCCACACCCGTGACATCGCCGATCGCATCAGCCAAAACCTCCGCTTCGAGCGGGCGGCGATACGATCGCGAATAAAACCGGTCATCGGTCTCGTTGCCCGCGACCGTTTGTCCGCTGCGAGCGTAGGTCTGGCTCAAGGCGATCAGCCGCAACGTGTGCCGCAAGCGAAAACCGTTGGCCACGAAGTCGTCGGCCAAACGGTCGACCAGTTCGGGGTGTGTCGCCGGATTGGTCTCGCTCAAATCGTCGACCGGTTCGATCAAGCCACGTCCGAACATCGCCCGCCACAACCGGTTGACAATCGCTTTGGCGAACCGACGATCTTTGTCCGTTGTGACCCAATCGGCCAGCTCAGCACGGTGGTCAGCGTCCGCAGCGAGGTCGCGCAGGCCCGGGATTCGTGGTGTCGCCGGTTCGAGCGTCAGCGGGTGCGAAACGGCGCCGTAATCGGCCAACGATACGATTCGGCCGCGCTGCAATCGGGCAAAGGCGGCGGCCAAACCGTGGTAATCGTCTTGGGTCCAACGGTCGAGCGGGTGGTTGTGACAGTTGGCACAACCGAGTCGGACACCGAGAAAGAATTGTCCGAACAGTTCGGCTTGTCCACGGGCGTCGGGGACCATCCGGGCGAAGTTCGCCGGACCGACCTGATGTGAATCGCCGGTCGCGGTTAACAGCTGGTGAGCCATTCGGTCGAGTCCGCGATCGGCAGCGATCTGTTCGCGGATCCAACCAGCATACGCCTGAGCCGCCTCAGGCTCGTTCGGCAGCGACCGCAGCCGCAATCGCCGCGCGAATCGCAGCGTCCAATATTCGGCGAAATCGTCGCTGGAAAGCAACGAATCGACGATCCGTTGTCGTTTGTCGGCCGAATCGTCGGACAGCCAGGCTGCCGTGGTCTCCGGCGTCGGCAGTCGCCCGGTCAGGTCAAGTGTGAGACGACGAAGCCAAGCCGCGTCGGATGCCGGCGGAGAGACGGGAAGTCGCAACTGAGTTAGTCGACTCAGCACTTCGTCATCGATGAAGCTGGCTCGCGGCTCATTCGCCAGGTCGACCGGCCGGTCTGACAGCGGGACGGTGATCTGCAGCGGGACGACGCGATCCAAAAACCGAGCGATCACGACATGTTGGCCACGCCGTCGGACTTCGGCGACGGACGACGAGTCGATCGAAACCGCGGCCGGGTCGGTGCTGGTAAAAACCGTAAACGGCGTCACCTCCTCAGGTGATTCTTGGCCAAACCGAGCGATCGCGCGGAGCGTGATTTTGGCGGGAAGTTCGTCGACGACGATTTGTTGTGGCGAGACCTCGAAATGGTTCAAATTCCGGCCCGCGTTACGGCGTGCCCCCGAGCGAATCCAGGTCAACATTCGCTGCTGGCCGTCACTTTCGGGCGGTAGGACGACGTCACCGCCATGTTCGAGCTGTCCACCCGGCTTGGCGATGATCAGACTTCTCGCAGGGTCTGCCAGGTTCACTCGTCGGCCTTCCAACGCCAACACGATCGCGTCGTGGTCAGCGGCCGGATCGGCTCCGAGCAGCGAAAGATGAAACCCACCGCGTCCGGCAGCAGCGCCATGACAGGCACCCGCGTTGCACCCGGCCTTGGTCAAAACCGGAATGATCTCGGTATCGAAGTCGACCGTGGCACCGACTGCGGGCTCGGGCGCCGCTTCCGACGTCGCCG
>SKZY01000328.1 GCA_007127095.1 Planctomycetaceae bacterium
CGCCGACTACTTCACCGACAAAGGCGATGAGGCGGCAGAAAAATATTTTTGGAGCAATTCAAGGGTCGCCTATCGCTGGAGACCACGTGGTTGATGCCTGCCGTCGCTTCGCGACTGGGGGTGTTGGCGTGCGTTGAGGGCGTCGGACTGGCTGCGTTAACAGAGCTCGACGACGGCTTTGACGACTCCGCTGTCGGCTTGTGTGTAGGTCGGGAAATCGTTGATCAGGTCGGCGAAATTGGTTCGATGGGTGATCCACGGCTGCGTCCGGATCTGGCCGCCCGCAATCAATTCGATGATCCGGGCGAAATCTCGCGGCAGTGCGTTGCGACTCGCCTTGATCGTCAGCTCCGGCTTGTGCATCGCCACGTGAGGAAATTGCAGCGTCTGGTCGCTGATCCCGACATAGACGAGCGTGCCGGTTTGGGCGACGTGGCCGAGCGCGGCTGACATCGAGCGGTGGTTGCCGGTCGCGTCGATGACGACCGCGAACCGATCGCCGTCGGTGATCCGCGACGTTTCCTCGAGTGCGGAATCGTCGTCGCGATAGGCAATCGTGTGAGCGATCTGGTAATTCTGGCGACAGAACTCGAGTCGTGACGGGACCAGGTCCATGACCGTGACTTCCGCGCCGGTCAGCTTCACGAACTCCAGAGCTGCCAAACCGATCGGGCCGGCGCCGATGATCAAGACGCGATCACCAGCGACCGGACCGCCACGGTCACAGGCGTGACAACCGATCGCCAGCGTTTCGACGAGTGCCAATTGCTCGAACTCGAGTCCGTTGCCGACATGCAGTTTATCCGCTCGGATCAAAAACCGCTCTTGCAAACCGCCGTCGCACATCACTCCGAACGTCTGATTGAATTGACAGGTGTTGGTGGCACCGCGACGACAAGCGTAGCAACGACCACAATTCAGGTACGGTTCGATGCTGCAGCGATCACCGCTACGAACGTGCTGTACCCCTTCGCCGATCTCCAAGACCTCGACACCTAACTCGTGCCCGATGATACGGGGATAGCCGAAGAATGGCATCTTGCCGAGATATCCGCCAACATCGGTGCCACAGATGCCCATCACGTGAGGTCGAACCAACGCTTGTCCGGGACCTGGCCGATCGGGTTCCGAAACGGTGATGGGAGAAAATTGACCTGGTTTTTCCAGCAGAATTGCTTGCATCGATTTCGAAACGGGGGAGGGAGTGCTCAGATACCGGCTTGATCGAGTTGATCGATCAGGTCGTCGAGATGGTCGGGGGGAGCCGATTTGGACTCGGACCGGCTGCGCAATTCGGGCATTCCGACCGCCGCACGGCCGGCCAACAGCAGCTGTTCGTCTCGTTCACGAGCGGCCATGGCGACCGGATCGGCCGTCTTGTCGGGGGCGCCGAACAGCAGTGACAAGTCGATTTTGAACCCCTCGTCGCCTTCGACCGGGGCGCCCGCGATCGCCGGCGCCTTGTGCTGAGGAAAAATGATCGCACCGGCCGGGCAGACCCGACTGCAGGCCGGACATCCCTTGCGACAATTGTCGGGCTGTTCGACCAAAATCGTCTCGACACCGTCAATTCCATAGACCCCAAACAGACAGAAATCGATGCATTCCATGCAGTTCGTACAACGGCTGTAATCGATCACAGGGTACCACCGCCGTGTCGCCGGATCGTCGAAGCGAAGTCGATTCTCGTTGGCCGACGGTTGGCTGCCATCGGCCGACGCCGCTTCGTTCGCCGCTTGCTCGTTCGCCTGTTCGCTGAGTGCAGCGATCCGGGCGATTTCAGCGGTCATTCGATCCGCATCACCGGCCCGCAAATCGAGCGAATAGATCGAACGACCCTGACGCGGGTAGAGGTCGGTGACCCGCGGTTCGGCTGGGTCTGAATCGTCCGAATCATTGCCATCCGCCGAATCATCAGCGGAAGCGGCTGCTGCTTCGGTATCGAATACCGTTTCACCGACCTGGCCGCGAACATTCAGGCGGTCGAGCAGCCAGTGCGTGGCCCGCGGGAACAGCCATGAGGCGACAACCATATCGCCTTCGACAGCGAGCAGCGTTTGCATCACCTCGCTGCCGGCCTTGAGGTCGTAGAGGTGGGGGACATCGAGCACGACGACCCCCGGGAGCTGGCCGGCGGCTTCAACGATCTTGGCTTCTAGTCCTCGTTTCTCGGGGTTTCGTGATTGGCCACGTGAAACGACAACGGTCAAGGTGGTGGGAATGACGGGCAGGATCATGTCGGCGAGCCGGGGCTGGTGGACGGGATAACGACTCTCCAGTTTAACGGGCTTGTCGTCGTGTTGCAGACGATCACCAGTTAAGCGGGCTTTGCCAGCGGTTGAGCAGGTGGTCGATCGATTCATCGATCAACGGCCGTCCGGCGACCGAGATCCGGACTCGCGGGGCGGATTCGACCTCGCCAAGCTTTCGCAGCGGTACCGCTTGGCCTGCGAACCACTCAGTGACCGCAGCCTCGTTTTCGGCAGCGACTTCGACGAGGAACCGGGTATTCGATTCGGCGAACAACTTGGCGGCGTCGGGCAGACCGTCTGCGGGGCCGACTCGATCGGCGTCGAGCGTGATTCCGAGGCGTCCGGCCATCGCCATTTCGGCGGCGGCGACCGCCAAACCGCCTTCGCTGAGGTCGTGAACGCTGCGGAACAGTCGTCGCGAAATCGCGGCATGGACGGTGTCAAAGGTCCGTTTCGCGAGTGCCGAGTCGACTCGCGGCACTTGACCGCACGGTTGATCGCCAGCGAGGCCGGATACGAGTGAATAGTGGGACCCGCCGAGTTCGTCGTGGGTATCGCCGACCAGAAAAATCAGGTTGCCGGCCCGCTTCAGGTCCATCGTGACGGCCAACGACACGTCGGCGATCTGTCCCATCGCACTGATCAGCAGGCTCGGCGGGATCGCGATCGACCGCTTTTGACCGTCCTCACCGAGATAGCTGAACTCGTTGTTCAAGCTGTCCTTGCCGCTGATGAACGGCGTGCCGAGGGCAACCGCCATGTCTTGGCAGGCGATCGCGGCGCGGACCAGCGAACCGAGCGTTTCGGGACGGTCGGTGTAACCCCAGCAGAAATTATCGAGGATCGCGATCGTGGCCGGATCGGCGCCGACCGCAACCGCATTGCGGACCGCTTCATCGATCGCCGAGGCGGCCATGTGATAGGTATCGAAGTCTCCATAATGTGGGTTCATACCACAGGCAATGACCAGTCCGCGGCGGGAATCGAGCAGTGGTCGGATGACGGCGGCGTCGCCAGGCCCGTCGCACTCGGGGCCGACCAGCGGCTTGATGACACTGCCGCCCTGGACCTCATGGTCGTACTGACGGATGACCCAATGTTTGCTGGCGACGTTCAGCGACGCCAGGATATCGCCCAGCAGCCGGTTGCCATCGGCCAGCTCCATCGCTGGCGGCGTTAGCGGAAGCGTCGCTGGCGGTTGGTAGACCGCGTCACGTACAACGGGCGGTCGGCCACCGTGCAGATAGCCGAGCGCCAACTCGCCGACCGTGTTACCGTGATAGGTCAACAACAGCTTTCCGGTATCGACGAAGCGACCGATTGCCGCCGCCTCGACCCCTTCGCTTTCACACAAAGTTCGCAGCCGTTCCCAATTCTCCGGCGGTACGGAAAGCACCATCCGTTCTTGGGCCTCGCTGATCCAAATTTCGGTATAGCTCAACCCGTCGTACTTCAGCGGACATTTCTCCAGCCAGACCTCGGCGCCGACCTCTTCGCTCATTTCGCCGACCGCGCTGGAAAAGCCACCCGCCCCACAATCGGTGACGGCGTTGTAAAGCTGCTGGTCGCGGGCCTGCAGCAGCACATCCATGACCATCTTTTCGGTGATCGCGTTACCGATTTGGACCGAGCCGCCCGAGAGCGATTCGGATTCACTGGTCAGTTCGGCCGAGGAGAACGTCGCCCCATGGATCCCGTCGCGACCGGTTCGGCCGCCGATGGCGACGATCAGATCCCCCGGCTGAACCTGCTTGTCTTCCATCCCGACCGGCAACATCGCGACATTGCCACAATAGACCAGCGGATTGCCGAGGTAGCGGCGGTCGAAGTAGATCGCGCCGTTGACTGTCGGAATCCCCATCCGGTTACCGTAATCGCGGACGCCCGCGACAACTCCGTTGATCACTCGGCGGGGATGCAGCACGCCGGGCGGCAGTTCGTCGGCCGGCGTGTCCGGTGGGGCGAAACAGAACACGTCGGTGTTGCAGACTGGCTTGGCCCCGAGCCCGGTGCCGAGCGGGTCACGGATCACGCCACCGAGTCCCGTGTTGGCACCGCCGTAAGGCTCCAGCGCCGACGGGTGGTTGTGGGTTTCGACTTTGAAACAGGCGTGGAAGGCGTCATCGAAAACGACCACGCCGGCGTTGTCTTTGAAAACGCTGACACAGCGGTCGTGTTCACCCGCCGCGGCCCGAATGGTCTGCGTCGCTGCAAAGATCGTCTCTTTCAGCATGTTGGTGTACTGACGCTCGTCGCCGTCGGGCGTGCCGTCGGCGGCCGGACCACGATAGTGGATCCTACCGGCCAGCGTTTTGTGACTGCAGTGCTCGGACCAAGTCTGCGCGATCGTCTCGAGTTCGATGTCGGTCGGGTCGCGACCGAGTTCACGAAAGTGATCGCGGATCGTCTGCATTTCGACCAAGGTCAAGTAGAGCTGCCCTTGGCGGGAAAGTTCGATCAGTTCGTCCTCGTCGAGCCCACGGATCGCGACTGTGACCAATTCGAATCGGTACTGGGCGTCGGAGCTGAGTTGCCCGATTTGCAACGGACCGATGATCACCTGTTCGACCGAATCGTTCGACAATGCACGCCGGGCGATCGCGGCGAGCCGGTCGTCGGGCAATTCGGGAAGCCAATACTTCCGCAGGGTTCGCATCGCGGTGACTGACCAACCGGCATCCCGTGCCGCCGCCGCGGCGCTTTCGGCGACCGGGTCCATCACGCCCGGTTTGGGCAACACGTTGACCAGTGTGGCGAGGTCACCCGGCGGTTCGCTGAGCGCGTCATCGCCGACCGCCGCCACCACCACCCGCTCGGTCACATTGTCGCTCAGCAAGGTCGCCGCCATCCGTTCGACTTCGGCGGCCGGCAAGTCACCTTCGACGAGAAATCCACGGGCGAAGTCGACCGTGACATCGTCGCCGAGGCCGAGTTCACGAATCTGGTCGCCGGTACGCTCGCCGTCACGGTCGGAAAAGCCGTCTGCCGGATAGATGTCGATTTGCCAAAGTGGCATCAGCGGGGCCCATGAATGGGGAATGACTCGGAGGTGAAACGGGGCCGACCGTGGGAATATCGGCGACGAGACTCCAGCGAACGCCCCTTTGCCCGCACGATCGTACGCGGATCGAGCGGCTTTGACGAGGTACCCCGTTGCGATTCAACGCACCCAGAAGCGACGTGGATCGCGCCGCTGTGGCAGCGAATTAAAGAGTTATCCAGCGTCTCTCGTCGACCGACCGTTGCCCCGCTTCGGCCAAGGCCACGCCGTCGGCCCCACGGCGGATCGTCCAAGGGAAATCGCCTTCGCCGACGCAGTGCCGCAGGAACAATTCCCACTGAATTTTGAACGCGTTGTCGTAGTCGGTCGCGTCTGGCAATTGCTGCCAACCTTGGAAAAAGTCGATCGGTTGGGGGATGTCGGGATTCCAAATCGGCTTGGGGGTCGCGGCAGCGGGTTGTACCCAACATTCCCGCAAGCCGGCGACGGCCGACCCGTCGGTCCCGTCGACCTGGACCGTCAACAGATCATCCCGGCGGACACGGGTCGACCAAGAGTTGTTGAACTGGCAGGTGATGCCGTTCTTGAGTTGAAAGATCGCGTAGGCCGAATCGTCGGCGGTACAGCGATATTCGCGGCCCGCCTCATCGACCCGTTCGCTGATGTCGGTCGTGGCATGGGCGAGCACCGAGTCGATTTTCCCGAACAGGTCACCGATCAGGTATTCCCAATGACAAAACATGTCGATCATGATTCCGCCGCCATCCTCGCGGCGGTAGTTCCACGACGGTCGCTGGGCCGGTTGATCACCCTGGTGACCGGTGAACACCCAATAGCCGAACTCGCCGCGGACGCTGAGAATTTTCCCGAAGAAACCTTGATCCCTCAGCAGTCTCAGCTTGCGCATTCCCGGCAACCATAACTTGTCTTGGACGACCCCATTCTTGACGCCGGTCGCTTCGACCGCTTCGGCCAATCGTTGGGCATCGTCGGCGGCGGTCGCGATCGGCTTTTCGCAGTAGACCGCCTTACGGCTCTCGGCCGCCCGGCGAACGATGTCGGCCCGTTGCAGCGTGCTGGAGGCGTCGAAGACGACATCGACTCGATCGTCACTCAGCACACCATCGAGGTCGGTGGTCCATTCGAGCGAGCGACCGATTTCGCGGCCCGCAACCGTTTCCGCCAAGTATCGCAGCTTCTCGTCGTTGCGACCGACCAAGATCGGAACGACCTGCAGCTTCGGGCCCGAAGGGAGCCTGACGCCGCCCTCTCGCATCAGAGCTAGGATCGAGCGAATGAAGTGCTGGTTGGTCCCCATGCGACCGGTCACACCGTGCATGGCAATGGTTAGCGAAGGGGTATTCATGAGGTCAGCCTGGCTAGGATTTCGGTCAGGACAGCGGTGTCAGAATCGGGACGGCGAGCACTGAGCGGATGAGTCAGCGGCGTCGCGATCGCGCCGCGGGCGTGCAGGAACTGAGCCGCATTGTGCTTGTAGGCCGGGACCGGATCGCGGAAGGCGAAGAATCCGAGGTACTGCAAGATGTCGTTAAGTTCGTAAAAATCGGCATCGCCGGCGAGCCACAAAGCGTCGCGTTTGGCGAATTGGTCGGGCGCAAAGGTGCTCAAACCGAGCAGATAATCGCTGCCGTAAATCACCATGTCGATCGCCAAGTCGTTGCCGGTCAAGACACGGAAATCAGGGCGGATCTCGTCTCGCAACGCCAACCGCTGCCACTCCGCAGACCGGCTGAGCGACGAATGCTTGGCCCCCAAGCAGTGCGGGAGTTCCAATAAGCCTCGGTAAACGTCCAAGCTGTAGATGCGGCCGAACGGCGCGAACATCTGGCCGAGTTCAAAACCGTAAAAATCGCCAGTCGCCCGGCCGATCGCCGCGTACGATTCGACGATCTGACGGTCGTCTTGGCCGGTCAACCCGTACGACTGAAAGATCACCGGCGTCCCACCGCAAGCCTGAATCTCCTCGATCCTCGCTAGGTAACCCTTCAACGAGAAAGCAGCCCCCGGAGAATCACCAACGAACGCGCCAGCGACGAAGGGACGACCTCCGAGACACTCGGCGGTCTGACGCAGTACCTCCACCCGTTGGTCGGTCGTCAACAGGTTGACATATCCGGTGTCCATATTGACGGCCGGCACCAGGCCCGCGTCCGCTGTCTTGGTTACGTGCCGACGAAATCCGTCCCAATCGATCCGCAAATCGGCGTCGGAATCGGCACCGCCGGTGGGTTCAAGCAGTGGCAACAGGATCGCCGACATGCCGGTGATTTGCCGGCGGGGACGGATCGGCGGGATCGAATCGAGCTTCACGCGTTTCTCTCTATACGAGTGGTTACGGGTCTTCATCTCGCTCACCGACGGGTCCGCCGCAGAGAGCGATCGTGTCGAAACGATAGTCGGGGCGAACGGGCTCGTCTTTGCGAATCGAGCACGGATCGATTGCGTTTCGGGCGACACCGGGTCAGAATCAGTCGACGTGGCGAGCCGCCAGCCACCTGGATCGAAGTCAGGAGGATCACCATGGAGAAGCAACTCGAAGCCAGCCCGATCGCGTTCCGCAGCGAACCCGTCGCCGAAAATCTCGACGATTCTGGGATTTGGGCGTTCGAAAGCCGTCACGGTGAAACGTTCGCCATGGGCTACACCCGGCACCGGTTCATCAAACTTTTGCTGATCACCGGAGGCGCGGGCGTGATCGAGGGCGATTGGGGGCGACCGAATTGCAAAACGGGCGATCTGGTCGTCATTCCGGCCGGGCTGAGTCACCGGATCGTCGATCAGCCTCGTCACCCGATCTCGCTCTACGGGCTCGGGATCGCTGATCGGCTGATCGGCTGCGTCGCCGGCGCGTCACGGTTGGTACCTACCGGCGTGTTTCCCGCCGACGCCCTGGGGCCACTGCAATTGACGGCGAAGATGCGACGGTTGCTCTACTCCCACGGCCAAGCCGATCCGCTCAATCGGCTCGCCGCCGTCGCCGCTGCGCTCGATTTGGTCGTTCAAGTCGCCCTGGTTCGAGCCGAACCACAGCGGGCCCCTGCGACCGTCGCCGATGAGACCGAGGCGGCGGAGCCTCAGCGGTTAACAGAGTCGCGGTCGCGGGCTGCGTCACTGCGTGCCGGTTCCGATGGCGCCGGCGGGGGTGGCGAGGCGAGCAGCCACGATGGCGAACGAGCAAGCGAGGATCCGCTGCTGGAAACCTACTTGGTGTGGCTTGAGCACAACTTCTTTGAATCGCAGTCACTCGCGGCAGCGGCGGCGGCCTGCCACATGTCACGTCGCTATTTTTCGACCGCGTTTCGCCGTCGTACCGGAAGCAGTTGGCTGGAATACGTCAATCGCCTGCGGGTTGCTCACGCGATCGAACTGCTCCGCGCTACCGACCGCAAGATGGCGTCGATCGCCTTCCAATCGGGCTTCGAGGACGTTTCGACGTTTTACCGGGCTTTTCACCGAATTACTGGGAAACGCCCCGGGGCATGGCGGGCATCTCCGAGCGGCCTCGGATCGGCACAGCATGGGTAAAACATCGACTCGGCGTTATCGAGACCCACGGCCGCGTGGCTCACGACTGCCTCGATCGTCGCGTGCCGGTTGGACGTCACGCGTGGCGTTGGGATCGGTCTGGGCGGCCCGGCGGTTTTCCCGCTGGATCGCTTCGTAGACCTCCTGCCGGTGGACGGGGATCGATTGTGGCGCTTCGATCCCCAAGCGAACCTTGTCGCCGCGGATGTCAACGATGGTCACGACGACGTCGTCGCCGATCATGATGCTTTCGTCACGGTGTCGCGAAAGGACCAGCATGGTTCCCTCTTCATGTTTACAAATGTGGTCCGGAAAATAACGTCATACGAGCGACACCCTCGCAGCCGAAGCGAGCCCGGAAGGGCGATTCGACGCGGCGTTCATCTCGACAAGGGAGTCTATCGACCAGGGGGCCGACAGAATGACAACTATCGAGCAAATTACCAGTTCGTACGGTCGTGCCGATTCCACCCCCGCGCAGCGATCGCGGCAGCGTTGCTCAGAAGCGGTCCCAGCAGCACTCAGCCGCTGATCCAGCACTCGGTCGCTCATGCAGAGGACTCACGGCCGAGGTGACCGTGGTGACGACCGTAGGTGTTCGCCGATCGACGGCTCAGGCGTCGAGCTTGGTCGCCGTCAGAATCGTGAACAGAGAAGTGGGGGAGGTCTTGTAACAACGCTCGACCCGGAGCGGGAAATCCGCGGTGATCTCATGCAGGTTGAGGTCGGTTCGCCAGCCGAGTCGGCGAGTCACAGCGCCGGCCGAATCGACCATTCGTGCGATCCACGAATTGTTCGATCGGAAGTGGTTGACGATCAATATCTTTCCGCCCGGTTTACAGACCCGGACCACTTCCCGCATCATCCGCCGAGGATCGGAGACGACACTGATAACGTGAAACGACGTGACGACGTCGAAACTCGAATCGTCAAACAATAACTCCTCCGCATTCATCGGCAGCAGACGGACATTCGACCATCGCTCCTCCTCGACCAACCGTTGAGCTTGGGCGAGCATTTCGGTCGAAAGGTCGACTCCCGTGATGTCGATCGATTGAGGGTAAGAGTCCAACGACATGCCCGTTCCGACGCCGACCTCGAGCAGACGATGTCCGGCATCGAGTTCGAGATTGCCGATCGCAGCCCGAATTCGCTTCCGAGCCAAGATCGGCCATACGGCCTCATAGGCGGGAGCGAGTTCGCGGTACAAACGACTCGCGTGGGGCTGCTTGGCGATCGGCTTTTCAACTGAGCTAACGACCATTTTCGAGTACACTCCACCACGCATTTCGGTTCTGGTTGGCGATCTTTGAGATCTTACCATGCCAGGTTTGCGTGCCGAGTCAAGCTCCGGTCGCCACCGGTTAAAAGGCCGTAACTCATTGCTAGAAAAGCAGTTGTTGATCGGATACCGACTGTGATGCCCGGCGGATTCGGCTGATTTTTACAATCCCGTGACACAACGAACGGCGAAAATTGCACATTCTTCGCAATCCGAACGACCTTTAGCCCGGTGGTTCCTGGCCCGCTCGCTCCGAATCGTCGTCTCCCGTGGCGGCCCGCGAAGCGTTATCGGCCTCCGGCGTTTCGAAAATCCTCCGCCACTGCCGGCCGGGCGAGTAAAACGCGTAGCAGCAAAAGACGAGCGGAAGTGCCAATTCGTGCAATACAACCAACCCGCCGACCGCGAATAATGCCTGACCGATCTGATTGGGTGACCGCCGACCGCGAATCCATTGCTGGACGATGTGCGGATAGGTAAAGCGTGAAACCATCAGGTAAGCGAGCAGGATGGCGAGCAGCGGTACGAAGGATTCGCTGATCGTCAGCGCCCATTCGGCGGTGTTGCGGACCCAGGGACGGTGGCCCACATGGGTCAATGATTCGAGGCGCGGCATGGCGATCGTGAACGCGGCGATCGTGCCTGCGGCGGCCGGGCTCGGCAACCCATCGAACCCATCGTGCGAATCCTCCTCGCCGGTTTCGACATTGAAACGCGCCAAGCGGATCAACACGCAGAGGGCAAAAATGACGCCGATCGCCCACGTGACCCGGTGCGCCATCAGATCGCTAAAGCGCCAAACCAGCACGGCCGGGGCGGCACCGAACGTAATCGCGTCGCAAAGGCTGTCGAGTTGTGCCCCGAACTCGCTCGACTGTCCTGTCATGCGGGCGGCCGAGCCGTCGAGGGCGTCGAACAGCATCCCACCGAAAATCAGCAAGCCGGCGACGAACAATTGCTGCTCATTTGTCCAATCGAGCAGGGCGCTGGTCGCCACCGCGATCGAGGCCATCCCACAAACGCCGTTGCCGAGCGTCAGCAGGGTCGGCAGGACGGCCAATGTCAGTCGTCGGCGCCGCTTCACCGCGGTCGGTCGCTTCCAACTTTCTGCGGCCTCACCCGGCCAACCGGCTCGCTCCGAACGTTTCAGCTGTGGATTCATGGCTTCACCCCTGCCCCATCGCCGGCCGGCACGGCCAGGCGATACTGGGCCAATCGCGACGCTCCGGCGATCACTTTATCCCCGATTCGGACTTCGATGGCTAACGAATCGTCGCGTGGGATTATCAATTCAGTACGTGAACCAAGCTTGATCATTCCGAACTGCTCTCCCTTGGTAAGGACATCGCCGGGACGAACCCAACAGACGATCCTGCGGGCGAATTGTCCGGTGATCTGCCGGATGCGAAACGGGCGGCCCGAGTTCTCCTGACTGACCAAAATGACATCGAGGTTTTCGTTCTCACGAGCCGATTCGGGACGCAGCGCATTGAGAAACTTGCCGGGACGGTAACGCACCGCGGTGACACTGCCGGCCAGCGAACTGCGATTGATGTGGACGTTGAAGATCGACAGAAATATCCCGATCTGAATCGCCGGTCCGATGTCGGGGTCATCGATCGAGTCGATCTGGACGATCTTGCCATCTGCCGGCGAGACGACGACCCCATGCTCCGTCGGGATCTCACGCGGCGGGTCGCGAAAGAACCACACGACCAAGCCGAACACCACCAACGGCGGCACTCCCAGCGGCCACCAGAACCAGCCGAGGACGACCGTAAGCAACAGAAAGAAGCCGCCGATCAGAATCAACTCGGCCAACCCCGCCCGGGCAAACGGCAAGGCGTCACGCCAACGGAACGCGTCATCGCTGTCGGGCCACCAGTAAGTCTCTTGGTTGCGATAAAACTTCAGATCACGTGAATCGACCGGTTCGAACGGCAGCGAACCGCGGGTCCCCTGACGGAGTCCCCGGATTCGCTCGACATAGCCACGGCGAAACGTCCGCAACAGCGCTCGTCGGAAATAACCCCAGCCGAGTTCGATCGACATCACGAACCCGCCACCGGGTTGAATCGTCGTCAGTTGCGGGTCCATCGCTGGCTCCCCCGGCGAGGCCGCTTCCCGGTAAGAGGCGTCCGACCCAACGGCGGCAGCCGATACGGCAGCGTTGTCATCCGGGGGCTGTCGGCTGGCATCTGCCGGCACCGCGACGCCGTCGGGGCGATCGGATCCGTCGGATGCACCTCGCCCCGCAGCTGCGGACGAAGTGACGCCGGAAACGCGATCCGCTGCGGACTCGGAGCGGGGCGGTGTGAAGCTCATTCGGATTGCCGGAGGATGTCGTGGGTGAGGGACGGTGACCGACCGTGAGCCCTCTATTTGAACCGGTTTCTCCCTCACGGGTAGCCCCTGGGCTACCGTTCGATCAGACCCAGCAATGATAATCGCCGTGAACCGGAGCGTATTTTTGTCTGCGACCTTAGCGGGAGGAACTACCTTGCTATGATGTCGGGTCGATGTCAATTTCGGTCCGTCACCAGGGAACAGGCGACGGGCCTTGGTCGCAGTCCCAGGATATCCGCTCCCGCCGGCGCACCGGCGGTCACCTCCATGATCCCTCGCTATCTGATCCCGTTTCGCGCTTCTCGGCTGAACCACTATTTCACCGACTTGTTGGTCATCGGTGGTGGCTTGGCTGGATTGCGAGCGGCTAATGCGGCCCAGTTGCACCAAAACGTCTTGGTTGTCACCAAGGACGCGTTGCAGGAATCGAATAGCCACTACGCGCAAGGCGGAATCGCAGGCGTGCTCGACCCCGAAGATCGCTTCGAGCACCATGTCGCCGATACGCTCGCCGCCGGGGGCAACCTCTGCGATCCCGACGTGGTCGACATGGTGATCCGCGAAGCGCCATCACGGATCGAGGAATTGATCGTTTGGGGAACCCGTTTTGACCAATTCGGTGGGTCGCTCGCCCTCGGACGCGAAGGCGGCCACAGTCGTGAGCGAATCGTGCATGCGCTCGGCGATTCGACCGGCAAGGAAGTGATGCGAGCGGTGATGGAGCGGAGCCGCCAGATGCCGAATATCGAAATCTGGGAGCAGACGTTCACGCTCGACTTGCTGACGCAGGACGGACGTTGTCACGGTGCGGTGGTCAGCCGTGAAGGTCGACCGCCGATGTTGGTTTGGGCCAAACAGACAATTCTTTGTACCGGCGGTTGTGGCCAGGTTTATCGCGAATCGACCAACCCACCGGTAGCGACCGGTGACGGTTTCGCCGCGGCCTACCGCGCGGGGGTCGAACTACGCGACATGGAATTCTGTCAGTTTCACCCGACCGTGTTGTACATCGCCGGGGCATCGCGATCGCTGATCACCGAAGCAATCCGTGGCGAGGGGGCGCACCTGCTCGATCACAACGGCCAGCGTTTCATGCCGGATTATGATCCCCGCGCCGAACTGGCCCCCCGCGACGTGGTCAGCCAATCGATCGTCCGCCAGATGGCAAAAAGCAGTCACAGCTGCGTTTACCTCAGCCTGGCGCATCTCCCCGGGGAACTGGTCCGGGCACGTTTCCCCGGCATCGCTCAGGCCTGTGCGACCTTCGGGCTCGATGTCACCCAAGATCCGATCCCGGTACGTCCCGGCGCTCATTACATGATCGGCGGCGTCACGGTCGATCGCCAAGGACAGACCAGCGTCCCTGGTTTATGGGCGGCCGGCGAAGTGACCAGTAGTGGCCTTCACGGCGCCAATCGATTGGCCAGCAACAGCTTGCTGGAAGGCTTGGTCTATGGCACGCACACCGGCGAGGCGGCGTCGCGGGCCGCTGGCGAGATGCCAGACACGATGCGTGCGCTGCCGATCGAGCAGGCGGCGGTGCCCGATAGTCCCGCCTTTGACGTCGCAGACGTACGGGCGTCGCTGAAAAGCCTGATGGGACGCTTGGTCGGCGTCCAACGAGATGCCGAAGGGCTGAGAGAAGCCGCCGCAGCGGTCGATTCGTTCTCCAGTTACGTGATGCGACATCAATTCGACGTGGTCGCCGGATGGGAACTGCAAAACCTGCTCTGCACCGCCCAGATGATGACGCGGGCAGCATTGGCTCGGACCGAGTCTCGCGGTGTCCATTTTCGACTCGACCATCCCGCCGTGGACGACGAGCATTGGCGTCGCCATATCACCCTGCGGTTGGACCGCAACGGTGGCCAACCACGACTCGATCCACCGCTGCCACCCAGCCCGGCCGGCCGTCCCAGCCCAGCCGATCGCCCGGCAGGCGAGACTGGGGCGCCCGGCAGCACCGTGATGGCTCGCTGAATTCGTCGCCGCTGCAAACCGCTGGCGAATTGGCCTTGCTCCCGATCGTTGTGAATTGGTTCGCTACGGATCGTGCGGCAAGATCATCGGCAGAGGACCGAGACAGGATGCTCGAACCCAAAATCATTCACGACTGTGGTGAGCGGCCACTGGTGCTTTACGGCGATGCCTCGCGGCCGATCCGTGACCTGACGTTTCTGCAGCGATCGTTGCTGTTCGCCGAGTTGGCGATGATCGCCTACAACGATGAGCACGAAGTCCAACGCGCGGCTCAGGCGATCGGGTTCTCTGATGTCACGTTTTATGACAATCGCGGGGCTCAAGCCTACCGCTTTCGCAATCGCCACAATGCGGTCATCGCCTGCCGCGGGACCGAACCGGACGATTGGAACGACATTCGGGCCGACGTCGACGCGTTCTCCGTCTTGGCCGAAACGGCCGGCAAGGTCCATCGAGGCTTCAAACGCGAGGTCGATAACCTTTGGCCGATGCTCGAAACGTCGCTGATGAACAACCGGGACCCGGTCTATTTCGTCGGCCATTCGCTCGGCGGCGCGATGGCGAAGCTTTGCGCCGGCCGCTGCTTGTTGTCGCACATCTCCACCAATCCCCAGCAACTGTTCACGTTCGGCAGCCCCCGCGTCGGCAACCGTTCTTACGTCAATACAGTGACACTCGATCATTACCGGTTCGTCAATAACAACGATATCGTGACCCGCGTGCCGCCGATTTGGATGGGATATCGACACAGCGGATACGAGGTCTATTTCAACCGCAATGGCGAGATCAAACAGTACAACTGCGTGATGAAACGGCGAGACCGCTGGCTCGGTTTCTTGCGCGGTTTATGGAGTCGCTCGCTCGATCATGTGGCCGATCACAGCATCCATCGCTACTGCCAATACCTCCTCTTGGCCGTTCATGATGAGCAGCACGCCTTGGCGTCGGGCCGGGAATCGTTGACCCCCTGCCGGTTGGCCACTCCGACGGCCAGAGCGGCCTGAGCCAGTAAGCTGAGTCAGCCAAGACGACCGAGTGCGGCCGTCGATTCCCAACCGATTCTCCGCCGATGGCTCAGTTCGC
>SKZY01000113.1 GCA_007127095.1 Planctomycetaceae bacterium
AAGTCGCTGTCGTCGGTCCCTTATGCGGCGGGCAAGTTCGACTGTGTCGTCTCCGTACGGTTGGGTAAGTCCGACGCGACGATCGTACCGACGATGGGTTGCCGGGTCGAGTTCGAGCCTGCGTCAGAAAACGGTGCGGCGACCGATTCCGATGCGACGCAGTGATCCGGGGTCGCCGATTCGATCGATCGTCATTTTTCGCCGGGATTGAATTCATGTTTTACCGCCCGTTGATCGCCTTTGCCGCGTTCGCCGTTCCGCTGGTCGGTTGGTTACCGGCGACCGCTCAAGATGCGGTGCAAAGCGACGTCGTCGCGGGATCGCGGCCGAGCACGCTAGCCGAACCGATGAACTTCGATGCGCCTCCGGAGCTACCGGATGTGGAGCCGGTCGACCGTGAGGCGGTCACGACGGCGATCGGGCGTGGTGTCGATTTTTTACTCGAATCACAAAATCCGAACGGTTCGTGGGGCGCGGCGACGCGGACCAAGGGACTGAACATCTACGCTCCGGTCCCCGGTGCCCACCACGCCTTTCGCGCCGCGACGACATCACTGTGCATCGCGGCGCTGGCAGAGCTCGATTCCCAGCCTCCGGCTGAGCTGTCCCAGACGCAGTTGTCTGGAATCGATTCCGCGTTGACGCGCGCGGAAGCTTGGCTGTTCGAGCATTTGCCGAACCTGCGCCGGGCCAGCGGTGATGCGATTTATAACGTGTGGGGACACGGCTATTCGATCCAGGCCTTGGTGCGATTGCATCACCGCCACGACGGCGATCCTGGGCGGCAGGAAGATTGCAAACGATTGATTCGTGACCAGATTGAAAAGCTGCAGCGCTATGAATCGGTCGATGGCGGTTGGGGGTATTACGATTTTCGTTATCAAGCCCGGCAGCCGACATCCAGTTCGATCAGCTTTGTCGGCGGAACCGTATTGGTGGCTTTGCATGAGGCCGAACAGATCGGCATCGAACCGCCACCCCGGATCGTGCGGCGGGCGATCGCGGCGTTGCAGCGACAACGTAAGCCCGACTTCAGCTACCTGTACGGCGAATATTTGCAGTATCAGCCGATGCGAGGGATCAACCGTCCCGGTGGCAGTCTGGGCCGCAGCCAATGTTGCAACATCGCATTGCGGTTATGGGGTGACGAGGCGATTACCGACAACGTAATCAGTCACTGGTTGGTGCGGCTGTACCTGCGCAACGGGTGGCTCGATATCGGTCGTAAACGGCCGATCCCTCATGAAGCCTGGTTCCAAGTCGCCGGATATTTCTACTACTATGGGCATTACTACGCGGCGTTGTCGATCGACGAATTGCCGGCGGACGATCGTGCCCCCTACCGCGCGATGTTGGCCGCGTTGATCGTGCCACTGCAGGAAGAGAACGGGGCTTGGTGGGATTACCCGCTGTACAATTATCACGAACCGTATGGCACGGCACTGGCGCTGATGACGCTGGTGCGTTGCCTCTCCGACGCTACTGCGGAGCGATGATTTCCAGCGGTAGGCTCAGTTTGGTCTGCTGGGCTTCTAAGCAGCGGCGGTCGTCGCAGGCTTGCGTGGTCAATGTCGATTTGAGCAGGGCGGTTCCGGGAGCTGCGTCGGCGACGGCTGTCACCGTGATCCGAAACTCGACCGTCCCCTGGTAGGTTTGCAGGTCACGTTTGAGCACCGGATCGGCTTTGGAAAGGGCGTCGGGCTGGATTACTTCGCCGATCGTCAACCGATCGTTGGCGTCGACTTGGATCGTGGTCGATCGAACGAAATCGGCGTCGGGATTGTCGGCGTAGAGGTGCCAACCGTCGTCGATCGCCAGTCGGACGGTCACCGTAGCCGATTCGCCGGGTGCCAATCGAGTCGGTGACGCGGTGGAGGTGATCGTCACCGGATCGACACGACGAACGAATCCGTCCGCTCCCGGTTTTGCAGCCAGCGGTTGATTGGCGTCGGTGGCGGTTTCGAGCAGTCGTGACGTCGCGATCAGTAAGTGTTCGGCCGCATAGGGCTGTTGGGCCATCAGCCCGGTCAGTGCCGTCAACGTCTGCTCGGCCGCATCGCGATAGACGGCTTGGCCGGTCAACTCGCCGAGTTCGATCAGGACTTGTGCCGCGACACCGTTGGGGCCGGGGAGATTCCCGCCACCGGCGAGATGCTTCGACCGGACCATCAAGTCTTCATGGTCGTTTGAGGTAAAGAAAAATCCGCCGGCTTCGCGGTCTTGGAAATCGGCGAGCAGGCGATCGGCCAGCGACCGGGCTGCGGTCAACCAACGCGGTTGGTCGGTCGCCTGGTGCAGTTCTAAAAGGGCTTCGATGAAGTAGACGTAATCGTCGAGGTAACCGGGCGTTTTGGCTTGGCCGGCGCGGTAGGTACGAAGCAATTGACCGTCGCGAAGCATCGAATCGAGGATGAAATCGGCAGCCCGTTGGGCGGTGCCAATGTATTCGGGGGTATCCAAGACCCGACCCGCCTTGGCCAATGCGCCGATCATCAGGCCGTTCCAACTGGTCAGGACCTTATCGTCTTTGTGCGGTTGCGGCCAACGCTGGCGGGCGTCCAGCAGCCGAGAGCGAATGTCGGCCAGCCGATCGGCAAACGCTTGACGATCGACGCCGCGCTGCTCGGCGACTTGTTCCAGTGGATGGCTGAGGTGCGGGATGTTGGCACCGGTCAGTTCGCCAGTCGCCTCTTCGCGAAAGTTTCCCTCGGGACGAAAACGATAGACTTCGCGGAACAGCGCCGCGTCCTCGGCATTCAGGGCTTCATCGACCTGGGCGTTGGTCCAAATGTAGGCCTCACCCTCCTTGCCAACTTCGCCCGAGTCGAGCGCTGAGAAAAATCCGCCCGAGTCGGCGGTCATTTCGCGGACAACCCAACCATGGATGTCGGCGACGGCGTCACGGTAACGGGGGTTGCCGGTCAGTTCGAATCCGGCGGTGTAAACCCGCACGAGTTGGGCGTTGTCATAAAGCATCTTTTCGAAGTGCGGCAACAGCCACTGAGCATCGGTCGAATAGCGATGAAAGCCGCCGCCAATATGGTCATGCATGCCGCCCAGCCAGATCGCGTCGAGCGTCTTGGTGATCGGCTTTAATAACGATTCGTCCTGTGTGACTTGGAACTGACGGATCAGCAATTCCAAGGTCGCGTGGGGTGGAAACTTGGGAGCATCGCCGATACCGCCGTGGACTTCATCGAAACGGCTGAGCATCTGGGAGACGCCTTGGCGAACCAGATCGGCCGTCAAGGGGACAGTAGCGGCCGTTTCGGATTCGCCGATCCGGGCCGCCGCGGCGACCAAGGTATCGGCTTGGCGATCGACTTCGTCGCGACGCGTTTTCCAGATTTCGGCCAACGCCTGCAGCGAGCTGATGAATTGTTGCTTGGGGAAATAGGTCCCGGCCATCCAGGGTTTGCCGTCCGGCTTCAGCCAAACCGAATTGGGCCAACCGCCGCGGCGAGTGATCAGCTGAGTAATCAGCATGTATTGCTCGTCGATATCGGGACGTTCCTCCCGATCGACCTTAATCGCGATGAAATGCTCGTTCAGTACTTCAGCCACCTCCTCACTTTCGAACGATTCGATCTCCATCACGTGACACCAATAGCAGGTCGAATACCCGACCGAGAGGAAGATCGGCTTGTCCTCCCGTTTCGCCCGCTCGAAGGCTTCCTCGCCCCAGGGATACCAATTCACCGGGTTGTGGGCGTGCTGCAACAGGTAAGGACTGGTCTCGTCAATCAGCCGATTCGTATGGGCGTGTTCCGATTCGGATTGCGGCATCGGTTTCGGCTCCGGGACAGTGGGTGGTGGCGTGGCGGTGGGTGGCGACGGTTCTTGGCCGGCCACGGGTGGTGGCGCGATGGTCAATAGGAGCCAGCAGACCACGACGGCTAGCGCTGCGGTAGCCAGTCGAAGCTGCGGTCGTTGGTTGAGAGTGAGCGGAGCAGGGCCGGTGGCTGGCGCCATGCCGCGAATGATGGGGCCGGTGGCTAGCGCCATGCCGCTCACGATGGGGCCGGTGGCTAGCGCCATGCCGCTCACGGGGCGGATTGCCGGATTGCGGCTGTGTGGATCGTTGGGAGCGTTGGTCATCGGCGAGACTCGTCGGAGGACAGGGAGCGGGGCGTCTCCGACGCGGTCGTTGTGAACCGTGTCGAAACGACACATTCTACTGGTAGGCCAGCAGAATGTCGCTGCGCGGCAGCGGTGCCCCTCGTGTGACGGCCGGGCGGTGTCGCGCCGGATTCGGGAATCGTCGCCAACCGCCGGGCAAGCTGTATTTGCACAGCTATTGCAATAGCAAGCTGGCGAGACTACAACCGGGTCTGCTTAGCATCGTGCGGATTTTTATTGTCGCCTTTCGCTCCGCGAAAGAACGCCAGAACGCTACTTTCGCGGCGCGAAAGGCGACACTTATTTGCCGCAAGGTGCTTAGGGGCGCTATGGTCGTGGCGTCGCCAGCGTTCCGTTTCTGCATCGTTCCTTTAAGGGTTTCCGTGATGACACCGAATCGACACATGAGCCATCACCTGGGTTGGCTGATCTGTGCCTGTCTGGCGGTATTGGTCGGAGTTTTTCTTTCTGGCGCCAGCGGAGCCGAACGGCAGGATGTCGATGAGCGAAATGTAAAGGCGTGGCCTGCGTTTCGTGGCTCGGGTGACGGCCAAGCCGAGGTGGCGGGGTTGCCTCATCGCTGGGATTCGCCCGGTCGGCCGACGAATCGCTGGACAATCCGCTTGCCCGGCTACGGCCAATCGAGTCCGGTGGCCTGGGATCACCGCGTTTTTGTGACAGCGGTCTCCGGGGCGGAGAAGGAGCATCTGCATGTTTTGGCGATCGACTTTGAGGACGGCAGCACGCTCTGGCAGCGTGATTTCGACGCCACCCAACGGATTCCCGACCGCGACACGGTCAGTCGTGGGGCACCGACGCCGGTCGTCGATGCTGAGCGGTTGTACTGCGTCTTCGAAAGTGGCGATGTGGTGGCGTTGACGCACGACGGTCAGACGGTTTGGGAACGCTCATTCGTGGCGGAGTATGGCGAGCTACAGGGCTCGCATGGTTACGCCAGTTCGCCGGTGCGAGTCGGCGAACTGTTGATCATCCAGGTCGTCCATTCCGGGCCTTCCTACCTGTTGGCGATCGATGCCGCGACCGGGCAGACAGAATGGAAAGTCGATCATCCGTCGCAGACCGGATGGAGCAGTCCGGTGGCGTTCGCCCACGAGGATGGCATGGGAGTGATTGTCTCGACGGCCGGCAGCGTCCGTGCGTTCGACGCACGGGACGGTAAACCGCTCTGGTGGGTCGCGGGGCTGCAGGGCAACAGCACAGCATCGCCGATCGTCGCAGGCGACTTGGTCGTGATCGGCGTCAGCGAGGGACGTGGCGGCGGCCGGAGACCCCCGACCCGTGATGCGTCGAGTGAAACGTCGAGTGATGCGAACGGCGATGGGGCCCGCGACGATTCCGGTGATTCGGCGACGAGCTCGCCGGCACCGTCGGCGACCGAAATCGGGTGTTTGGCGATCCGACTCGGTGGCCGCGGCGATGTCAGCGAAACCCATATCGCTTGGCGGGCGAAACGAGTCACCTGCGGTTATGCCTCGCCGGTCGTCGTCGGCGACGCGGCGTATTTCGTCAAGAAGACGGGGGTTGTGCAGTGTGTCGGCCTGGCCGATGGCGAGACGCGATGGCAGCAACGATTGCCCGGAGAGACTTGGGCTTCGCCGATCGCAACCGGCCCGTATGTGATGTTCTTTTCCAAAGGCGGTTCCGTGGCTGCCTGGGACACGACAGCGGCTGAGATGATCGAAAGCTCGCTCTCGGCGACCGATGTGGTTTATGGCGTGGCCGCCGTTGGCGATTCGTGGATTATCCGCACCGGCCGAGGGCTGATCCGGATCGGCGGTTCGTGATTCCGATCAACAACCAAGGTTCGGATGTGGCGTGCTGTCACTCGCTGATTCAGCCGATCAGCGTGACCAGAACCGACGAAACGATTGGGTCCGTCGAAGGTGATGTCGGTTGCGGGATTCGACTTCCCGGGCTTGATCGGCTTGCGACGCGGTCGGCGGGTAGGTGTTCATGTCGCGAAACGGCAGCGGCAGAGAACTCTGGCCGGTGAGCGTGTTGAGATCGGCATCTTTGTCCCAGCCGACGCAGTGCAGCACGAAGTCGCGTTTCCATCCGGCGGGCGGATCGGTGGACGGCACCGAGAAACGGAGTCGCAGTTCGTCACCTGCCCCCATCACGACCATCGTGTCATCCCAGCTTTCCAACAGCGGCAAGCAATCGCCGGGCTGGGTGAACTGGCCTTGCAGTGGCGGCCAGCGGGGCGCGGTCGTGAACTGTGAGTGGTCGTAGCTTTCGGGGGTTGTCGGCGACCGATTGATCCGCGCTGAAAAGCCTCGGTAGTCGAGTTCCGCGGAGAGTAGGTGGAGGTCGTGGGTGACGATTTCGTTTTGATCGGGACCGTCGTCCGCGGGCCGGATCGCCAGTTCGGCGGCGTCCCAATAGATCTGTGCCGAGGTGCGGACTCGCAACCGCGGGTCGGATCGCGAGATCGCGTCGGTCACGTCGACGACGATCGTTTTGGTCTTCCCGCCGGGAAAGCCGACGAACGGGATCGCTTCGCGCCAACCCTCCGGCTCGGCTGCGTCGGGGACCCAGACCGATGGGAACGAGACCGCCGGCAGGTCGGGATTTTGATCGATCTGGATATTGAGCGACGTATCGGTCGGCAGAATCCACCCGGTCAATACCAGGTAAACCTCCGTCCCTGGCTCATGCTCGGGCAGCATTCCGAAGTCGAGATCGATCCAGTGAGGCGGGCAGAGGCCTTGCAGCAAACGCTGGTCGAAACCCTGAACGAAGTCGCCATCGATCATGGCCAGTTTGGCGGTGACGTCACGTCCTCGGGTGTCTTGGGCGGCCTGCAACGGGAGTTTGTCGGACGGCGAGAAGGCATAGATCCGCGGTTTGGCGATTTCGGGTGGACCGACCTTCTCGTTCGTCCAAATGTCGACGTCGGCGGGGTGATCGACGGCCATCAAGGCGACGTGATCGACGTAGGCGATCTCCCACAATTCCTCGGTGATCCGCAGGTCGTAGACGCCGTCACGCGGCCGCACCAAGTCGCCATCGACTTTCAGATATTCCCAGGGGCGATCCTTGGCGACAACTCCATCAGCGACCTGCAATCCCAACGGTGCCGCCCACAGGCAATCGGTGACGAAGCGGATCTGTTCGCCGTCCCACGCGTAGAGGTAGGGACACGATCCTTTCAGCGTCTGTTCCTCTTCGACGATCACATCGATCGGGGGTTGGCGGACCGATTGCGTCAAACCGTTGGGAAAGATCGCCCGCAACGAACCGGCTTCGTCGAAGCCGTCGATCCCGAAATGGGTCGTCGGTGACGTGATCACTTGGGCGCGATAATGGGGGCCGAACCGCAGTTCGACGACCGACCCGATCGCATAGTGGTTGACCCGACCGCTGCTGGGGTTGTTGTCGTCGATCCCGCGGAAGCGGACGGCGACGTGGTGTCCGACGTCAGCGGTCACGTTCCGCCGGATCGCCCAGCGGCCCTCGTCGACGACCAACAGGTCGACCCGGCCGTCGAGGTCGAAGTCGGTGGCCGACAGCAGCCGGCCGGTGATATCGCCGTCGACCGCAACCGGAGCGATTTCGTCGCCGAGTAAACGCCGGATGATCGGGGCGCCAGCGGTCGGCTCGACGATAAAAAGCTCTTGCCAACTGTCGTTATCGAAATCGGCCAACAACGAGGTCGCGGCAGCGACGTCTCCAGCGACCGCCGCCACCGATTCGCTGGCGAACGTTTCGCTGCGGTCGACCACCCAACTACCGGCGTCGGAAGTGTGCGAATAGGTGATCTGGCCGGACGACTCGCCGGTGACGATCAGGTCCCAAGAGACGTTGCCGTCGACATCGGCGACGTGGACCCGATTCGCTCCCGGCACCGCGGGGATCTCGGTCAACCGACGATGACGGAACTGCAGATGGAGAAGGTTTTCGATCACGCCGACGGTTCCTGATTCGCCGTCGAGCGTGATGATGTCGAGATCGAGATCGCGGTCGAGGTCGACGATCGCCAACGCCGTGATGTTGGTCAGCGCCGACATGTTGGCGGCCTGGTTGGCGAGTTCGAGCTCGAAGAACGTTCGGTTGCCACGGTTGATCAGGAACCGCAAGCCGCGGTCGCGGGTGGCGAAAACCAGGTCGAGATCACCATCACCGTCGAGATCACCGGCGATCGCGGTCATCACTGGGCCGAGCGATTCGAGCCCGGTCTCACCCTCGACAATCGACAATCGGTCGGCATCGGCGGTTTCGGGCCGACCGTCGAGCGACAACAATTTCGCGCCGTCGTCACCGAAGACGATTAACGTCGGCAACGTGGTATGGCGAGCCGGTGGCGGTGGCGTGGTGCCTTCGTCCCGCCGCTGCGAAACCTGCAACCGTGTAGGATCGCTGGCATCGACCATGAACAGATCGACCGCCAACAATCCGCCGCAGTGCTGAGCCAAATCGAGTTCGCCGCGTTGCGACCAATTGCCCTCGGCATCGGGCATCCACAACGAGAGTCGACCGTCCGCCGTGGCAGCCACGATCTCGGGACGCATATCGAGCGTCACATCGACCGCGATTGCGGTGGCGGTATCGGCAGCCGGCCCGGTCGCGAACGCCTCGAAGCGGACTGCCGCCGTTCCTGCTGTCACCGGCTGTTCCTCCGCCAATTCGTTCGCCAATCGCCGCATGAAATCGAAGCTGAGGCGATCGAGCGGGTGTGGCGATGCGAGCCGACGATCGGTTTTGACTAGGTCGGTGCTATTGAGCAAATTGAACCAGAGGTTCATCTGACTTTCGGCGGATGCCCATTCGCCCTGCTCGACGGCCGTTAGGATGCCGTCGACCAATTCGTCGGGGGACAAACCGATCGATCGGATCGAGGGACGCAGTAGCGGTTCGATCGCTGCCGCCAAGTCACGTGTTCGGCCGATCGTCGTGACCGTATCGGGCAGGTTCGCGGCGATGCCGATGCGGGCGGCTCGCAACGCGATCAAGAGGTTTTCGGGATGTTGCTCGGACAACGCATGCAGCAATCTCGCCGACTCTTGCAGCGTCTCCGTGGGGAGCCCGGTTGCCGGTGATTCGAGTTCGTCGATCGCTTGCAGCAGCGGGCCGGCAAGGATCACCGAGCGAGCCTGTTCGGGGCTATCATCGGCATCGCTCGCGGCGATCGCGTCGCCGATCTGTGCAAAGACTTGCTGGCGGAGTGTCTCGCCATCGGCGGGTCCCAACAACGCCGCTTCCTGCAGATCGACCCGGCTATCGAGCCACAACCGGGTGATCGGATCGCCGCCGCGTGTCGCGAAATCGTCGTTCGCCTGGCGGGCTCGGGCGACCGTTTCGGGCAAGCGTTGCAGGGCGATCTGGCGGGCCTGATCATCCGCCTGCGGATTGTTGACCGTCTCGGTCAAAGCGTCGATCCAGAGGCCGCGATTGAGTGCCCGGTTGAGGGCCACAGAGAGGTCGTCGGGAAATTGGTCGAAGAGAAGCTGCCAACCGTCCTCGGCCGCCTCGGCATCCAAACTTTCCGTCGCCGCCAAAGCCGATGTGGCCACTTCGAAACGCGCGGCCGCGGTCGGGATACCGCCCGGCTGCGACCACCAGAGACTGACCATCACCAAGGCCGTCAATGCGATCGCCAACAAGCCTACCGCCCAACCGAGTTTCTTCACCGCAGGTCCCCATCCATTTTGCATCATCGTCGCCAACCGCCGAGACGGCCCCACTCCGGCCAGCGGAGCTAGGTTCGCCAGTCCAGATCACTCACAATCGCGACCGCGACGACTTGTCCTGTCGATCGAACTCGAACAGTTGATTCTGTTTCGGATCGGCGACAAAGACCTTACCCGCATCGTGGGCAATCCCCACCGGCCCGACCAACGGATCGCCTTCCAGCCACGTTTCGGTATCGCCAGCAGCGGTGAATCGCCAGATTTTCTTACTGTAACCGTCGGTTACTAAGCCGTGATCGCCCAACCAGATCAAACCGTTGGGGTAGCGGAACGGTCGCCCCGAGATCACGGTTTCGCTGGTCCCCGCGTCGACGTCGATCCGCTGGACCGCGGCATCATCGGGGGTGACGGCCCAGAGGGCGCCGACGGCGTCGAATGCCAATCCACGGGCATTGACCGCGACCACGGATTCGGGTGTACCGCCACCGATCGGCAACCGCAGCACCGCTCGCTGTTCAGCGTCGCCGACGAACAGCGTTTGGGAATCGGGCGAAACCGCCAACGCCATCGCGATGCCGATCCGCCCGCCCGATAGCGGTTGAGGCTCCGCATCGACCGCCGCGATATGATAGACCTCGCGGGTAGCCGAATCGCCGACCAGAATGCCGCCGGCGGGATGGATCGCTACACAGCGAGGTCGGTTTAGTGGTTTGCGAAAGAAACGTGAGCCGCGGACAAACAGTTCACGGCCCGCTTCGCCGACTTTCCAGACCCCAGGTAAGTCGAGATCGACGACGAACAAGGTCTCGTCAGCGACGGCAACCGCCAGCGGATAGCGAGGCTCGAGTGAATCTTCCGCCGCCGACTGCGGCGTCTCGGCCCGGCCGACAGGGGTAACCAACAGCGAGACAACCACGGCGATCGAAGCGGCGATTCCCCAGCGGCGTAGCCAAGTGACAGAGGACGAATCGTGAATGGGCGAATCGTGGGTGGCACCTATCGACATGAAACGGTTTCACTTCGCAGAGTGGGTATTTTCGGGGGAAGACCGGCGGGCGGCTGACGCGGCGGCACTGAACAGGCCAATGTCACAACGGCGGGAATTGTATCACGCCTTGCCGGTCACGGTTTTTGGACAATTTCGATCAATCGGTTGGGCCCCGGCGATTCACTCGAAGTTGCTGAATCCGTCGTCTCGGGATCGGCGAGTAGGTCGGCCAGATCGATCGTTTCGCGAGCACCGTCGGGCCAGCTGACACTCAGCCCACGGACCGAGTCGTTGCCGAGTCCGAAGGTCAGTGGCAGTTCGACCTGCGAGAGGTATCCGCGGGTCGGACTGACCGTTTTGGTGATCCTTCGGCCCGAGGCGAGATCGAGATCGACTCGGGCGCCGATCGCGTCACGGTTGCTGGTCGTGCCGTTGCCGACCAACTTCACTCGCAGCCAGTTGTGACCGAGTTGTTGATCGTTGCGGAGCAGCCGGGGGCGAGCTCCGGTGGCGGTGATCAGTAGGTCGAGATCACCGTCGCCATCGATATCGGCATATGTCGCCCCGCGTCCGACCATCGGAGCCGCGAAGGCTTGTCCCGTCGAAGCGACCGGCAGGGCGACGAACTCGGTCAGCGAATCGGGGCCCGCGTTCCAAAAGAGTTGCGGCGATTGCTCGTAGGTTTGACTCCGCTGCACCTTGGCGATGTCTTCTTCGAGGTGACCGTTTGCGTGCAAGATATCGAGCCAACCGTCGAGGTCAGCATCGAAGAAGAGAGCGGCAAACGTCAGGTAGAGGCGGGTGCTAGGCCCCAACCCGTTGGCCACGGCTTGATCGGTGAATACGGTCGATTCGGGGGCCGAGACATAGAACGCCGACATCTCGTTGGAGAAATTGCCGATCACGACGCTGGCGCAGCGAGAATCCTCGCGGGCGCAGGCGATATCGATCCCCATCGCCCCGCGGGCGTTCCCGGCGGAATCGAAGGCGACGCCGGAGATCGCCGCGATCTCTTCGAAAGTACCATCACCACGGTTACGAAAGAGTTGGTTTTGCACGGTGTCGTTGGCGACCATCACATCGAGATAGCCGTCGTGATCGAAATCGTGGAAGGCGAGGCCGAGCGACTTCGCCAGCGGGGCACCGGTGGTCGCCGCATCGATCCGAATCCCGGCCTCTGCCGAAACTTCGGTGAACTTGCCATCACCGTCATTGCGGTACAACCGCGGGTAGCTCCCGCCGAAGGCTTGGGGACGACCGTAGGCCCGCTGACCGCCGGTGAGACGAAAGTTCTGGGCCCGATCGTACTGCCGTGACCAATCGACATAATTGCAGACCCACAGATCGAGGTCGCCGTCGTTGTCGAAATCGAACCAGCCGCAACTGGTCGACCAGTCGCCCGGCTCGCCAGCGACGCCGGCCGTATCGGTGACGTCGACGAAGCGATCACCGAGATTCCTCAGCAAGCGATTGGGACCGACGCGGTCGGCTCCGCTGCTAGCTATCTCGGGGTCGCCATTCGACGCCAATTGCGACACAGCCGAGATGAAGATATCGGGCCGACCGTCGTTGTCGAAATCGCCGATCGCACATCCCTGACCATAGATCTCCATCTCCAAACCGACCTCCGCGGTGACGTCACGAAAGTTGCCTCTGCCGTCGTTCTCGAACAGCGCCAACGAGGACGGTTGAGGGGTGTCAGCGGACGGCTCCGATTCGGGATCCCGGTCGTGATCCCAGATTTGCGATCCGACAAAGAGGATATCGGGGTGCCCGTCACCGTTGTAATCGAAGAAGGCCGCCCCACCGCCCATCGTTTCGGGCAACAGCTTTTCTCCGGCTGCACCGTTTTCGTGGATGAAGGTGATTCCGGCCGACTCGGTGATATCGGCCCAAGGGATCAGCGGCAATTCGGGTGCGACCGCAGCCCGGTAGCTGGGCAGATCGACCGGGCGAGTCGCGATCGGTTCGACGCGACCTGACCGCCAGGCCCGATAGGCGACCACCGCCCCGATCGCGGAACCGGCGCACAGCAGCACGACCAGCGAGTATCGCAGTGCGACGCCGATGACGGCATCATCACGCTGTTCATCGCTCTCGTCCGAATCATCCCCAATGGCGTCATCCAGGTTGGCCTTGTCGCCGTTGGCGTCATCCCTCATCTGTAATCATTCCTCCTCGGTTTCTGGCAATGCGTGGTTCAACGGGTAGATGACCAACGCCTCAGCGGCGTGATCGGCGGCCGGGTAGCGTTGGCGAGCTTTCCGGATGACGACTCCGGCGATCGAATCGTCACCTTTATACTTCAGGTGCAATTCGCCGTGATGGACAGCCTGCTTTTCGTTGCCCAGCTGGCGATGGCAACGTTCGAGATTGTAGTGGGCGACCGCATTCTCGGGATCGATCGCCAACGTTCGCTCGAAGGTCTCGACCGCTCGTTGCAGCCACTCGTCGCGCTGTTCCCGCCGGGCATCGCCGCGAAATTGCTGAGCCCGTTGGAACTCGACTTGGCCCAGTTCATTGATGACGGTGTAGTCGCGACTGAAATCGAACCCGCGCTCGGGGACCCGTGTCGCCAGGACCGATTCAAAATTACCGATCGCCTCATCGAGCCGTCCCTGCTGGGCGTTGACCGCGCCGGCCAACCACGACATGGTCCACGGCGGTGGTGGCGGATCGTCGTATTCGTCGGCGCGGGCGAGCGCCTCGACGGCTTCATCCAACCGCCCTTCGACCTGGTAGACACGGGCCAGGTTCAGCGGGCCATCGAACCGTCCCAACCGTTCGACCTCGGCAAAGGCTTCCTCGGCCTGCTTGAGTTCCGCCTTGCCTTCCAAAAACAGCCCGATCCCGTAGTCATTCCAACGCTGCCACTCGGGAATATCGCGTGGAGTTGGATCGCTGAGCGATCGGTCCACCCCTTCGACGGGTAAGGTAATTCGGTCGGTCGCCATCGTGACCACCGGCAGCGGATTGACGTAGGGTTGCCCCCGCTGGTGGCCGCGGAGCGGGTGATCATCCGGCCCCAGCGAATCGGCGACGATCGCCATGAATTCCTGATCGAACTTGCGGTACTGCAACTTGATTTCGATCGTTACGTGGTCAGACAGGTCCGCTGGCAGATCGAGATCGTAGTGAACCACTTGGCCCGCACCCGGAGGGATTTGGTGATTATAGAGCGGCACGCGGATGTCTTGGGGGTTGCGGCGATTGATCCGAAAACCGTTCTCGTCCAGCATAAAGACGTTGATGAAGTGGGCCCAGCGGTCAACCTCACCGGTGTCATCGATTTCACCACTGCGCCCGATCAAGCGATCACCGCTAGTGACGGTAACATCGAGCCAGACCTCATTGGAGTCCGTCGTCCCTTGAGTGAAGGGATGCCCCAGTGTCAGCGTGCGAATGACCGATTCGAGCAGGTATTTCTTTCCCGGTTCGAGTGTCGGCAAAACCGGTCGCAGCGGTGCATGTAATTTGCCATCGACTTCGCCACCCTCCTTAATCCCGAACAGATCGACACGCACCGCTTGTTGCAGAAATTCGGTATGGGCGGCGAGTGCCTCGGGGCGATCCATCAACCAAGCGATACCCGTGTTCGCTGCCGGAAACAGGTGATCATGAACTTTCAGCTCGCCCGAATCGTCGAGGTACTTCGCGCCAAAGTCGGTCGACCGTTGTGGCGGCATATGACAGCGATTGCAATCATTGTGGGCCTGTTCGGGGTAATAAAAACTCTTCGCCCCATGCCCCGAAACGCCGGAAAGCAGCCAAGTATCATAATGGTTCTGGCCTCTCAGGAACTCTTTGTAGCCGGTGAGTTCACTCGGCAGACTGACCTTATGGCATGTCGAACAGAACTCCGCCGTTTTGTGATGCGGCTTTAAAAATGTCTTTTTATGGAACTCGGGTTTCGCCTTCACGAGTTGCTGATTGACCCACTGCAAGATCCGATTCTCGCTGGTGGCAAACGGATAGTGAAGAGGCTCTTCGATCGTGTAGTCGGCATTCCCGCGAGGACTGTTGACATGGGTGATCGCGTGACAGGAAGTGCAGGTGATCCCGGCTTGGGAAGTGAAATGATTGATGTCATCGAAATTCGGGTCATCGAACGCCCCACTGAAAAAAGGAACCGGGTCGTGGCACCCGGCGCACCATCGCGACGATTGGACCGATCCGGAATGCTCGAGGGCATGACGCCGGGTCTCACGGACGCTGGCCAGGTAGACCGGATTATTGAACGAGCTGAAATGGTGCGAACTCTGCTCCCAAGCCTTGTGGACATCGGCATGACATGATCGACAATAATCGTCCATCATCAACGTTTTCGCACTGATGAAATTGCCTGTCGAGGTGCGAGCGAGTGAAGGACGGAAGTAGGCTTCACCCTCCGCCGGACCGATGACATTCCACTGCCGAGGGTCTTGTGAATGCATTAGCGCGATCACCAATACCGCCGTAGCCACGGCACCCAGGTACGTCACGCCATACTTCCACTTGATTTTGGGGCCCGCTAGACGGTGTAGTACGTACAACCAGACGGCGACCAGCGGGCTAGCCACATGAACCCAATAGGCGAACGATCGCCCGGTCGGGTTCTTCAATTCCAAACCGCCGACCCGGAACAGCAACAAGCCAGAGACGAGCAGCGCGATTGATGCCGCCAGCAGCGCGTAGCCAACCTTCACGGCACGCCGGTTTCGGCGCGAGCGTGTGTTTGCCAAGTGGATCG
>SKZY01000102.1 GCA_007127095.1 Planctomycetaceae bacterium
CGACCTGCCGATCGGTTCACTGACCGAAGCCTCGTAGCGACCGCCGCTGCGGTTGATCAGGTCGACCAATCGGGCGACCGGCATCGCTTGTGGCGATTGCACCTCCTGGATCGCGACTAGGTCGAAACTGGCGACGATCCGAGCAAGCTGCCGCATCACATCGGCGTTGCCCGATTTCTTCTCGCCGAAACGCTGGATATTGAACGTCGCGATCCGGATCCGTTCGTTCGGCCGCGCCGCATTCCGGTCGAGCCGAACCGGCTGAAACGCTACCGCGTCCGCCTCCGTCGACCTCGCCCGCGGCCGATTTTCCTCGCCAAGGGGCGCCAGATTCGATCCCGGCGACCTCGCCAAATCCGCCGCAGCTTCGATCGCATCCGCGTCGAGCGGCAGATCGAACTTCGAAAAATCGACTCTGCCGGTCACCAGCACAAAAGCCAACGCGGCGAGTCCGGCCAGCGTCACCCCCGGACCGATGAACCGGAATGGAGAAACCTGGCGAAAGATAAAGCGGAAACTTCGTAAGATAAGGAACATCGATCGGCCTCCTTGCCGAACTCGCCCTGCTTAGCAATGTGCGGGAAAAAAGTGTCAGACACTTAGTTTTCCGCTCGATCCTTACCGGGCTTCACTGCGGGGGCTCTTGGGCACCTCCTTGAGGGTTTGCTGGCCCCGTTTTCGCTAGGCGGCTCGCTGGCTCATCGCGGCGATCGCCGACTCGGCTAACCTGCGGAGTCTCGGTGGGTCGTCGCTGCCGATCTGACGGAGTGAATTGAGGGCCGGCCGGGCTGCTGGCCCGAGGATCGCCAGCGTCTTGGCGGCTCGCTCGCGGGCCGCCAAGCAGGAAGAATCGAGCAACACGTCGGCCAGTACCGCGGTCGCGGCCGCCGCCGCCGGGCCGATCCGCTCCAACAGCGTCGTCGCCCAGTACTGAATCTCACCGTCGTTGGTCCTCCGTAGCTCCGCGATCACCGCAGCCAGTTCCTCCGAAGTCGCCGAGACATACTCGGGCGACGCCGAGACGAACCGGTCGAGCGACTCGCAGGCCCAACCTCGCACTTGATCGTCACGGTCGGCGACCAACCGTAATACCGCCACGATCGACCCCGACGGCACCGATCGCGATTCGAACACTTCACGAATCGCCCGACGACGCATCTCCAATTGAGGGGATTCCAAGCGGTTGCTCAGCGGTAACGAATTGTCCTGCGCCATGATCGTCCAAAGGGGCACGGGTGAAACGGGAATCGGGCCGAACGGCCCCACCATCGCTCGTCTAGCCGAGTTCGACCGGTCGACGCAATGCCAATCCGCTTGACCCACTCCGCTGGGGTGCATGATTTCCGCATGCGGATCGACAGCCGCATCGACGTCCGCAGCGGGCAACGCTAGACTTAGCGGGTTGTTTGAAGAGCATTTTCAGGCCATTTTCTGCCGAGTGTTACGCGATTTTTCATGAGCGACACCCCTACGCCCGAATCCTCCCCGACGCCCGATTCATCCGCCGACTCGCCGGGTGCCACACCGCGCGCCACCCCGGATACCCCAGCGGGCGACGAAACGCCGACGACGCCAACCGCGGCAGCGTATGTCGCCCAAGCCGCGAACTCGGAATATACCGACAAGGATTTGCAGCACCTGTCGGACCTCGAACACGTTCGCGAACGTCCGGGGATGTACATCGGTGACACCTCGACCCGCGGGCTGCACCACCTGATCTACGAAGTGGTCGACAATTCGATCGACGAGGCGATGGCGGGCTTCGCCAAGAGCGTTTCGGTGGTGATCCACAGCGATGGCAGCGTGACGGTCGAGGATGACGGTCGCGGGATCCCGGTCACTCGCCACGATCAATTGTCCGAGGAACTCGAACGCGACGTCAGCACGCTCGAGGGCGTGATGACGGTGCTCAAGTTCGGTGGCAAGTTCCAAAAAGGGGCGTACCAAACCAGCGGTGGTCTGCACGGCGTCGGTGTTACCGTCGTCAATTTCCTCTCACAATGGTGCGAGGTGGAAGTCAGCCGCGACGGCACGACCTGGATCCAAGGCTACGAGCGAGGCGTGCCGACGGGGCAGATCAAACAGGGACGACCGACCAAAAAAACCGGTACCAAGACGACGTTCAAGGCCGATGGCCAGATCTTTTCGCAGACCAAGTACGTCTTCGATACCGTTTTCAAGCGGCTTCAGGAACTCGCCTTTCTCAACTCGGGCGTTCACATCAAGTTCCTCGACGAACGCAACGGCGAGGGCGGCGATTTCAAGTACGAGCGGGGGATCGTCGAGTTCGTCGAACACCTCAATCGGGCCAGCGATGTCCTGCACAGCGATGTGATCCATTTCATCGGTGGACGTGAGGGCGTCGAGTACGAGATCGCGCTGCAGTACAGCACCGAGTTCACCGAAAATACCCAGTCCTACGTCAACAATATCCATACGATCGAAGGCGGCACGCATGTCAGCGGCTTCCGCGCGGCGTTGACCCGGACGATCAACAATTACGGCAAGAAAGAGGGGCTTTACAAGAGCACGACCCCGGCCGGCGACGACTTTCGCGAAGGCCTGACGGCGGTGCTCAGCGTCCGCGTCCCGCACCCGCAGTTCGAGGGCCAAACCAAAACGAAACTCGGCAACAACGACGTCGAAGGGATCATCAACACCGGCGTCGGCGAACAGTTGGCCAAGTACTTGGAGGAAAATCCCAAGACGGCCAAGACGATCGCCCGCAAGGCGCTGCTCGCCTACGAAGCCCGCGAAGCGGCCCGTAAGGCAAAGGACCTGCTGCGAAAACGCAAAGACGCTCTCGGCGGCGGCGGCTTACCTGGCAAACTCCGCGATTGCATCAGCAAGAACATGGAGGAGTGCGAAATCTATCTGGTCGAAGGTGATTCGGCCGGCGGTTCCGCCGAAGGCGGGCGGATGCGGGAGTTCCAAGCGATCCTGCCGCTGCGAGGCAAGATCATCAATGCCTACAAAAGTCGTGAAGACAAGGTGTTGGCCAACGAGGAAGTCCAGTCGATGATCCAGGCGTTCGGCACCGGGATCGGGGCCGACCAAGACCTGACCAAGCGACGATACAACAAGATCGTCATCATGACCGACGCCGACGTCGACGGCAGCCACATCCGCACCCTGCTGCTCTGCTTTTTCTATCGCCAGATGTACCAACTGGTCGCCGGCGGACACGTCTATGTCGCCCAACCGCCGCTGTTCCGTGTCGTCAAAGGAAAAGAAAAGTACTACGTGCAGACCGACGAGGAGATGAAGACGCAGATGCTCCAACGCGGGCTCGTCGGCACCAAGTTGGTCTGCGAAGACGGCCGGTCAGCCGAAGGGCCGACGATGGAAAAACTCTGTGTCACGCTCGCCTCGATGGAGGACGCGATCATCGCGATGGAACGACGCGGCGTCAGCCTGCGTGCCCACTCGCTGCGATTCGACCCCCAGCGTGGCAAGCTGCCGACTCTGCACCTGTTCGCCGGCAATCAGGACCTCTGGTTCTACGAACTCGAGCAGGCCGAGGCTTACATGACCGAAAACGGCCTGATGCTCGACACCGACCAGCCCGAGGAACCGGAAGCCGACCCCGAATCGGACGCGGCGGCAGGCGATGCTGTTGGCGACCAGACGGCTGCGCCAGGGGTGGTCGACAACATCGACAAGATCGCCCACCTGGTCGAATTGCACGAGGTCCGCACGATCAACGCCGGGCTGAAGGACATGGAACCGCTCGGCTTCGGCATCGATGACCTCGTCCCGACCGACCGGACCGGCTCGACCACGTCACGGTTCGAACTGGTCAAGGACGAGAACAGCCGAGGACTCGAAGACCTCCGTGGGCTGCTGCCCGAAGTCCGTGCCGCCGGTGAAAAGGGGTTGCAGCTGACCCGCTTTAAAGGCTTGGGCGAAATGAACGCCGAGGAACTGCGTGAAACGACACTCGATCCCGCCAACCGGACGCTGATTCAGGTCAATCTGACCGACGCCGGGGCGGCTGACGAAATGTTCCGCCTGCTGATGGGTGACAAGGTCGAACCACGTCGCGAGTTCATCGAAAAACACGCCCTCGACGTCCGCAACCTCGACGTCTAATCCCCACGCCGCTGGCGTCGGTCACTTTTATCTGCGCCCCGGGGTGGCACGTCCAGAGCCGCAGGCGATGGGCGTGGCGGCTGACGCGATCGATCCGGTGAACCAGTTTTCCCGGGGTGGCACGCCCAGAGCCGGAGGCGATGGGCGTGGTGGTTGACGCGATCGATCCGGTTAACCAGTTTTCCTGGGGTGGCACGCCCAGAGCCGTAGGCGATGGGCGTGGCGGTTGACGTCGCCTTGGGTTTTAGCTTGTTGGCAGGCCCAGCAACGTCCATGCTGTCGCTCACGCCCTTCGTACCTCACGCCCTTCGTACCTCAGGGCGTGCCACCCCCAAGTCACCTGCCACCCCCAAGTCACCTGCTGCCCCCCAATCACCCCCAATCGCCTCCACTCCCAATCACTGGCCACCCGATTGGTTCAAGGGGTCAGGACTCTAATCTGCTTTGCTCCTTGTTCCGGCAGCGCCAAATCGCTCTTGTTTCCGCTTCATCGACCCTGCTAGGGTCGCCGGGCAGCAGAGATCCCCGACGCCCGATCCCGCAATCCGAAACCGGGAAGCAGAAACGATGGTCACGCCCCGTAATCCACCACCGACGGCCGACGGCCGCGCCACCGTCAAACGCTGCCGCCGCGGTTGGACCAAACTGTGGCTGATGACCAGCTTCGTCGCCGGGGTCTGTGTGGCGTCATCGGGTTGCCAATGGGCGGCCAGTGGTCAAAACGCCCAAGGAACTCGGCTCTATCAGCAAGGGCAATACACGGCGGCGTTGCAGGAATTCCAAAAGGCGATCGCCTCCGACCCGCAAAACGCCGACGGCTATTACAACCTGGCCGCGACGACCCACCGACTCGGGTTGCAACGCCAAGATTCGGCACTGATCAGCCAAGCCGAATCGCTCTACAACCAATGCCTCGACCACGACCCCAATCATGTCGAATGCCACCGTGGCTTGGCTGTCCTGTTGGTCGATAGCGGTCGGCCCGACCGAGCGTTCGCGCTGATGAAGAACTGGGCCGCCCAGAATCCGCGATTCGCCGAAGCCCGCATCGAATTGGCCCGACTCTACGAAGAAGCGAGCGAACCGCAGACCGCCTTGAAATACCTCGAGGATGCCGTCCAGATGGACGCCAACAACTCCCGAGCCTGGTTAGCGTTGGGACGGCTGCGAGAGCAGGGCGGCGAACTGACTCAGGCGCTACAGAACTACCAGCGGAGCCACGCCGTCAACCCGATGCAACCGATGGTCTCCGAGCGGATCGCCGCGATCAGCCGGCAACTCTCCGCCCAGTACGATTCGAGCCTCTCCGCCGGCGGTACACGGCTGGCCCAGCCACTACCGACGACCAACCCTCGCTACTGAGCCGCCGCTCGACCGGCGCACGGCGAAAGCGATCCGGCGAACCTGGTTGTGCCGAGGCTTTTCTACACCGCTGCTGACTTCGCCTGATCGCCGCCCACGGTTACACTGTGCTGGCGAGCGGGGCGAGACGATCAGGACTTTTTGGCGGTGTTTTGAGGCTTCATGGCAATTCGAGTCGGAATCATCGGGGCAACCGGTTACACAGCATTGGAAACGTTATTGCTGTTACTCCGCCACCCCGAAGCGGAAGTGACGGTGGCGACCAGTCGTGGCGAAGCGGGGCAACCGATCGCGGCGGTCCATCCGATCCTGGCCGGCAGGATGTCGCTGACGGTCGACGAGTACGATCCGGCCAAAGTCGCCGCCGCCTGCGATGTCGTGATGTGCTGTCTCCCCCACGGCGCCTCAGCCGAAACCGTGCGGCAATTGATCGAAGCCGGCGTGCGAGTAATCGACTTCAGCGCCGACTTTCGGCTCTCGAGTGTCGCCGAGTATTCGCGTCACTACGGCATCGACCACCCCTGGCCCGAGCGGGTCGGCAAGACCGTCTACGGGTTGCCCGAATGGTATGCCGACCAGATCGCCGCAGCCGATCTGGTCGCCAACCCAGGCTGCTACCCGACTTCGGCGATCCTGCCGCTCGGACCGCTGCTGGCCGATGGCTTGATCCGCCCCGATGACATCATCATCGACGCCAAAAGTGGTGTCAGTGGGGCCGGGCGGACACCCAAGCTCAACACGCTCTACTGCGAAGCGGCCGAATCGATCGCCGCCTATGCCGTCGGTAACCATCGTCACCAACCCGAGATCGTCGATCTGCTGCGGCGGTTCAGTGGGGCGACGACCGATGTCGTCTTTACCCCGCACTTGGTACCGATGGATCGCGGCATCCTGTCGACGATCTACGTCAAGCCGACCGACCCGGCCCGGATCGACGAACTGGAAAGTGTCTTTCACGTGTGGCAGCAACATTACGGCAACGGCCACTTCGTACGAGCGGTTCAGCACCTGCCGGCGACCAAACATGTGGCTCACACCAACCACGTCCAGATGACCGTCAGGCGGTCGGGTGACCGCTGGGTCCTGATCGTGGCGATCGACAATCTGATCAAAGGAGCCAGCGGCGCGGCGGTACAGAACATGAACGTCATGTTTGGGCGCGACCCCCGGCTCGGGTTGTCCTAAAGATCGGTATCCACCCCCCTAACGCAATGGCGTAAGCCATGCGGCCTCACGAACCTCCCAACGCAATGGCGCCAGCCATGTGGCCTCACGAACCTCCTAACGCAATGGCGTAAGCCATGCGGCCGCACAAATGCAGAGCGGTCGCTGAGTTCACCAAAAAGTCCTGACACCTTTTTTAGTCATTTTCAAGGCGACCACTTTGCCAGTCATCTCCAGCGAGTCTGCCGGGCCATCATCCGCTACCGCGGATTCAGCCACGCGGGTCTGGCCGATCCCGTTGGTGATCGCCGGTTCGTTCGGCGTTTATCTGTTGGCGTCGTTATTCGCGGTCATGGTGGCGACCTTCGTGGTCGAAGGCAGCGACGGATTGGAGGCATTGCGAGACCAGGATCGGATCGCGGCGGTCCTTCGCTCACCGCTCGGAATGACGATTACGGTCGTGTTGCCGCAAGTCGGGATGCTGCTACCGATTCTCGCCGCTGCGATCGCTTCACCGGTCCCCTTCGCGACCCGGCTGGGACTCCGCCGCGGCGACTGGCCGCTGGGACTCTGGCTGATCGCCGCCCTCGGCACGCCGATGGTCGGAATGATCTCTTCGCTGATCGTCGGCGGGTTGATGGGTGAAAGCGAGACACTCGAGGAGATGTCCGACGTTTTTCGCAACCTCGGTCAAGCCGGTTACCTCTGGCCGTTGGCACTGATGATCGGCGCCACGCCGGGCATCTGTGAGGAATTGGTCTTTCGTGGCTACGTGCAGACACGGTTGGTTCACGTCGGCGGCGCCGGAGTCGGGATTTTGATCACTTCGGTCATCTTCGCCGCGTTCCACATGGACTGGGTCCACTCGACCGCGGTCTTCGCCTTGGGTGTCTATCTCGGCTGGATCGCCTGGGCGGGCGGCTCGATCTGGCCGGCGATGCTCGGCCATTTCGTCAATAACTTTCTCAGTGTCGTCGCCGTCGTCGTGCTTCCCGAGGCCGTTACCGACGGGACGCTCGCTGACGAAGCGGTCGCGGAAATGCCAGCCGGGATCGCGGTCGGCTTTGCGGTGGTGGTGTTGCTCAGCGGGGTCTGCTTGCTGATGACCTTCTCATCCGCTTGGCGGCACCGTCGGCGAAACGCCGTCGGGTCGACACCGGTCGCGGACCAGAATGGCGGTTAAATCGACGTTGATTCACGCGGCACGCTTCCCTACGATTGCTCGGTCCGGTGTCAGTCCGTGTCGGAATCGAGGCGGCGGCTGGCCGCAATGGCTATACTGGTTGCCAGGCCCACGTCTGTCAGTCCGTCCGTCAGTCCGTCCGAGCGACTTTCACATTCGTCAATACTCAAGCCGGTAGACATCAGCATGCGATCTTCAGGTTCACGTTCCCGCCGTCTCCGTCTGTCGCCAGCGGTCGCCATCGCCCTGATGATCACGCTGGTCCTGTCGGCGACAGGGGCCCTGTCGGGCACGTCGCTGGCCCAGGAACGCTTGGTTCCTCAGGTCTTGACGCCGCAGAACGAGGTGCCGACGACGCGGCCAGAAATCGCCACGCCGCCGAAGTTGAAACCGGGTGACCAGGACAGCCTGGTGGCTCGGATGGTCATGCAACTGTTGCCCAAACGCCACATCTCCGGCCGTAAGGTCGACGACGAAATCAGTTCGCGGGCGCTCGATATCTTCCTCAAGTCGCTCGACCCGATGAAGCTCTACTTCTATCAGTCGGATATCGACGAGTTCGCCAAATATCGCGACAAGATCGACGACCTGACGCTCAGCGGCGACCTCTCACCCGCTTACCAAATCTTCACCCGCTACCTGACCCGAGTGAACGAACGCCTGGTGACGGTTCAAGAATTGCTCGGCCAAGATTTCGACTTTACCCAACCCGATACGATCGTCACCGATCCCGACTCGACCACCTACGCCCGCAACACCGATGAAGCTCGCGACCGTTGGCGCCGTCAACTCAAGTTCAACCTGCTCGACCTGAAGGACGACGGTAAGGAGGAAGCGGAAGCCCGGGAACAGCTGCAACGCCGCTACAGTCGCTACGCTCGCCGTTGGGCCCAAATCGATTCGGACGAGATCCTGGAACTCTACCTGTCGGCGATCACGATGGGCTACGATCCGCACACGACGTACATGTCTCCCAGCACGCTGAACGATTTCACGATCCAAATGCGTTTGAATCTGGAGGGGATCGGAGCGGCGCTGCGCGAAAAAGATGGCTACACCGTGGTCAGCAATGTGATCCCCGGCGGTGCCGCCGACCGTGACGGACGGTTGGGCGAAGACGATCACATCGTCAGCGTCGGTCAGGATGCTGAGGGCGAGATGATCGACATCATCGAAATGCCGCTCAAGCAGGTCGTCAGCCTGATCCGCGGTAAGGCCGGGACCATCGTTCGGCTTGGTGTCAAAAAAGGCGGTGCCGGCGAAACCGAGATCTACGAAATCACTCGGGCCCAAGTGCAGTTGGAAGACAGCGCGGCTCGGGGCAAAGTGCTCGACCACGAACTCCCCTCCGGCGACCGACTGAAGATCGGCTACATCAACCTGCCCAGCTTCTATCTCGATATGGACGGTGCTCGGAATAAGACGGCTGACTACCGCAGCAGCACCCGCGATGTCCGCCGATTGCTCGACGGCTTTCGCAAACAGAACGTCGACGGCGTCGTCTTGGACCTTAGCCGTAACGGTGGTGGGTCGCTGACCGAAGCGATTAACCTGACCGGATTGTTCATCGACCGCGGGCCGGTTGTTCAGGTCAAAGACAGTGACGGCAGCGTCCAAGATTATGCCGATGACGAACCCGGTGTCGCTTGGGATGGCCCGTTGGTGGTTATGACCAGCAAGCTATCGGCCAGCGCCAGCGAGATCCTCGCCGGCGCGATCAAGGATTACGGCCGCGGCATCATCGTCGGCGACCCGGCGACCCACGGCAAAGGGACCGTACAGACATTAATGGACCTCGGTCGTGAGATGTTCCGAAACAATCGCACCAACTTCGGTGCCTTGAAAGTTACCCTTCAGCAGTTCTACCTGCCCGACGGCGACAGCACTCAACTGTCCGGCGTCGCCGCCGACGTCATTCTGCCGTCGATCACTTCGGTGATGGATATCAGCGAATCGGACCTCGATTTTGCACTGCCTCACGACACCGTCGATGCGGTCCCGCACAATCAGTACAACATGGTCCCCGGAAACTTGCTGGAAAGACTTCGCGATCGATCGACCGAGCGGGTCGGTGAGGACAAAGAGTTCATCGATCTGCTGCGTCGCAAAGAGCTGTACGTCAGGCAGAAACAAGAGAAAACGATTTCGCTGGTCGAAGAAGACTTCGTCGCTCGACGAAAAGAACTCAACGCCCAAAAGGAAGAAGAGAAAGAGAGCCTGGTTGACGAACGGGCCGCCGAGGAGGTCTATCGCGATTACTACTACAACCGCGAAGTCATGAACATCGCCGGAGAGTACATTCTCGGACTCCGCGAGCAAAACCTAGCGACCGCCAGCGTCAGCCGCTGAGCGATTTCCGTAATAGCACCAACCGTCTCAGCGACAATATCCAGCCTTCCCTCCAGGAGGGTCTGGCCTAATTCAGTCGAGCGATGGTATTTGACCCTCACTCCTTGGTGGGGGGTGTCTTTTGTTTTGCTGGTGTTGATGCGACTTGTGCAGATACCGATGCTCAAGCAGCAGGCCTTCCCGGCAAATCGCAACGCTGCAAGTAAAAACCTTGCGTTTTCTACTTGCCGCGGCCCAGGAAAAGTTCGTATGTCGAGGCGAAAGCTACCTGACACCTTCTTTCTCGCCTGCTGAAGCCCGCCGGCTGCAGCGGCGGATAACGCGATCGCACCACGGATGGTAACGGATTGTGATGACCTTCAAACGGCCCGACTCGGGTGCTTCGCTGCCGCTCACCGCGACCAACCTACCGGCCCGCGGCACCGCGTCGACTTCGCCCCGACGGCTGGCCGCGATGCTAAGCGTTGCGGTGGCAACCTTGGCCGGCGGTTGTGGGGTGATGAACCCTTGGCGCGACCCCGATGAGTCGAATGCCAAGCTCGAAAAACTGCTCAAAGTGCCCGAAGTCCCCGGGGTGGTCGGTGAAGCCGCGGTCTCTCATGGACTCAACTACGTCGCGGTCGAGGGCGTCGCGGCGATCAACGGATTGGCCGGTACCGGCGGTTCGGTGCCGCCATCGGGACTCCGCGATCAGTTGGTCGACGAAATGAAAAAGCACGAGGTGCCCGACCCCAACCTGTTCCTCGAACGGCCCGAAACGGCGCTGGTAAGGGTTCAAGCGATCATCCCGCCGGGTGTCCGGCGTGGCGACCCGATCGACCTGCGGATTATCAGCCCGCCTCAGACCGGCGCTGCCGACCTGCACGGCGGTTGGTTGATGGATACCCGGCTGCGACAGCAACAAACCCTCTCCGGCGTCGTCCGCAAAAGCGACGTGTTGGTCGTCGGTACCGGTCAAATCCTGACCCGGGCGAGCATTCGAGGTGGCGATGACCAAAACCTCAAACTCGAAGGGTTGGTGCTCGGTGGTGGACGGTTGCAGCAAGGCCGCAAGCTCGGCCTGGTGATTCGGCCCGAATACCAACACGTTAAGATCGCCGCACAATTGGCCGATTCGATCAATCAGCGTTTTTACTTCTACGAAGGGAAAAACCGCGGCGGTATCGCAACCGCCCGTGAGGACGATTACATCGAAATCAGTGTGCATCCTCGCTACCGCCGCAACCTGCACCGGATGATGGCTGTGGTCAGAATGGTCGTCGCCGCCGGCGAGTCGGCCGATACGCAGCGTCGACTCGTCGACCTCGGGCGACAGATGTCTGAACCGACCACGGCCGCCGACGCGGCTCTGCAACTCGAAGCACTCGGGGAACGAGCGGTGCCGACATTACTCGAAGCCCTGCAGAGCAACGACCGAGAGATTCGTTTCTACGCCGCCGAAGCGCTCGCCTATCTCGACCGCAACGAAGCGATCGAACCGCTCGAAGAAGCGATCACCGATCAACCCGCATTCCGCCATCCGGGATTGCTCGCGCTGGAGGGGATGGGGGGCAGCAGTTCGCTCGATGCCTTGAAACGGTTGCTGAACCAATCGAGTATCGAAACCCGTTACGGTGCGTTGCGGTCGATTCGCCGCCGCTCCGACGGACAGATCGCGATCCGGCCGACGAAACTCGGTCCCGGTGTCGATCTCTACCAAATCGCTTCCGAGGGACCGCCCTTTATCGCCGTTTCGCTCGCCGAACGCGCCGAAATCGCCGTCTTCGGCGACGATACCGCGGTCACCGTCAATGACTTCCTGATGGGACCGGCGGGATTGATGGTCCGTCCCGCCGACGGCGATCCGACACAACTGCGGATCAGCCGCTTCCGTCCCGGTGATCAAGACCGCCGGGCGACGGTGCCGGCGACGGTCAGCGGGCTGCTCTCAGGGATCGTTTCGACCGGAGGCGATTACGGCGATTGCGTGTCGATTTTGCGACAGGCTAAGGAGCAACAAATGTTGGCCTGTAATTTGGCGATCGATCCGCTGCCCGACGCGCTGCGGAGCTATTACCGAGATGGGTCCGACGATTCGAATGACCCCGCCTCGCTGCCTCCCGCGAATGTCACCGCTGACACTCAGGATGATTCGCAAACATCATGGTGGTCGTGGTGGAAATCGTGACCTACTGTGGCGTGAGATCGCAGCGGGCCGCCGATTCGGCAGGTGCCCGGTAACGGATCGACGCCATCTGCGGTTATCATTCGGAAGGTGAAGCAAGAATCACTTTTTCGGATGGGAACCATGAGCTCGGGTAGTTCGATCGTGTTCGATAGTCGTGCCGTCGGTGCCGACAGCATCCTGGTCGTCGACGATACACTGATCCTCCGCGAGCGGTTGTCGCTGGCCTTCGAACAACGTGGCTTTCGAGTCGAAATCGCTGCCAACTTCGATGAAGCGGTCGATGTCTTTTCACGACGACCGACCGATCTGGCCGTACTCGACCTGCGGATGCCAGGCCGCAGCGGACTCGAATTGCTCGCCCGATTGCTGCAAATTCGCCCCAAAACACGCGCGATCATGCTTAGCGGCTTCGGCAGTATCCCCGCCTCGATCGATGCCGTCCGCGCTGGCGCCGTGAATTTTCTCAGCAAACCCGCGGATGCCGACGACATCCTGGGCGCGTTCATCCGCGGCGATTCGCCGGCCACGCCGCAGGCGATCGTCGAGTTCCCCGCCCCCTCGTTGGCCCGCACCGAGTGGGAACACATTCACCGCGTGCTCGGTGATTGCGGCGGCAATATCTCGGAAGCGGCGCGACGACTCGGGATCCACCGTCGCAGCCTACAGCGGAAATTGCGAAAACGGGCTCCCGAAGACCCGCCGATCCCGCTGATCGATGACGAAGACGAACCGTCGTGAACCGCGGTTTTGAAACCTTTACCGGCCGATTTTGAAAGAGTTACCACGCCCGGCGACCGCCATCCGATGGTCGGTCGCCTTTCTGTGATATTTATTAACTGCTTTGAAGGCAAGTATTTAGGATGTGAGGCTCGGCTTCAGTGCGAAGTTTTTAGCCGGTTTGGTCCGCGATCTGCTTTTCCTTCACGTCATCGAGCAAACATCGCTGCGAATGGAAACGATTTCCGGCCGTGGTCGACCAACCGCTCGAACATCATCCCGCAGTCCGCCTTACAACCGATTTCATGAGGAAATTGATTATGTCAACGAATGACCCGTTCCGCCTCAGCTTCGAAACCGTCGTCTCCGCCTCACCGATGTTGGGACACAAACTCGAAAACCGTTCACAAATCCGCAACGCCCAAAACCTCGAATTGCTCGAAAGCTGGCAGGAATCGAGCACGGTGCCGCTTCGCAGCGCTGCCCAACAAGACGCGTTCGTTGTCGCCCCGCTCGACATCTTGGTCTCGCGACAGGACGGTCGGGCTCAATTCCACATCATCGAACTCAACGGCACCGGCATCGGCGGCGTGTCGAACATGCCCGAACACGTGGTATCCGCCGTCGCGGCCAGCCTCCGCCGGGTCGCCAAATCTTGCTGGGAAGCCGATACGGTGCTGCTGTTACCCGTCTCGGGTAAAGAATGCGACGCTTCACCGCGGCTCAATAAGCTGATGCACGAAAAACTGATCTTCGCCGAAGCGATGCAGGCTGGCATGGCCGACGCCGGCGGGTCGGCCGATATCGTCACCCTCACCGGTCTGCTCAGCGGTATCCAGACCTATCGTGACGGCGCTTCGACCGTCGTGATCGGCTACATCAAGGAATTGATGGACGCCTGCACCGTCAGCGACGACGGTGGCGTCTACCTGGCGGGTCGCCGCGTCGTCGGAGCCGTCAATGACCGCTTCTGTTTGAACCTGATCGGCAAGTTCAAGGGCGAAATCGACCTCGACCAGTTCACCCCGATCAACGGCACCTACCTGGCCGGTGGCGATAAAGGAGCCGCTTATTCGTTGCTGGACGAGTACTTGGCGCACCGCAGCAGCGACTCGTTTCCCGATCGTGTTCATCACGCTCACGCAACGACGCGGAGCGAATTGATCTCCACCGTGTTGCAGTGGATGGCGATGGGCCGGCGTCCCGTGATCAAGCCGCACGGCACCGGAATCGGTCATGGCATCGAGTTTTTTCTCGACCCCCACGAATCGACCGCTGCGGTGATCAGCCGGATCGACGAATCGCTGCTGGTTACCGAGGAGTACTACGCGGCCGACGGCGGTGCGTTCCCCTACACGGTTTGTGAGTTCATCGACGCCACGGTGATCGATCAGCAGGATCACCGGCTCGATGGCCACAAGTACGAACTGCGGATCGTCGTCTACCGCGACGGATTGTCGTTAAAGGCTTGCCCGACCATCGCCAAGGTCGCCAACCAATGCTTCGATGCGGCCAACGCCGGCCGAGACAATTTGATCAACAACATCACCAACTCCTCCGTCACCAAGCAAACCGACGGTACCGAGTACATGTTGCCGCTCTGCAGCGAACAGACGCTCGAAGTGCTCGGGATCACGCCAGCCGAAATGGCCGAGCTCTGCCGCGTGGCCACCGAGTACACCCTGCACGCGATCGATGAAATCCCGCGAATGGAGCGACGGATGGACAGTTCGTGTGATGCCGATTGGAGCGAAATCCCCGAATCGGTCCAGCTACGAATGACCTCGTTGAAAGCCGCATGATCGCGACTCGGATCGCCAAATCGCTCGGCCTAACGCCCGATCAGTTCGTCCGAGCCTCGCCGTTCTTCGTCGTCTACCTGCTGCTGTTCACGGCGCTGACGATTGCCGATGCCGTCTCGGTATCGTTGTTCGCCAGCCGGATCGGCGCCGACCGTCTGCCAGCCTGGTACTCAGCGACCGCGGTACTCAGCCTGGTGATGATGGCCTGGTACCTGACCCGGGCAACCCGAGTCGCCGCCGAAGCGATTTTCCGACAGATTTTGGTCGCCGTCGCTGTCCTTTTTCTCGTCGCCTGGGCAACCTTTCATTATCGAGGCGGTGCCGTGCCGCTAGGGATGCTGTTTGTCACCCGCGAGGTTGCGGTGACGCTGATCCTGATGCATTTCGGCACCTTCCTGCAGGACTTCTTCGTCCGTGCAGAATTGAACCGGATCCTACCGATCATCTATGCCGGTGGGCGAGTCGGAGGGATTGTCGGCGGCGGGCTCGTCGGCTCGCTGGCCACGCGGCTCGGGACCGTCAACCTCGTCCCACTGGTCGTCGCCCTGATCGCGGTTGCCGCGATCGGAATCGTCGTGATCGCCCGCCGAATCGAGCGCCGTGACGAAGAACCTGATCCGCCGCAGGTGACGCCGTCACCG
>SKZY01000086.1 GCA_007127095.1 Planctomycetaceae bacterium
CCCAACGACGAACTCCGCTTCGGCACCTACCACGTGCAAGGCATTCACTTCGGGTTACAGTGTGTCTATTAGGCTCCCATTTCTGACACGAGTCGAGCCCCGAATTGCCTTCCCCTGAGAACGATCGCTTCGCCGACGCGCCGATCTCGCGGCTGGTCGGTTTTCAAGTCGCGCCGCCCGACAGCGAAGGCGTCGAAGCTGGCTCAACCCCGCTGGGGCATGCCATTGTCTCGCTGCAATGCTCTCACCACCATCACAACCCGATGGGGCGAGTTCACGGCGGATTGATCGCCGCGCTGGCCGATGCGGCGATGGGAATCGCCTTCGGCCGCACCCTGCTTGAGGGCGAAGACTTTTCGACGATCGACATGCAGATCAACTTCATCCGGCCGGTCAAGACCGGCATCGTCCGGGCCGAGGCCGAAGTGATCGAGCGCGGATTGCGGATCGGCTTTGTCCGCTGCGACATCTACGGCCCTCGCGGCAAACGGGTCGCCACAGCGAATTGCACCTGCTCGCTGATCGGCCGCGGCTGAGCAATCCACCACGCCGATTCTCATCCTGTGGCAAGTTGCGTCTGCCTGGTTCAACGATGACAATGTCGACTGATCGACAGTCACCCATCTGATCCCCAGGCTCATTCAACTCATGTCCACTCAACCCAACCCGACGCGGGTCGATCGCCGTTCGGCGATCACCGGCGCCGCGGCCGGTGCCGTCGCGTTGACCGCATTCGCCGGTCGTGCCACCGCCGCCGATTCGTCCGTCGCAGATACCAATGGAGTCGAACCCGTGAACGCCAAACAGGGACGCTTGAACCAGTCGGTTTGTAAGTGGTGTTTTCCCAAGCTGTCGGTCGAGGAATTGGCCGTCGAAGCGGCTGGGCTCGGGATGGTCGGCATCGACCTGCTCGACCCGCCCGACTTTCCGATTCTGAAAAAGCACGGGTTGATCTGCACGATGGTGCAATCTCACCCGCTGACCGATGGGCTTTGCGACCCGCAGTTCCACGAGATGTGCTTGAAGAAACTCGAAACGGCGATCGAGGCGACGGCGGCCGAAGGCTGGCGAAATGTGATCTGTTTCTCGGGTAACGCCCGCGGGATCGACCGCGAAACCGGCATGGATCACTGCCTCGACGCGCTCCGCAAAATCGTCCCGATCGCGGAGAAGAACGGCGTCACCTTGAACATGGAACTGCTCAACAGCAAAGTCAATCACCCCGATTACATGTGTGACAATTCGGTCTGGGGCGTCGAGCTGGTCAAACGCCTCGGCAGTGACCATTTCAAACTGCTGTACGACATCTATCACATGCAGATCATGGAAGGCGACGTGATTCGCACGATTCGCGAAAATCATCGGTATTACGGGCATTATCACACCGCCGGAAACCCCGGCCGCAATGAACTCGACGGGACGCAGGAACTCTGTTATCCGCCGATCGCCAAGGCGATCGCCGACACCGGGTTCGATGGCTATTTCGCCCACGAGTTCATCGCCAAGGGCGATCCGATTGCCGGACTGACCGATGCGGTCCGGCAATGTACCGTGTGAGTTGAATACTCTTCTCCCTCTTTCTGAGAATGGTTCCATGGATCGACGCAATTTCCTCGGCGGTTCCGCAGCGTTCATCTCGGCGGTCGCCGCCCGTTCCCATGCGGCCGACACGCCTCGCCGACGACGGGTCGGGTTGATCGGCTGCGGTTGGTACGGCAAGTGCGATCTGCTGCAATTGATGAACGTCGAACCGGTCGAGGTCGTGGCGCTCTGCGATGTCGATTCAAACATGGTCGATGAGGCTGCCGGGCTGTTCGCGTCGCGGCAAGAATCGAAACGGCGACCGCGGACACATGCCGATTACCGCGAACTACTGGCTGAAAAGGATCTCGACATCGCCCTGATCGCTACCCCCGATCACTGGCACGCCTTGCCGATGATCGCGGCGGTCGAGGCAGGCGCCGATGTCTACGTGCAAAAGCCGACCGGCGTCGATGTGCTGGAAAGCAAGGCGATGCTCGATGCCGCCCGACGAACCGAGCGGGTTGTCCAGGTCGGCACGCAACGCCGTAGTACCCCTCACCTGATCGAGGCCAAGCGGCGGGTCATCGACGAAGGGCTGCTGGGCACCGTTGCCCACGTCGACATCTGCTGCTACTACCACATGCGTGCCGGTGGCAATCCGCCCGATTCCGCCCCGCCGGCCCACCTCGATTACGAGGCCTGGACCGGGCCGGCACCGCTGCGTCCCTACAACGAACTCGTCCACCCTCGGTCTTGGCGAGCGTTCATGGAATACGGCAACGGCATCGTCGGTGATATGTGCGTCCACATGCTCGACATGGTCCGCTGGCAACTCGACCTCGGTTGGCCTCGGCAGATCAGTTCCAGTGGCGGGGTCTTCGTTCAGACCGATGCGAAGGCGAATATCACCGACACCCAATCGGCGATTTTTGAGTTCGACGGACTGAACGTTGTTTGGAATCACCGCAGTTGGGGCGACCCGCCCGATCCGCAGTACCCGTGGGCCGCGATCATCTACGGCGACCGCGGGACGTTGAAGCTAAGTGTCCAGAAATACGAGTTCATCCCCCGCGGCCGTGGCCAACGCCTCTCCGGCGAACCGCTGATCGAAACCGACAAGTTTCCGACCGACCTGAGCGACCAACAGGATTGGCGACTCGAATTGCCCGTCGCCTCAGCTATCCGCGGACACATGCAAGACTTTTTGGCCGCCATCGACGGTCGGACGCGGCCGATCGCCGACATCGAACAAGGGCATATCAGCAGCGCCGCCTGTTTCCTTGCCAACAACTCGTTGGCCCTCGGCCGCTCGATCACCTTCGACCCCGACACGCACACGGCGGTCGACGCCGAACAGGCCAATGCGATCCTGAAACGGCCCTACCGAGCCCCCTATCAGCACCCCGCAAGTTGATGCGGTCGCGTCCACAAGCGGGCGCGACAGAGAGGTGCGACTTTGCCGGTTAGTCAAAGTTTTCTGAAGATTCCGGTTGCAGCGGCCCGATAGATCTTTCGTGTCGATTCACGGCATCACGGTCGCCGCTCCCGCGTGCGGTCGTGTGATCGCTCCGCTGGGAAAGTCGGGACCATGTTCAACCGCAAACCTGTTCGCTGCCGGGAATGGCTGGCATTCGCTCTGGCGCTCACAACCCTGGGGACAGGGGTCGCCCTCGGGCAGACAGCGGCGCCGTCGAACTCACTGCGGTATGCCGACCAGCAGGTGCGATTGCCTCAAGCCGCCCCGGCGCCCCGCCGGCCGGCCGCCGCCGAGCCTGCTGCAACGGTCTTCGTACCCAAGGGGGGCGTCCGGCAGACGGCCTCCAGTTCACGTCAAGCGTCGCCCGAACCAGCCAAGGTCTCCACCAAACCGAACCGGGTTGCCTCGGTACCAGCCAAGGTCTCCTCGGGACCGATGGACGCTGTCAACCGCGGCGGCTCCCCATCGCCGACCAATCGTGTGGAACAGGCTTCCTATCCGCAGCCCCGAGTCGTTCGCCCCGGTCGACCGGTGCGGAACATCGGAGGCGGCTGTGATTGCGACGAATGCGTTTCGGGGCAATCGCATTTTGGAGAGGCGGCCTGTGGTGTCGAACCGCGAGGAAGATTGTTTGGCCGCTGCGCCAACCCGAATTGCTTCGACCCCGGCTGTGGCGTCGAGACGAGTTGCGGGTTCGAAGCCGACTGCGGATTCGAACCTGACTGCGGCTTTGAGAACGTCGGCTGTGACGGCTACGGCTGTGCCAGCGGTAGCTGCAGCGACTGTGTCGACCTGTGCCTGCCGGTAGCTCGCTTCGATTGGCGGCGATGGGAGTTCTTCGGTGGTGTCAACGGCTTCACCGGTCCCGCCAATCACCCGATGGTAGATGGCGCCCGTTCGGGATCGAGCAGTTTTGGCTTCTACGAGGGTTTCAATTTCGGCCGTTCACTCAACCGCGTTCTCCCGCTCGACGTGTCGGGACAATTCGGGCTGCGGGCTACGCAGTCAAGTCTGTCTGGCGCGGCGTTCACCGAGGAGAGTCGTCAGCAGCTGTTTTTGACCGGTGGCTTTTTTCGCCGAGTCGATTTTGGGCTGCAGTTCGGTGCCGTGGTCGATTACCAGCACGACGATTGGTGGTACACCAGCGATCTCGCCCAGGTGCGGGGAGAACTGAGTTGGAACAACGCTGCCGGCTACGAGTTCGGCTATCAATTCATGATCGGGACCAACAGCTCGGTATCCGACGGCATGCTTCGCGATGGCAACACTTCGATCACTGGCTTGGCTGCATTCGAAGCCACCAGCCAACACCGTCTGTTCCTGCGGGGCAACACGCAGACCGGCGGAGATTACGCGGTTTTTGCTGGCGGCACCGAACGTGGTGACGGGTTGCTCGGCGGGACCCTGACATCCGCATTCCGCGGTCGTTTCGCCGCCCAGATCGGCGCGACCTACCTGATCCCCGCGGAGAGCCGTCAAG
>SKZY01000355.1 GCA_007127095.1 Planctomycetaceae bacterium
ATCGCTGACCGAAATCGCAAATGGATGATCAACGTCGGCAGCGTCGGTCAACCTCGCGACGGTGATCCGCGAAGTTGCTATGTGATCATGGACGACTTATCGATCTCGTTCCGTCGTGTGCCTTACGACGTCGAGCGAACCGTGCGAGAGATCGAAGCCGAACCGGAACTCGATAACATGCTCGGATATCGACTTCGAGACGGTCGCTGATTCTCTCCGCGAAACCAATCAGCGGCCGTGTTTGATGCGGTCGCCAAGCATGTTATCGAGTTCGGCTTCGGCGTAGATCTTTTCGGCGGTGGCATTGAAGTCGTATTCGACCCGTCGAAACGTGACGGTGGCAGCGACGTCGTCGATGATCACGTAGCAACTGCGGTTGTCGTCGTCACGCGGTTGACCGACGCTGCCGACGTTCACCAACACTTTTTCGCCCGACAGCCTGTACACGTGGTCGCATTCGTCGGGCTGGACGAACTCGCAAGCAGTGGTGAAGACACCGGGCAAGTGCGTGTGCCCCATGAAGCAGTACTTCTGCACCTTCGAGAACAGCGATTCCATTTTTGCTTGATGGAAGATGTACTCGGGAAAGACGTACTCGTTGGTCGGATCGCGGGGTGAACCGTGAACGAACAACCAATCGCCGTCGGAGTGGCTGCGGGGCAACTCGCCGAGGAAGTCCCAACGTTGGTTGATTTGTTGGCTGCCGCCCGGGCCTTGGTCGAGACGGTCACGGGTCCAGTAGATCGCCCGCAACGCGACCGGGTTGAAGCCGTCGGGGTCGAACAGTGCCGCTTGGTCGTGGTTCCCCAGGATCGTCCATTTGGCGCGCCGCATCACCAGGTCGAGACATTCACAGGGGTTGGGACCGTAGCCGATAATATCACCCAGACAGACCAGTTCATCTGCCTGCTGGCTTTCGATATCCTTCAGGACAGCCTGCAACGCTTCCAGGTTGCCGTGGATGTCACTGATAACGGCTTTTTTCACGGCTGACGACTCGGGGCAATGGGAAAGCGTGCAGATTCGTTGCGGGACGCGACACGGCCGGCGGCTTCCTGCGGCGATTACCGTTGGTCGGAAGTTTAACCAAGTTTTCGTTTCCCGCACACCTAACAGAAGCAGCAAACCCGTCGGCATGGCTGAGAAAGTTGAACGAAAAGTACCGTCTTGAGGCGAGTGGGGATCGAAACTGCGGCTGGCGCCAGTCGTGCGGGCTGATCGCGATCGAAACCAGTGGCCGGGTCGGTTCGGTTTTGTTGGAATTACCGGGGGCTCCGCCCCATCTGATCGACCTGCCGGCGAGCGAGCGGACCGCGGTCTCACTCGCCGGGGCGATCGCCGAGTGCCTGGAGATCGGTCGCCGCCGCGCCGAGCCGATCGGGTTGGTCGCGGTCGCCAGCGGCCCCGGTTCGTTCACCGGACTGCGGATCGGTGTAACGACCGCCAAGGCGTTGGCCTACGGGCTCGGTTGTCGGTTGATCGGGGTCGATACCTTGGCGACTCTGGCGGGCGGAGTCTGGCGGGCCGACACCCGCTGTACCGCGGCGACCGTCGCGATCAACGCTTATCGAGGCCAATTGTTCGTCGCCCACTGGCGACGTGACGAGTGGGAAGCTGCCGCGGATGCCGATACCTTAGCCCGCCGCTCGCAGGTCTGGTCGGTAGCGAAATGGACCGCATCGCTAACCCGCTGGCGGACCGGTGTCGATGGCCAAGAATCGTCAAACATCGCCGACCGGCATAGCGTGTTTGCCGCCGAACCGGCGGTGGTCAAGCTGACCGCGTCTGCTGCCGGACACCAACCGATCACACTGTCGCCGCATGCCATCGACGTCGCGGTGTTGGCCCGCAGGATCGCCGGTGGTGACAGCGACGTATCGCCGATGAGATTGCTACCAAACTATCTCAGGGAGAGTGCGGCCGAAGAAAAACTGGAGTAAGTTATTCCGACCCGTGATGCGATCCGACGCATCATGTGCCGCTGATTTCGGCCGCTCCCCGACCGTCGGGGCAGTCGAGATGTCGTAGCCACATACGAGAGAATTCATGGATAGCCGACTGCCCGATGCCGCGCGACTCCGCGACAGCGTGATCGCCGTACCTCCATTGGCGGTGACCCCCGCCGGCGACTTTGATCGCGACGAAAATGCGAAAATCATCCGCCACATCACCTCCGGTGGCGTTACTCACCTGCTCTACGGCGGCAACGCGCTGTTGTACCACGTCCGGCCGAGTCGTTATGCCGAACTGCTGAGTCTGTTGAGCGAATTGACCGACGCACAAACCAGCGTCGTGCCATCGGTGGGGCCTGCCTACGGGCTGATGATGGACCAAGTGGATGTGCTGGCCGATTTCGCGTTCCCGACGGCGATGGTGCTGCCGCAACGCGACATCGCCGATGACGCTGGGATCGCGACCGGGATTCGCCACGCGGCGGAACGGCTCGGTCGGCCATTGGTGGTCTATATCAAGTTCGATCGCTGGCTGGCCGCCGACACCGTCCGCCGGCTCGAGGCTGACGGCGTGATTTCCTGGATCAAGTATGCGGTGGTTCGCGATGATCCCGCGGACGACGATTACCTACGCGAATTGCTGGACGTCTTTCCCGCCGCCCGGATGGTCAGCGGGATCGGTGAACAGCCGGCGATCGAACACCTCGATCAGTTCGGCGTCGGCGGATTCACCAGCGGCTGTGTCTGTGTCTCGCCGGCCAAGAGCCAGCAGATGCTGCGGGCGATCCAGGCCGGTCGGCTCGACGAAGCCGAAACGATCCGACAATATTTCCTGCCACTGGAGGACCTGCGGAACGAGATCAATCCGATTCGGGTACTGCACGAAGCGGTCCGCCTAGCGGGGATCGCCGACACGGGGCCGCTGTTCCCCTTGGTCAGCCCGCTGGATGAGGCGAGCCGAAAACGGATCATCGATGCCGTGATGCCGATGATGGCCGACGCGACCGCGATTTGAGACCGTCGTGCCGATCCCGACCCGCCGCAGCTTCGATTCGGTCGACCCGCGTTGGCGGGTCTTGTTGACCGATGACGGCAGCCCCACGTTAGTCCAATCGGCAACCGCTGAGGCGATGCACAGCGGTTGTGGCGCGGTCGCCGAGACTCGACACGTCTATTTGCAAATGAGCGGGGTAGCCGAGCGGCTCGCTCGCGGATTGGCGACCCAGGTGTTGGAAGTCGGTTTTGGGACCGGGCTGGGGTGGCTGATGACCGCCGAGGCAGCGCTGGCTGTCGGCGCAGAGTTGCGTTACGTCGGGCTGGAAAACCGATTGCCGCCGGCGGCCGTCATCCGTCAACTCGGCTGGGAACGCCATGTTCAGCATCCCGACCTGGTCGGTCGCCATCTCGATTGGCTCGAAACGCTCGATCCTCAGTCACCGCGGCGGCTACGGATCGACCGGGCGACGCTGGAAATCATCTCTGCCGACGCCTGCCAGTGGTGTCCGGAAGCCGGCCGCGCTGCTCGATCCGGCCCTGGCTCGAGTCGCTTCGATGCGGTCTACTTTGATCCGTTCAGTCCCGAATTGTCGCCTCAATTGTGGCAACCCGAGGTCTTTGGCGGACTCCGTCAACTGCTCCGGCCGGGCGGAACCTTGGTCAGTTACTGCGTCAGTCGGCCGGTCCGCGATGCGTTGACCGCCAGCGGTTTCTTGGTTCACAAGGTCGCTGGCCCGCCAGGCGGTAAACGGGAAGTCCTGCGGGCCGTGACCCCGACCAATGACGCTGGCGAGTCGACCGGCTGAGCGACGATCTGAGTCCGATTTCGGCAACCTTTACTCCCGCTTCTGAGGTCCTCCATGTCAAACGTCACCGATATCAACATTGGCCCGATGATCGCCGATTCCGCACGTCTCGGTTTGGGATATGCCGAACGACTGTTGAAGGGAATCACGCCCGATCGGTTCGCCCGGCTCGCGGATTGTGGAGATCGACTGATCGAGTCGAATCATCCGGCGTTTATCCTGGGACACCTGAGCCTCTATCCCTGCCGGATCGTCGAGCAACTCGGCGGCGACGCCGCGGCGATCGTGCCCAGCGAAGCGTTCGTGAAGGTGTTCGATCCGAAGGCTCGCTGCGTCGATGACGCCGACGGAACCGTTTATCCGTCGATGGACGAAATCACCGAGCGGTTCTTCGCCGCGCACCGGTTGGCGATCGAAACGCTGCAGACCGCCGCCGACCGACGGTTCCATGAAGCCAATCCGAACGAAGCGATGCGGGGCAAGTTCGCCACGATCGGCTCGATGCACGGCTTTTACCTCGGCGGCCACCTGATGTTGCACATCGGCCAACTGAGCGCCTGGCGACGGATGATCGGGCTACCCGCCGCCTAGCGGTGGCAAACCTTACCCTCCCTCCGTGCTGGTCAAACATAAGCGATGGGAGCCCTTGGCTAGGCTACCGCCACCACTGTCTGCACTCGGCTGCTACCGTCCTGGTCCGTGCGTCCGCAGTGGCTCAGGCCA
>SKZY01000247.1 GCA_007127095.1 Planctomycetaceae bacterium
GACTATCGAGTGCGGCCCGCCCGAGTGATGCCGTGGTTGGTCAGTCTGGGATTGTTGGCCGCCTTCCTGTTCGTCGCGGCCAAGGCTTTTTCGCCGTTGTTGGACCGACAGACTCGCGATTCGGATCGCTGGCTGTCGGAAGCGGACCGATCGAGTGCCGTGAACGGTCGGGAGTCGGCGACCGAGCCGCGGGAAGCCCCGGGTTCTGAGGATTCCACCGATCCCGAATCGTCGCCAATTGTCGACCAGGCCGATGCACCGGACGGTTCGCCAAGTCCGGTCGTCCCACCGAGTCCGTCGACCGATGATTCGTCGGTGGGCAATACCATCACCGACGACGCGGTCGAGGAGGGTGGGGGCGCGGATTCCGACGCAACCGCTTCGGATGCGGCGATGCCGCCGTCCGATCCGGTTGACGAATCGGACGTTGCGGCCACGCCGCCGGCCGAATCGCTGCCGGATAACGAGCTGACGGAATCGCCGGCCGTCACCGAACCGGCGGAATCTGCGTTAGCCGTTGACGCGACCGATCCTCCGCTGCCGACCGATCCTCCTGCGGAGGTCGAGCCGATCCGCGTCACCGGCGAGGGATCGTTGCTCTTGATCCGTGACCCGGAACTCAACGCTTGGGTACTCGGTCGGCAGGACGATGTCGTCGAACCGGCGAGCGAATTGATTTGCCCACCGTTGTACAGAGACCGTTTATCGCTCCACGGCCAGGTCGATTTGACGCTGGTCGGTCCGGCCAAGTTAGGGTTGATGCCGGCACCGGGCCAAGCGGCGGAACTTGACCTCGTGTTTGGTCGCTATCTTGTCAGCGGTGTCGAAGAATCGAACCGGTTGACGATCCGCTTTGCCGATACGGTCAGTGTGTTGACGCTGCCGAGTCCAGACAGCATCGCCGCGCTCGAGGTCGTGTCACAGCGTCCTGCCGGGGCGAATCCCGAAAACCCGCAGCTGACCCGATCGGTTTTGCGGGTGCTAGCAGTGCAGGGAGCACCGAGCTGGCGGTCGGGAAATCGTCCTGAGGTGGTGCTCGAGTCCGGTCAATTGTTGACGCTGGGCGGCGATAATCAGGTTTCCTTAGGCGATTTGGAGAACGTACCAGGCTGGCTGGAGGAACCGATTGTAGCCGTCGATTCGCTCGAATCGTTGGCTCGCGAGGGCTTGCTGCAACTGGTTCGAGGGGATGAATCGATCGAATTGTCGCTCCGAGAGGCGATGGAGTTTCGCCGTGCGGAGGTCAGCGGCTTGGCGGCCCGGACGATGCTGTTGCTCGATCGTTTCGATGTCTATTTCGGCACCGAGGGGGTTTTCAGCCAACCGGCTCAAAAGTCGTATTGGCCCGAGCATTTTGCTGCGATGGTGAAAGCGATTGATCGCGGCCCCGAATCGGCTGCTGCGGTCTCCCGGGCGATCCGTCAGATGGACGGCGCTCAAGCCGAACTGATTTATCGGATGTTGTGGTTGTACTCCGATCAAGACCTGGCGGCGGGTGCCGACGAGGTACTGGTCAAAGCGCTCGATGACTCGAATATGACGGTCCGGGTGTTGGCCTCGGAGAACCTCCGCCGGATCACCGGCACGGTGATGAACTTTCGCCCGGAGGTCGAGTCGGCGGCCCGCCGTTCGAGCGACATCAAGAAATGGGAGGTACGGTTGCGTCGGGGAGACATCCGCTGGTCGACGTCGGCAACCGGACCGGCACCCCAGCCTGATCCATGAACCGTTTGGCTTGCTCGATCGTGAACTGGCCGAAGTGAAAGATGCTCGCCGCCAGCACGGCGTCGGCCTTGCCGATCTTCACGGCATCGACGAGGTGCTGTAGGTTCCCCGCCCCGCCGCTGGCGACTACGGGGATCGACACCGCGGCGCTGACAGCGGCCGTCATCGGCAGGTCATAACCGTCACAGGTTCCATCAGCATCCATGCTGGTCAGCATGATCTCGCCGGCGCCCAGTCGCTCGACCTCGGCAGCCCAAGCGACCGCTTCGAGCCCGGTCGAAATTCGTCCGCCGTTGATGTGGACTTCCCAAACCTCTTGGCCTTCGCGAATCACTCGCTTGGGATCGATGTTGACGACAATGCATTGGCTACCGAAGCGGTCCGCCGCGCGGCGGATGAAGCCGGGATCTTTGCAGGCGGCGGAGTTGATCGAAACCTTGTCGCAACCGGCGGCCAGCAAGCCGCGGATGTCTTCGATGGAACGGACACCGCCCCCGACGGTCAGCGGCATGAAGACCTGTTCAGCACAGCGACGGACGACATCGTGCATGATGTCGCGTCCCTCGTGGCTGGCGGTGATGTCCAAAAAGACCAACTCGTCGGCACCTTCGAGTTGGTACCGTCGGGCCACCTCGACCGGGTCACCGGCATCTCGGAGATTGACAAAGTTCGTGCCTTTGACCACCCTGCCTTCGCGAACATCGAGGCACGGGATCACGCGGGTAGCCAACACAGCTGGGAAGCTCGGCGGTTAGGATTGAGCAGAAAAAGTGTCAGTCACTTTTTCTCGCACACTGGTTTAGAAAAATCGGTCAGGGTTCGTACTTGGCAAAGATCATCCGCCCGGCATTCGTCTGCAGGATGCTGGTTACGATCACGGGCAGTTCACGACCGATCTGATGGCGGGCCCCCTCGACGACCACCATCGTGCCGTCATCGAGGTAGCCGACACCCTGGTCGGCACCCTCGCCGGGCTTGATGATTTTTGTGTGGAACCCCTCGCCGGGAAGCAGTCGTGGTTTGAGGGCGTTGGAGATCTCGTTCAGGTTGATCACCGGAACGTTATGGATTTGCGCGACCTGATTCAGGTTGAAATCGCCGGTAACGACTTTCCCTTCTAAATGCTTCGCCAACAGGACCAGCTTCATGTCGACCGGATGACCGGCAAACTCGGGCAAGTCGCGGTCAAAAATTTGCAAATCGACCTTCGGATCGGCCCGCAAGCGGTTGAGGATATCGAGGCCCCGCCGCCCGCGTTGGCGACGTAGTTTGTCGCTGCTGTCGGCGATCGTTTGCAGCTCCGCCAGCGCGAACCGTGGCAAAACGAGTTGATTATCGAAAACCTGAGTCGCCAATAGGTCCTCGATCCGACCGTCGATGATCACGCTGGTATCGAGGATCAGCGGCTTGAAGCCCTTCGCGTCTCGGACGAACTCGACATACGGGATCAGGAAACGAAAGTCATCTTTGGTTTGCAACAGGACACTGATGCAAACGTAACAGGCGATCACAGCCGTCACCAAGATGATCGCCCCGGCGTTGACGCTACGCTCCAATAGAGGGGCCGCGGCGATACTAAGGATGTAGGTCAGCAAGACGCCGACCAACAGCCCGAAATAGACCGCGGAGATCACATCGATCTTTTTGCGGGGGGCATATATGTCGCCCACAATAGCTAGGATCGAAGCGCCCATCACAGAGACGAACACCGACCACGGGACGTGCGAGGCGGTCCCGTCGGGCAGCGAAGCGTTGATGATCGCCGACGCCCCACCGGCGCAGAGCAAGAACAGACAGCGGAGGATGATCAGTGCCATAGTGCGGTAAGTCTAACTCAAACTTTCCGAACTGACCCAGGGGGGGACAGGGGGGAGTACGGTGGGATGCCAGCTTTGGGGACGAGACGGGCCGATTTTGAGGGCTGAATCGGCGAAGCGTGGCGGTCACTCCCCCGTAGTGAAGAAACGCCGGGTCGTCTAAACTATACTCAGCCAAGATCGATGTTTCCCCCTCCAACCCCAGCTCCGAACCATGGCCCGTAAGGTCGTCAGCCGAAAAGACAAAGCCGCTGAAATCGAAGCGGCAGCCGCCCGAGAAGCCGCCGCACCGGCGAAGAAGGCGACGAAGCGGAAGACGGCCACGACTCGCAAGGCCAAAGTTGTCGAAGACGTCCGTAAAAAGCTTTACTGGGGCGTTTTTAGCCAAAACCTCAAACGGGTTGCGGTGTTTGAGTTCGATCAGAAGGATGAGGCCGCCGCCCGGGCTGAGGAATTGAGCAAAGGCGGCAAGAGCCCGCATTTCATTCAAAAAGTAAAAGAAGAAATCCAGTTGGAGTGAAATTGGGGCCGGCGGAGTCGTTTTCGGAGTCTGCAAGTCCTTGTCGCGGTGGTCCCTGTTCCGGTGGTGCTGCGAGTTGATCGGTAGCCCAAGCGTGGTCCGAGATCGGATCAACCTCGCCTTCGGGTTCAACGTTCCTGCCTTTGAATGAGTCCTCGAAATGCGACGTGAGCTCGGATATTTGGCGTTGATGGTCGTTTGGGTCGGACTGGCCGGCGGTCTGCTCAGCTCGCGGGTCGAAGCCGCCGATAAACCGGCGGAATCACCCTCGTCGGACTCTCCTTTGGCTGCCTACACCGAGCAGACCTACACCGATGCCGAGGGAGTTCAGCATCGTTACCGGCTCAGTTTCCCAGCCGGGTATCGAAGCGATGCGACAACGCAGTACCCGTTGGTACTGTTGCTGCACGGTGCGGGTGAACGGGGCGACGACAACGCCGCCCAACTCGTCCACGGTGCGACTGAGTTCGCGAGTGCGGAGCGACAGGCCGAGTATCCCTGTTTCGTGCTCGTCCCCCAAGTTCCCAGCGGCGAAAAGTGGGTCGATGTCGACTGGGGTGACAGCGGCGGGGTGGGGACGTTTCCCGAAACCGCTTCGCCCGCCTTTGCCGCAGCTGTGGGGATGATCAAGACCTGGATCGATGCCGGGCGAGTCGACCCGTCACGGATTTATGTCACCGGTTTGTCGATGGGCGGCTATGGGACTTGGTATGCCGGTGCCCAGGCCAAGGAGTTGTTCGCCGCCATCGCACCGATCTGTGGCGGCGGTGATCCCGGTTGGGCTGACCGCTATCAAGGACTGCCGATCTGGGCCTTCCACGGGTCCGACGATCGTGCGGTCCCGGTCGCGCGATCGCGTGAGATGATCAAGGCTTTGCAGGACGCCGATCACGAACCGGTGGCGCTCTATACCGAATACGAAGGCGGCCCACACAACGTCTGGACACGTACCTTCGCTCGAGACGATTTTTTCGCTTGGCTGTTCAAGCAGCAACGGACGAAGCGGTCCGAACCGTGACCGGGCGACGCTGGCCGGCCGAGTGGGAACCGCAATCGACGCTGTGGTTGAGTTGGCCGCATAATCGTGGCACCTGGCCGGGTCATTACACAGTGATCCCCAACGCCTTTGCGAAGATGGTGCGGGCGGCCTGCCAATTCGTGCCGGTACGGATGTTGGCTGATGGTGAGTCGGCCGACGCGGCAAAGCGATGTCTCGGTCGTTCGGACCGGATTGAGATCCTTCCCGTGCGGACGAACGATTGCTGGATCCGCGATTACGGGCCGACATTCGTCACTGACGACGATCGACTGGTCGGCATCGATTGGCGATTCAATGCATGGGGAGGCAAATACCCGCCTTGGGATGACGACGCGGCCGCCGCCAAGGAGATTTGTCGGATCACCGGGATCGAGTGTGAGTCGAGCGAAATGGGGCTCGAAGGCGGTGCGATTGAGGGCGATGGCGCGGGACGGTTGTTGACCACGCCGAGTTGTGTCGAGACCAAGACCCGAAACCGGGGTTGGAGTCGCCGGCGGATCGCCGGTGAGCTTTACCGGCGGCTAGGGGCTACCGAAGTCGTCTGGATCGATGGTGGCGGTCTGGAGGGCGACGATACCGACGGGCATATCGACCAATTGGCCCGATTCGTCGGCACGCGACATGTCGTCTGCGCCGTCACCGACGATGTCGACGACCCCAACCACCCAGGCTTGGAACGCAATTATCAGCAGCTACTCGCCTGGGCCGGACAAACCACGCCTCGGGTGACGATTCACCGCCTGCCGACGCCTCCGGCAAGACGGATCGGTTCCGCTCGAGTCCCGGAAAGTTACTGCAATTTTTTGTTCTTGGGCGACCGCGCTGTGCTGGTGCCGACCTTCCGCAATCAGCGGACCGACCAGGCCGCGTTGGAACTGCTCGCCGACCTGTTGCCCACCCATCAGCTGATCGGCATCGATGCGTTCGATTTCGCTTGGGGTTTGGGGGCCTGGCACTGTGCCAGCCAGCAACAACCGAGCCTGCCACAGTCGGGCCTGCCACAGTCGGGCCTACCACAGTCGGACTCGCAACCGCCGGGGATCGAGCCGACGGCGACGTGATTTTGCGGAAGCGAGATTGACTCGCCGGCCCCGAATTTGTCATCACCCAATCCGGTCAAAAACGAATGGGGCCAGTGGCAAGCGGAGGCGGTTGAATGACAAAAAACGTGGTTTGTATTAAGTGGGGCACCCGCTATGGCAGCGAGTATGTCAACCGTCTTTATTACGGCGTGCGACGTCATCTCAGTGGGCCGCTGCGGTTCATCGCACTGACGGATGACGCGACCGGGATCGATCGCGACGTCGAAATCCATCCGTTGCCGGTTACCTCGTTCGATGAATCGGAGTTCGATGCCCGGCGTGGCGGAGAGACATGGCGGAAGGTCGGGTTGTTTCAACCTGGCTTGGCAGACCTTCGGGGCGATACCCTGTTCCTCGACCTCGATGTCGTGATCAGTGGGTCACTCGATGACCTGTTCGCCTACGCCCCGGGCAAGTTCTGTGTGATCCAAGATTGGTTAGAGAAACGGCGTGGCTGGATGCCGGGACGCGACGGCAAAGTCGGTAACACTTCGGTCTTTCGCTACAACTTGGCCGAACATGCCAAGGTCTATACCCACTTCGAGATCAATCAGGGTCACGCGTTGGACTCGTTTCGGATCGAGCAGCAGTACGTCAGTCACGTGCTCCGCGATTGCACCGAATTTTGGCCGGAGAGCTGGACACAAAGCTTCAAGCGGAGTTGCCGGCCACGGTTTCCGCTGAACCATTTTCGTGCTCCTGTCCGCCCTCGCGATTGTCGCGTCCTGGTATTCCACGGGCATCCGAACCCGCACGAAGCGTTGGCCGGTCATCGTGGCGGTTGGCTGCGATCGACCCTGCCCGCCCCTTGGTTGGCTGACGATTGGAATGACGAATGCCGCAGCGAAAACCGGGCAGCCTAGCGCCATCGACGGCGGGCAATCAGCAAGCTTGCAGCTCTTGCCAGAATCGTTTCCGCTCGTGTTGGCCGAACCGATAATCGCTCAACAATTGGCGGACCGTAAATCGCAGACTCGGCTGATCGCGATTGCTTCGCAGCGATTCTCGCAACAACCCGAGTCTTCCGCCGATCAAGTCCTTGAGCAGATGGCGGGCGAGCTGAAATCCGATCAATCTGCGGTGTCGCTCGCCGAGTTCCGGATAGACTTCCACCAACGCCGCCAACGATTCGACATAGCCGCGTCTCGGTGCGGAGATCGAATCGGGTGAGACGTATTTGAGCCAGTCGACTTCGCCAAGAAGTTGTGCCTGGCACCGTGTCGCCAGTCGGAGCAACGCTTCCCGGTCTTGCAGCCTCATCAGCAGCGGATGGAAGCCACCCGATTCGACGATCGCGTCCTTTCGGACCGTGATCCCTGAACCTGCGATACAGACGCAGTGAAGCATCAACGCCCGCTGTAGGTCAACCCCCGAAAGGATTCGATCCGGATTGATCGCCAGTCGGTTCTGATCGCGTTTGACGGTTGTGAACGAGCTGATGAACAAGGGAGCAGCCGGTCCGGTATCGATTCGCTGGGCGATCCGTTCGAGCCGCTGCGGCAGATAGGTATCGTCAGAATCCAAAAACGAAAGCCAAGGGGCTCGGGCCTGGGCGATGCCGGTGTTGCGAGCCACATTGGCGCCACTCCAGCGTTCCAATCGCAGGTACCGAATCCGCGAATCGCCGAATGACGCGACGAGTTCTTCGGTCCCATCGCTCGATGCGTCGTCGATGATTAGGTGTTCGTAATCGGTGAATGTTTGCTCTTGGACGCTGCGAATCGCACGGCTGAGCGAACACCGACGATTATGAGTCGGCGTAATCACGGAAATGGGAACAGTCCGATTCATTTCAATGATGCTCCGCGTAGGCAGGAATATCTTCGGGCTGGTCGCTCGTGAAGCCAAATGTCGCGGCGAGTTGGTTGGCCAGGGAGATCAGATAGAACGCGAAACCAACAGAGAGGGCGGCTGGTAGTTCCCAAACCGGCATCTCGACCTTTCGCCAGTGACCGAGCACTCTACGAAGAACTCGCAGTTCCATCTTGAGCCAGAACTTGAGTGCCGCGATGAAACGCTCTGATCGGGAGGCATTTTTGAAGCGATGGGTTTTGCGGTCGGCATCACGGCCGGTGACCGCCGCTCGCCAGGCCAGAAAACGCCAGCCGGCCAAGGGAGCGTGTTGGGCGTAGGCCGGAACGCGCACCATTTCGCCGCCCGACGCAAAAAAACGATTCATCAACTCGGAGCAGCTGACCTTGAAGCCGTTATCGATCGTGAACGGTTGGCGGCGAATCCAGTCGCCCGCGAAAGCGCAGTTGTTCGCGTTGAGCGCCCGACGATTAGCGAATCGTGCGTCGTGATCCCTGAGCGGAAAGCACCAAGTCAATGCCAACGTCCTCGACAAAAAACTGTCGTGGCCGAGATGCGTATGACCGTTGACGACGACGGCTTCACCCGCTTCAAACGGTGCCAACAAGGAACTTAACCAATTCATCTCGGGTACGGTGTCGGAGTCGAGCAGAATGACGACATCGCCGGTGCTGGCTCGGATCCCACGATTCTTAAGTTCAAAGTACCTGCCGCCTGGAACCGATTCGAACGACAGATCCGATGCCGTGGCCAATTCCGGAGACGCTGACCGAATCGCGTCGGAAAGTTCTTCCGCGTCTTCCGCGGTTCCTTCGCAGACAATTATCACCTCGGCTGCGAAGCCATCTCCGCGAAGCTCACGGTAGGCTTCGATCTGCGGCGCCAACTCGGCAAATAATCGTCCGACACTCCCCCAACAGAGTGTCCTGGCATTTTCCATCTCGATGATCACGGAGACTCGATTAACGCGGTTCATGCTTGATCTCGGGTTGAGTTGGACGGAAACTTGATCAGAGACAGTAACTGCTTCGCCGAGCGGATCGCTTCGGCGAAGGTCAGCTTGCTGGAACCCCGCTGGCGGTCGGTAAATTCGATCGGGACTTCGGCCATCGTCGCCCCGACGGATCGCAAACGAACCAGCACTTCTTCGAGGATCGAATAGCCTTCGCTTTCTAGCGTCGCCGGGGCGATCTCGGCCAATTTGGCGACGCGATAACAACGGTAGGAACCGCTGCAGTCAGAAATCGGCAGCCGCAACACGCTGACCGCGAAGCGGTTGACCGTGCGGCTCATCACTCGCCGCCGCCAGGGCCAGCCCCGGATCGAACCGCCGGGACAATACCGAGAACCGACGACGACGTCGAACTGCGGATCGCCGGTCGCCACGGCTAACAACTCGGGCATGGTTTCCGGATGGTGGCTCAGGTCACCATCGAGGTTCAACAGGTAGTCATACTGTTGTTCGATCGCGAACAGAAAAGCCTGCCGGATCGCGGTGCCCAGCCCCCGTTGTTTTTCGCGAATGATGACCCGGATACGAGGATCGCGGGTCGCCTGATCGAGCGCCCAATGTCCACTGCCGTCAGGTGAATCGTCGTCGACGACAAGCATGTCAGCCTGTGGCAGCGAGGCCGTGATCCGCTCGGTCAACTCGGGTAGGTTTTCGATTTCGTTGTAGGTACAGACCGCGACGAGGACACGAAGAGGCGGCGCCGGATCGACGGGCGAAGTGGTCGGTAGCGGATCGGAATCCACGGCGAAAATCCTCAGCAGACGGTCGGCAGCGATGGCTTCGTCCCGAGCCAGACGGCGAGTGCGAAGCGGGGCAATTCATCATCGGACCCGGCCAACCCGATCACCAATTCTCGCAGCGGGCCTCCCGGTCTCGATACCGACACGGTCGCTTCGATCCGGGCTTCCCGGGGCAACCGGTTCGCCAATCGTCGCAAGATCCGCTTGCGTCCGAGGATATTGAGGACCGAGGCGACCGGAGGTGGCAACCACGGTTGAGAGAACCAACGGCCGATTTTTCCGGCGACGCTATCGATCACCGCCAACCGGTGCCCGGGCAACAGGTCCAAGCGGACTCGGCGCCCCGACCGCTGGGCGGCGCAGCGACAGAGTGTCACGTAAAAGTCATCGGCCAAGACGAGGCGAGGATCGCTGACCAACACCGGCGTCACCCCCTGCCGAGATTCCAGCTCGCAAAGGGCGGCAACCAGCGATTCGAGTTCGGCCATTGTTTCGCTCGTCGGCATGGCTGTCTCAATCGCGGCCACGCAGCCGCAAGAAAAGGTTTTGAAAACGCTGGTCAATGTCTTGTTCCGGTTGCCGCATCCCGCCCGTGGCGACGAAACTGCGACGAGGTGGCTCCGCCGCCGATGTCAGGTCTTCTTCGATTACCAACAGATCGCGGTCATCGATTCGATCCGACTCCTCGTCGGATGGTACCACCACCGCCAACGGGCCGGCCAGCGCGGCGGGCAGATCAAACGATGTGTCGCTGAGCTGCACCGCGGTTGACGACGTTTCGGTACTGCCCGCCGCCAACGCCGCGTTGGCGGTCGCGGCGAGTTCACGGATTTGGTCGTGAACGTCCTGTTCGTCACCGGTTGCCGACCGAACGGCGACGTCGTCGTCGTCGATGGGCCAGCGGACGAAATCGCTCATCGATCCGGCCGCACAGACTTCGATCGAAGTCTCCTCGTCGAACCCTTCGCCGAACAGCTCGGTCGCCGTAGCGGTCTCCTCGAAGACCAGCGATTCGACCGCGGTCGCGTCGAGAATCGCTTGCATATCGGCATAGCCGGACTCACTCGAGCCCACTTCGAATCCGCCCGTATCGGCCGCTACTTCGGCCGGCTCGGCAGACTCGGCAGGCCGCTGCTCGACCGTGTTCACCGTGTTCGCGACCTGTCGCGATACGATGTCCGGCTCTGCGGTGTTGGCGTCGTCGTCGAGTTCGGCGAATTCGATCGCGTGACCAAGCGGACGCAGATCTGCATCGACTACTGGGCTGGGCAATTGTTGCAGGTCCGACCAAGCCGCTTGAACGACGTGGGCATCGATGACTTGCCCGGGCCGCGTCGCGATGAATTCGAGCGCCCGGTCCATCAATTGGTTGATCAGCCGTGGGATTCCGCCGCTGGCATGATGGACCGCGGCGATCGCTTGGTCATCGATCGTGATCGGCAACGCTGCTGCGGCGTCCCGGATGTAGCGATTCGTCTCGTCGTGGTTGAACGGGTGCAGATAGCAACGGGCGGTAATCCGCTGGGCGAGCGATTCGAGTTGCGGGTCTACCAACGCATCGTCCAACCGGGGACCGCCGAGCAGTACCGTTTGGACCCAAGGCCGACCGTCACGGACCAGGTTCGTTAGCATCCGAACTTGATCGAGCAGGTCACTGCCGAGCATCTGCGCCTCGTCAATGATCAGCAGCAGCGTCCGGGGATCATCACCGGTTGATCGCAACGTTTCGATCAACGCCAGATGGAGCGAATCCTCATCGAGCATCTGTTGGGGTTTGCCGAGGTGGAACAGCACCTGTTGGATCAAGCCATGACGACTGCTGACGCGAAGCTCGCCGAGCGACACGATCGTGTGCGATTGCCGATGCGATGCGGCGAGCTTCAGACTCAGCAGCGACTTGCCGGTTCCGGGGGGACCGATCACGACCCCCAACGCCTCGCCTTTCTGAATCATCCGCTCGATCCGCAACCGGGCATCCTCGATCGGACCGATCCCCTGGAAGCGGGCAGTGCTCGGTAGTGCCGGGAAGGGACGTGCGTTTTCGATTTGCCGGGGCTGAGTCATCGTGGTCTGGTCTGATTGGGAATGGGATTGTCGTTTCGTCGTCGGTGACCCCGAGAAGTTGGCCGTCTCTCTCCGGGTTGTCGGTCACTCACCGGGTTGCCGGCGGTCCGCCCCCACGAGCTTGTGATCGGCATGATCGCACCGATCGCTACAATCGAACTTGTGGTCAAGCCGGAATCGGACAGCGGGCACCGACCGAGCGGCCTGGCGGCGATGGCGCTGCGGGTTGGGTGGTGATCGAGCTATAATGCCGACGTCGAAGGGAGATCGGTCGCCATTGACCGGACGCCATCCCAACCGCTTTCTCGAAGGAGCCCATTGTGCCGAGAATTTCTGTCGCATTCGCCCTCCTGGCGATGGTGTCTGCTGCCCCGGTCGACTTGCTCGAATCGGCGGTGGCGGCGGAGCGAAACATCATTTTCATCATCACCGATGACGAGAGCCCGACGCTCGGCTGCTACGGCGACCCGGTGGCGCATTCTCCGGCCGTCGATCAACTCGCCGCCGACGGCGTGATTTTCAATCAGGCTTTCGCGACGACGGCGTCGTGCAGTGCCAGTCGTAGCGTCGTGATGTCTGGATTGCACAATCACCGCAACGGTCAGTTCGGTCACGAGCACCATTTCCACAAGTTCCTGACCTTCGAAGACGTCAAACGGCTCAGTTTGCCTAATGTGCTGGGGGAACTCGGCTATCGCACCGGACATATCGGTAAATACCACGTCGGCCCCGAGCATGTCTATCGCTATCAGACCTACCTCACCGGCAACGTCCGCAATGCTGTCCAGATGGCCGAGCAGGCGCGTGAATTCATCACCGCCGCAGACGATCGTCCCTTTTTTCTCTACTTTGCCACAGCCGACCCGCATCGCGGTGGTGGTGTCGATCAAACCAGCGAACTCGAACTCAAGCCCGACCTGTTCGGCAACCGTCCCGACAACGCCAGTCATCCCGGCGTGACCGAGGTCTTTTTCGATCCTGCGGAAGTCCCGATCCCGTCGTTCCTGCCCGATACGGCAGAGACGCGTGAAGAACTCGCCCAGTACTACCAGTCATGCGCTCGAATCGACGCCGGAGTCGCCAGACTGGTCGAAATCCTCCGCGAGTCCGACCTCTACGACAAGACGCTGTTGGTCTTCACATCCGACCACGGGATGGCGTTTTCGGGCGGTAAGACGACGGTTTACGAAGGCGGTTTGCGGGTCCCGATGGTGGTCCGTGATCCCTACCAACCTCGCCGCGGCTTTGCCAGTGAGGCGTTGATCAGCCACATCGACATCACACCGACATTGATCGATTACGCCGGTGGGCTGAACGAAGCCGGGAACGCGCCGATCCGATTCGCCGACGAGTCCGCCGAAAAGCCGCAACCTGATCCGCAGCGGGGCCGCGTCCCGAGGGGGAACCCGAACGGCGGAAAGCCGTTCGACCATTATCACGGTCGTTCGTGGCTGCACGCCTTGGCCGATCCCGATGCCGACCACTGGGACACGATTTTCGCGTCACACACCTTCCACGAGATCCAAATGTACTACCCGATGCGAGTCGTCCGTGACGATTCGTACAAGCTGATTTGGAATATCGCCCATGGCTTGCCCTATCCGTTCGCTTCCGACCTTTGGGCCGCATCGAGTTGGCAAGCTCAGTTTCGCCAAGGCCCCGACGCACCCTACGGACAGAAGACGGTCGGCGAGTACATCCACCGCCCCCGGTTCGAACTTTACGACATCCGTAATGATCCCGAGGAGACGACCAATTTAGCGGAGAGCTCGGGACACCGAGAACTTTTGCGGCAATACCAGGAAAAGCTCAAGCGGTTTCAGCGGGAGATGGAAGACCCTTGGATCACGAAATGGGACTACGAATGATCGCTGGTCCGGTCGATTATTCCGGCACCGCATGTTCGGCCAATTCTTCCAGGTTGGCGAACTCGATCGCCGAGACATGAGTTGCCGAAAGGACTACCGGTGGAGCGACACCGGCATCGTAAGCCTCTTTCCAACGTCCGGCACAGAGACACCAGCGATCGCCGGCCTTGAGTCCAGGGAACTGGAACGCCGGATTGGGAGTGGACAGATCGTTCCCACGGGCCTGGCTGAAGTGGAGGAACTCGTCGGTCATCACGGCGCAAACGACATGCACTCCGGCGTCGGAGGCGCCGGTCTGGCAACACCCGTCTCGGTAAAAGCCGGTCATCGGATCGGTCCCACAGGGGACCAGTTCGGTTCCGAGAACGTTCTTAGCGGTCGACATGATTCACCTCGGATATTGCTTAGAATCTGCCGACGCAGAGCGACACGTTTTGGCCACCGAAGCCGAAACTGTTGTTGACCGCGTAATCGAACTTGGACGGTCGGGCGACGTTGGGAACGTAATCCAAGTCGCAATTCGGGTCGGGGTTTTCGTAGTTGATCGTCGGCGGCAACACGCCGTCGCGGATCGCCAGTAGGCAGACGATCATCTCGGTCACACCGGCCGCGGCGATCAGATGCCCCATCATGCTTTTGGTGCTGCTGACCGGAACCTTCATCGCATGTTCGCCGAAGACCTCCTTGCAGACCAGCGTTTCGACCTTGTCGTTGACCTGCGTACTGGTGCCGTGGGCGTTGACATACCCGATTTGCTGGGGCGTCAATCCGGCGTCGGCGATCGCCATTCGCATCGCGGCGATCCCACCGTGCCCGTCTGGCGGGATGTCGGTGATCCGATAAGCGTCGGCCGTCGTGCCGTAGCCGAGCACTTCACCGTAGATCGGCGCGCCACGTTTCGTAGCCTGCTCGAGTTCTTCCAAGATCACCATCGCCGCCCCCTCGCCGAGGACGAAACCGTCGCGCCGGCCATCGAACGGCCGACTCGCCTTGGTCGGTTCGCTGTTACTGGTCGATAACGCGGTCAAGAGGTTAAAGCCGGTGACACCGAACGGGTGGATCATGCTGTGGGTTCCACCGGCCAGCATCACATCGGCATCACCGCGACGGATCATCTCGACCGCCTCACCAACCGCTTGGCTACTGGCCGCACAAGCGGTCAAGCAATTGAAGTTCGGCCCTTGGGCATTGAACATCGCGGCCAGATGTGCCGCCGGCATGTTCGGTTCCTGCTCGAGTTCTTTTTCCGGATTGAGCAGTGCGATCCCCTCGGTGATGAACTTAGCGGCATCGTACTCACCGTCGCCCATCGCCGCGGTCATCATCCGGGTGAACGTCAAAAAGTCCTGATTTCCTTCGCCGCTGCCGAGGTAGATCCCGAATCGCACGGGGTCGAACGTCAGATCGGCGATCCCACTATCGGCGATCGCCTGTTTCGCGGCCCCGGCGGCGAATTTGGTATGGCGTCCGCGGTCACGCCAAACCTCGGCCGATTCACCGGTGTCGGTGATATCCCAATTCTTGATCTCGGCGGAAATCTTCGTCGGGAAGCCGCTGGCATCGAACAATGTCGTCGGCCCGACTCCACTTTTCCCCTCTTGCAGACCGGCCCAGACGGTGGCTACATCGTGCCCCATGGGGTTGATCATTCCGATCCCGGTAACTACGACTCGGCGGCGCATGAAAAATCTATCGTTGGGAGCAAAGTGGGGGACGAAACCGAACGCAGCGATCGCGACGACCA
>SKZY01000431.1 GCA_007127095.1 Planctomycetaceae bacterium
GGATTTTTCGGTTGGCCATTCCTGCGGCGGGCTACACCGGCCAGATCACCGCCAACAGTTTCATGAAACGCGAGTTCGGCAAGAAGTTGATCGAGGAATTCTTACCGACGGTCGACCTGACGCATGTGGTCGACACCAGCGGCGCGTACATACCCGGTCACGGGACGCCGACAACGATTCTGTTCGGACGCAATCGACCACCGGTCGCCGCGACGATCCGCACCGTGATGGGGATCAAGGGTGAGCCGAGCACACCCGAAAACCCGGCTCAAGGCCACGTCTGGACCGCGATCGTCGATCAGATCGACCGCCCAGGAAGCGAGAGCGATTTTGTTAGCGCAGGCGATTCGGAACGCGAGCGTTTTGGATCGCATCCTTGGTCTATTGGCGGTGGTGGTGCGGCGGAGTTGAAGGAGCAGCTGGAAGCGATCCGTGCATCGTTTCTGAAGGAGATCAGCGATGAATTGGGAATAGCATCCGTCACTGGTGAGGACGATTTTTTTGTCCAAACGCAGGAGGCCGTCGCGAGAACGAAAGTGGAATTATCTCGACCACTTGTAGTTGGAGACGTTCTACGTGACTGGGTCGACCATGGTGAAGAAGTCGCGTTTTGGACATACGACCAACATCTAGGTGCCGTCAATTCGTCCGAAATTCCAAATTTGCTAAGACGAATGTGGGCTTGGCGAGCCTGGCTGTCTAAGCGAAAGCGTTTTGGAACGCCTATGATTGATCGAGGCTATCATTGGTACGAATGGCAGGAACTATATCCAAACAAGTTCAAGACCCCACTTACCATCACCTACGCCGAAGTCGCCACGCACAATCATTTTGTCTTGGATCGTGGTGGGAAGGTGTTCAAGCAGACGGCGCCGGTGATCAAGCTTCCGGCGGAGATCGAGGGCGAGGACGGCTCGCCGCGGCCGGTGACCGAAGACGACCACCTCGCCCTGCTCGGACTCCTCAACTCCTCCACCGCCTGCTTCTGGATGAAACAGGTTTGCCACAATAAAGGCAGCACCGTCGATCAACATGGCGCTCGTCAACGCACCGCGCCATTTGAAGACTTTTACGCGTTAAACGCGACGAAGCTGAAACAGTTTCCCGTTGCATCCGATCGCCCTCTCGAAGTCTCTCGCGAACTCGATGAGCTTGCACAGCGGCTGCGCACCATCTCGCCCGAGGCGGTTCTCGCGAGAAGGAGCGAAGACGCAAAGGAGAGTTCATCGGATTCGGACCTTTGCGGCTCGGTACCTTTGCAGGATTCCCTCGCAACCGCCCGGACCACCGCTGCTGAGACGCTGAGCGAAATGGTGCGTCTTCAAGAAGATCTCGATTGGCAGTGCTACCGACTTTACGGGTTGCTGGAAGAATCGCTCGTCGGCCCCTCACCCCCAGCCCCTCTCCCCGCAGCGGGGAGAGGGGAGCCAGAGGATGTGGTGAAGCCCGACCAGCGGGCCTTTGAGACCGAACTGGCTCGCAAGCCGGCTGACAGTACGGCTATTTCCGCAGCGGGGAGAGGGGAGCCAGAGGTTGTGGTGAAGCCTGGCCAACGGGCCTTTGAGATCGTGCTGGCTCGTAAGCTGGATGCCGGTACGGCTCAGTCGACGTGGTTTGAGCGCCACGGTACGACGCCGATCACCGAACTGCCCGAACACTGGCCGGAGAATTACCGGCAACTCGTACAGCGACGCATCGACGCCATCGAATCGAACGCCGATATCGCGCTGATCGAGCAGCCTGAATACAAACGACGCTGGAACACCGAACCGTGGGAATCGCAAGTCGAGCGAGCGTTGCAAACCTGGCTGCTCGATCGCCTGGAATCCTACTTCGACTTCGACGGTCGGATGAACGATCGGGGTGAGCCGACGGCCAAGATCGATAACGAATTGATCTCGGTCGCTCGGCTGGCGGATATCGCGGCTGTCGACACGGCGTTCATGGAAGTCGCTACCGTCTACCGGGACGACCCGGCGTTCAACGTCGCTCGCCTGGTCGAAGAACTTGTCACCGCCCAAAGCGTCCCGCTGCTACCGGTCCTCCGCTACAAGCCCGCGGGCCTCCGCAAGCGCGAACAATGGGAGGAGACGTGGGAGGTGCAGCGTCGTGAAGACGCCGGCGAGTCGGTCGGCGACATTCCTGTGCCACCGAAATACAAAAGTTCCGACTTCATCAGCAACGGCGGGGCACGCTACTGGTCACTGCGTGGCAAGCTCGACGTGCCCAAGGAACGCTGGATCAGTTTCCCGCACTGCCCTGGCAGCGATGGAACGTTGACGATCTGCTGGGCCGGCTACGACCATTTGCAGCAAGCGCTTGCGATCAGCGCCCATTACCAGCACATCAAAGAAGCGATCGGCGGCGACGACGACCCACGACTGATCCCCCTGCTGGCCTGCATCGCCGAGTTGCTCCCCTGGTTGCGGCAATGGCACAACGAGCTCGACCCCACCTACGGCACCTCGATGTCCGACTACTTTGACGGCTTCCTCAGCGAAGAAGCCCGAGCCCTGAACCGAACCATCGCCGAAATCAAAGCTTGGACACCACCTTTAAGAAAAACGCGACGGCCATCGAGGATTTCGACAAAATGAACGAAATGAACATCAATCAGAGCGGAAAGCCCGACCGAGGAGTCGTGGTTCAAGGCGAAATGGTTCCCAGCGATATCTCCGGCGTCGGAGCAAAGTTCCAGCCAACGCCAATCGTAACATGGATTACTTAAAATGCCCGAAAACGCACTGGACAGCATTGTGATCGACCGCTTTCGTGGATTACGAAAGCTAACACTTGATGGTCTGGGACCGATTAATATTTTGGTCGGTGCAAATAATTCGGGCAAAACCAGTGTTCTGGAAGCGATATCGATTCTCTGTAACCCCTACCATCCTTCCGAGTGGATTGCAATGGTTCGCCGCCGCGACTTCGGAGGCCTGGACGAAACGCGTGTTCAGTCGCTGCGATGGTGTTTTCCGCAAACAGGAGACCTGGCCGATCCGGAATTACTTTTCCAAAGTCAGTGTGAGATGAGCTGTACCGGCAGATTCCCGCTGCGGAAGCTGGTTGCCGAATACACTGATATTGTCCGCGAGCCGAGCTCTCAAGACATGCACCGACCGCGTCGCAGTGGCGAGAGGGATATCATCGAAATCGAGGAGCAGTGGCGTGGCGCCGAAATCACGCACCACGTCGAAGCGGAGCCTGAACGAGTGCAATCCACTCTTTTTGATTCGGGTGCCGGATCGGCGAGTGATCCGATCGTCATGCAATACTGGGAGGACAGTCCTCGAATCGGACGTCCGTTACGATCTGGTGAGGGTAATTTGCCAACCGAAACGCTGACACCCTACTCATATCAGCTTAATCGCTTGCAAGTGCGGTCGCACTCCCAGCAACTTTTTGCGACCAAGAACGGCTTGGCGAAGGGCCGACACCTAGTTCTAGAGCTGATACGTGAATTCGATCCCGAGATTGTTGACATCGGTGTCGCATCTTTACGTGGAAAGGGTGCAGCGGTTTATGTTGATCACGCGCGTCTAGGCCCTGCCCCCTTGTCGATTTTCGGCGACGCTCTTAGGCGAGCCGTGTTGCTGGCGAATACACTTCATAATCTCAAAGGAGGTGTGCTGCTAATTGACGAAGTCGAAACAGGAATTCACGTCAGTGCGCTGGAGCGAGTTTTTGCCTGGCTTGCAAACGCCGCTAGGCGTTTTGACGTCCAGGTTTTCGCGACCACTCATAGCCTCGAAGCTGTGGATGCGATCGCTCAATCCGTGACTGAACGCATTGAGGATGTAGTAACTTTTCACCTCGATCAAACCGAGGACGAAACTCGGGTGAAACGCATCGCGGGTCATCTCTTGTTTCGCCTGCGGCACGAGCGTGGACTAGACGTGAGGTGAAACGATGCCGAAGTACGGATATTTGGTAGTTGAGGGACCGCACGACGTCGAGTTTATCTACCGGCTTCTGCGACCATTTGGACTTTTGAGGGTACAGCTCCACGATCGGCTCGACGAGTATTTCAAGCCGCTTGTTCCGAACAAGTTTCCATTCAAGGGCGATTTGCAACGACGTGTTCCAGTACCATTGTTCTTGCAAAGTTCATCTCACGCGGTGGCAATCCATTCGGCGGTTGGCGACACTCGCTTGTTGGAAACGATCGAGGAAAATTCGGCTGTTATTGACTACGCGCAGCTAACCGGTATCGGAATACTTTTGGACACGGACAATCAGGTTTCAGCCCACGAGCGGTATGCCACGATAAAGAGGGGCCTGGAGCGAAAAGGTTACATTTTGCCTGACCTGCCGGCGAACGTGTCGCAGGGCCGGCCGCGTCTAGGGGGCTTTGTCCTACCGGACAATGAGAATGCGGGTAATCTTGAAGATCTGTTGATTGAATGCGCCCAGCGCGTGTATCCGGAACTTCTGGGCAGCGCAAGGCAACACGTCGAGCTTGCCA
>SKZY01000024.1 GCA_007127095.1 Planctomycetaceae bacterium
GGGCTTTGACAGCATGACCGGTCCCCGTTGGTGTCGACAGCTCGCTGATGAAAGAATCGACCTCGTTTTGAGCACGAGCGATCGCAGCATCCATTTCCTCTTCATCGTACCCGGATGTCACGAGCGTGTCCGGATTCGATTTTCCGCAGCCGCTGACCACGATTACCGCGAGCAGAGCAAGTAAAAACCGAGATTTCATGTTTGGGTTCCTGAGAAAAATTCCACCCGGCTGAGCCCGCTACGGCGTAGCGGTTAATGTTTCAGCGAAGGATTGAGCGTATCGGCCGTGACTGCGGGCTCCCCGAGCATCAACCGCATCGCCGTCAGCGGCGGCTTGCCTGCCTGCCCCCAGCCTTCTCGCCCCACAGGCTGGTTAACGCCCCCCTGGTGTTCGCTGCTGACAGGGTTTGTTAATTTGTGATTTATAGCCGATGACGCCCGAGGTTACGGCGTTTGCGGTGAATGTTGCTCAAAATCCAGCAGACTTGCGGTTTAACAGAACCGTGGCTGTCGGGACGACCATTTTTGCAGATTGCCGCTGGAATCGAAGCACCGCCGGCGGTTAACAGCCGGCGAGGTGGCAAGCGGCGTGAGGTCAGGCAGCAAAATTCCGGACGAGAACCAGCCTGGAAGCGTGTGATGCGGGGCAAACGAAGCGATTGAAGCGACAGGGGCGAACCGCCGCAGATGGCTAAGGCAACCAACTGGAGCACGGTGACGGAGTCGAGCTTTCCGTGGGAACGGGAGGCTCTGGAGTTCATTCGCCAGCAATTCCCCTCACAGGAGCCCTATCAAGCCTGGGCGAACTTTGAGTTTGTTGCCGATGACGGCAGCATCAACGAAGTCGATTTGTTCGTCTTCACTCCTCAGGGCTGTTTTTTGATCGAGATCAAGAGTCGCCCAGGGCGACTTCGCGGCGACGTCGGAACCTGGACCTGGGAGACACCGGGCAAACCGCTGGCGACGATCGACAACCCGCTGTTCCTGGCCAATTCCAAAGCGAAGAAGCTGCGTGCGTTGCTGGCTCGCCAAAAGGCAGCCAAGAAAAAAGGCGGCGGCATCCCGTGGATTGACGCCGTCATCTTTTTATCCGCGGCCGACTTGAAGTGCGAGTTGCAGGGCACGGCGGCCAACTGCATCCGCCAGCGTGATTCCGACACCCGCGCCGGCATCATGGGGACGATCCGCCGCCGCGAATGCCCGGGCTTGCGCGAAAAGACACAGGACCGATACGACCGCCCAACGGGCAGGGCGGTTGCGCAATGCATGGTCCAGGCCGGTATCCGGCAGTCGCAAAAGAGTCGCAAGGTCAGCGATTACCTGCTGGAAAATCTGATCGATGAAGGCCCCGGCTACCAAGACTGGCAGGCGACGCATGCGACGCTCCAAAATGTTCGCCGCCGGGTTCGCATTTACAACGTTCGCACCAGTGCCAGCCAGGACGAACGCGACGCGATCCGACGTGCCGCGCGGCGGGAAGCCGAATTGCTCGAAACGCTCCAGCATCCCGGCATCCTGCGTCGGGAAGGATTTACCGAACACGAACTCGGTCCGGCGTTGACCTTGGAGCACGACCCGTCCGCGATCCGCTTGGACCATTTCCTGACGCAGCGTGGCGGGCAACTGAGTGCTTCCCAACGCGTCGACCTGATGCGTCAAATCGCGGATGTGATCCGTTTCGCACACACCAAACGAGTCGTTCATCGGAGTCTCGCTCCGCAAAGCATTTTGGTACTGAACCACGACTCCGAGCGGCTTCAAGTCAAAATCTTCAACTGGCAAGTCGGCTACCGGCATGGCACCAGCACCTCCGGCGTGTCACGGCCGGTGTCGGCGACTTCGCACGTCGAACGATTTGTCGAAGACGCCAGCACCGCGTACATGGCACCCGAAGCGGTCTCCGATGAGGCCTGCGTGGGCGAACACCTCGACATCTTTTCTCTCGGCGCGATCGCTTACCACGTCTTTTCCGGTATCCCGCCAGCGGCCAGCGGTCTGGAACTGAGCAACAAGCTGCGTGAATCGAAGGGGCTGCAAATCAGCGGCGTCGTCAATGGTGCCGGCGAGAATCTGCAGGAACTGATTCAGTGGAGTACCTATGCCGACGTCGGCGTACGACTCGATACCGCCAGCGACTTCCTGGAACTTCTCGAAAAGGTAGACGAAGAGTCTCGCACCGAGCAGCATGAAGCGGTTTTGGACGATCCCGATCAAGCGACCAAAGGTGACATTCTGCCGGGTGGCTTTCGGGTCATTCGCCGGCTCGGCAAAGGGGCGACCAGCATCGGTTTGCTGGTCGAAGAGGACGCGCCAGGTGGCGATACCGAAACCTACATCCTGAAAGTTGCTGCCGATTCCGAATACAACGACCGCTTATCCGAAGAAGCCGAAGTGGTCCAAAAGCTTCGGCACACGCATGTCGTCGAGTTCGTTCGCGAGGTCGAGGTCGGTGACCGCAATGGAATCTTGATGCGCCCCGTGCTGGTCACGACCCACGAAGGAAAGGATGTCCAAACGCTGGCCCGTCGACTGCAGAAAGAAGGGGCCCTGCACGTCGATCTGCTGCAACGATTTGGCAAGGATTTGTTGGGCGTTGTTCAGTATCTCGAGGAGCAGGGCATCAACCATCGTGATATCAAGCCCGATAATATTGCGATCGGTTACATCGGCAGCAGCAAGACGCTGCACCTCGTCCTGTTCGACTTTTCGCTCTCCCGAGCGGCAACCGAAAACATCCATGCCGGCACCCGCGGCTATCTCGACCCGCTGCTGCCGCTCCGCCAACCCAAACGTTGGGACCTGCACGCCGAGCGTTACGCCGCCGCCGCGACGCTCTACGAGCTGGCGACCGGCCCCGGCAGCCTGCCGCGGTGGGGCGACGGGATCAGCGATCCGTCGCATCTGGACGGCGAAGCAACGCTCGCCGCGGAATTGTTCGACGCATCGCTTCGCGACAGCTTGACCGAATTCTTCAGCCGAGCCTTTCGCCGCAACCCGGCGGAGCGTTTCGACAACGCCGAACAAATGCTGGCCGCATGGCAGGAATGCTTTCTCGGCATCGAGGCCGCCGGCAGTCTTTCGGACCACGACAACGAAGCCGAACTCCGTGAAGCACTCAAGGACGCGACGTTCGACACGCAGATCCCCGAACTCGGCCTCGGAACGCGGGCGACGGGCGCGCTCGATCGTGCCAACATCTTCTCGGTGGAAGACCTGCTGACGACTTCCGTGTTTCGGCTGAACCGATTGCCGGGGGTCGGTCAAAAGACACGGAACGAAATCCGCATCGCCTTGCGTATCCTTCGCGAACTGGAAAAGGGGTCAGGACTCTTTTCTGCGAAGCACCCTCCGGGCCGTTCCGGGAAAAGAGTCCTGACCCCTTTTCCGGAGACCGCTTTTCCGGACGACCCAGCCGCTGCGATCGTCGACGGCGGATCGCTAAGCGTCGACCTGCTGGTTGCCAATGTCATTCGGGCAAACGCTCGCGAAGGTGATACCGCCCAATCGGTGTTGCCGGCGCTGCTGGGGCTGGACGACCGGTTACCGCAAGTTTGGCCCAGCCAAGCCGACATCGCCGATTTGGTCGCGGTCACTCGCAGTCGCGTCGGCCAGTTGGTCGCCAAGTTTCACGCGCGGTGGGCCAAGGAATCGGCACTCAATGGTCTCCGGGCCGATGTTGCCGAACTGATTCAAAAAGCCGGTGGCGTAATGTCGCGATCGGAACTGGCCGATGCGATTCTCGTCGCTCGCGGGTCGGCGCAAGACGAACCGCTACGAACCCGCTACGCCGAGGCACTCGCGCGGCTCTGTGTCGAAGTCGAAAAGACTCGCGAGGAACCGCGGTTCGTGATGCGACGCTCCGGCGACCGGATCTTGATCGCCACGACCGCCGACTTGGCCACTTATGCCAACCGGCTGGGCGAAGAGGCCGACAAAATCGCCGCCGAAGACCCACTGGTCCCGCCGGCCCGCGCCCTGGCGCGGTTGCGAGCGATCGACGCTCCGGCCGAAGCCCCGGCCGTCACCGATTCACGGCTGCTGCGATTGGCCGCGGCGGCATCCGCAACCGCTGCCGTTTCCAGTCGTCAAGAACTTTACCCCCGAGGAATGGATGCCCTGCGAGCGTTGCGACTCTCGCCCGGCGCGCTCTACGGCGTGCCGCTGCTGACCCCCGAACAGATCCGCGAACGGATCGCCGGACGCTATCCCGAAGCCGCCACCTTGCCCGACCGTCCGGTGCTGGACGAGGTTTTGACTGCCGCCGGGTTCGATTTCCGCTGGGACGAAGCCGGCAAAGACGGGGCGGGGTGCTACGTCAGCCGACTTCGCGATGCGATCTCCGTCACCAGCGTCAGCGATTCGGTCTCCCGACGCAGCACGGGCACAGCCTCCGGTGCGACGCTCGATCCGGTTGAAATCACTCCCGAAATCGCGGATGCTCGAGCCTTCGAGGAACA
>SKZY01000461.1 GCA_007127095.1 Planctomycetaceae bacterium
ACGACGGCCCCGCGATCGATCTGTTCGGCTTCATCGATTACTGCGCCACACTGCGATGCGACCCCGAGTTGACGGCTTACTTCGTCCCGCCGGATGCCGACGACGATTACCTGCTGCGGCTCAAGGCGCACGCTTTTACCAGCGGAGCGGTGATCAGCGGTTCGGCGATCGGCAATGATTTCTCGGTCCCTCGCGGAGAGCGGCTCGATGCCCAGATCGCCGATGCCGAATTATGGACACGCCGGGCGGCGATCATGGGGGCGCCCCACCTACGGATCTTCGCCGGCACGGCTAAGCAACTCGGTGATTCCCGAGAGAAGTTGCTCGACGTCTGCGGCGCCGTCAATCGCTGTGCCCGCACCGCCGAGCAGGTCGGCGTTTTTTTGGGGATCGAGAACCATGGCGGGATCAGCTCGGGGCAACTGCTGGAAATCATCGATCGTGTCGAGAGCGATTGGGTCGGGATCAACCTCGACACCGGCAATTTCGTCGGCGACGACCCTTACGAGGATATCCGGTTGTGTGCGCCCTACGCGGTCAACGTGCAGCTGAAGCCACACGTCAAAAAGGTCGGCGGCAAGCCGGTGGAGGCCGACTTTGAGCGAATCGCGGCAATCTTGCGGGATGCCAATTACCAGGGCTATGTCGCTTTGGAGTATGAAGAGGACGCCCCTTACGCTCGGATCCCCGAACTGTTGCAGCGGATGCGTGCGGCATTCGACATGTGAGCGGGGCGGCCGCGACGACGCAAATCGGTGGTGGAGCGGATAAGGGAGAAAACTTGCACGACTCGGATGACGAACCGACCCCGGCCTGCGGCGCCGGCCGATCCGCTGACGGCGAACCGGCCTTGGATAAAACGACGTCCGGTGGGGCTTCGGCGCAGCGTCACGGCCTGTTGAGGATTACCGCTGCGTCGCTGCCGGTCGCTGTCGGCGACCCGCTGGCCTGCGCCGAAGATTGCCGGCAGCGGATCGAAGCGGCGGGCGATGCCGACATTATCTTATTGCCCGAATTGGCGCTCGGCGGTTACACCAGCGGTGACCTGTTCGGCACGCAGGCTTTTTTGGAAGCGGTCGCCTCGGCCGCCGAGTTGCTCTGTCGAGCCAGTCGCGGCCGACAGCAACTGATCGTCGTCGGAGCGCCGCTGGTCGTCGACGGGGCGTTGATGAATACGGCCTTGGCGATCGTCGACGGGGCGATCGCAGCGATCGTCCCCAAGCAATACATCCCGAATTACCGCGAATTCTACGAAGCCAGGTACTTTCGTGCGGCTGACGGGACCGAACCGGCCGAGATCGACTGGATCGGCCAACAGCGGATCCCGCTGGGTATCGACCTGCTGTTGCGGTTCGGCGAAGCCGTGATCGGGATCGAGATTTGCGAGGACCTCTGGGTGCCCGTGCCGCCGAGCAGCTTGATGGCGTTGGCCGGGGCCGACGTGTTACTGAACCTTTCGGCCAGCAACGAGACGGTTTTGAAAGCCGCCTGGCGACGCGAATTGGTGCTCAGCCAGTCGGGGCGGTGCCTCGCCGCGTATGCCTACACGTCGGCAGGTCCGACCGAATCGACGACCGATTTGGTTTTCGGTGGCCATTGTCTGATCGCGGAAAACGGTGTGCTGTTGGGCGAATCGCGACACGTCGGAGACAGCGACGAGCCGTTGGTTGGTTCGACCGAAGTGACCGTCGATGTCGATCTGCAGCGGTTGGCTCATGACCGCCGTGTCACCGGTACGTTTGCCGCCGGTCGACGATTGATCAACCGACCGTTCCGCCGGATCGAAATACCGATCGTCCCAGGCTCGCGAGACGAATCTGTGCCGCAACGGCGGATCAGTGGGCGACCGTTCGTGCCTCAGGACCCGGAGACACTCGATCGTCGCTGCGGCGAGGTGTTGGCGATTCAGTCGGCCGGGCTGAGCAAGCGATTGTCGCGGTTGCCCGCCGACGCGCCGTTGGTGATCGGCGTTTCCGGCGGACTCGACAGCACCTTGGCGCTGCTGGTTGCGGTCCGGACCGCTGACGTCGGCGGTTGGCCACGGAGTCGAATTTTGGGGCTGACGATGCCCGGTTTCGGGACGACCGACAGGACGCTCGGGAACGCCGAGCGATTGATGCGACTACTCGGCGTGACGAGTCGGCAGATCGACATCCGGCAACTCGCCCTCGACACATTCGTTTCGCTCGGCCATCGCCCGCTGGGGGTCGACATCGACGCCGCTGAAACGCCGTCGTCGCTGCAGAAAAAGCTGGTTGCGGCCGAGCAGTCTGGCGACCTCGTGTTGGAAAATGTCCAGGCCCGTTTGCGGACATTCCTGCTGATGAGTCATGGTTTTGTACTCGGCACCGGAGACATGAGCGAGCAGGCACTCGGCTGGTGTACGTACAACGCGGACCACATGTCGATGTACAACGTCAACACGTCGATTCCGAAGACGCTGGTCAGTTTCCTGGTCCGGCACTTCGCGGCGGGCAACGTGTCCGCGGAGTTAGCGGAGGTCTTGACGAACATCGCCGACACGCCGATCTCGCCGGAATTACTGCCACCGGGCGCCGATGGGGAAATCCGTCAGGCGACCGAACAGACGCTGGGTGCCTATGAATTGCACGACTTTTTTCTTTATCACTTCATCCGCCACGGGGCGAGCCGCGAGAAAATCCGTTACTTGGCGGCGCACGCGAGTTTCGAAGGGCGTTACGACCAGCAGCAGATCGACCTCGCGTTGGAGACGTTTTTCAAACGTTTCTTTGCCAACCAGTACAAACGCAGTTGTGTCCCCGACGGGCCCAAGGTCGGTTCGGTCAGTCTCTCGCCACGAGGTGATTGGCGGATGCCGAGTGACGCTCAGTGGGGTGGTAATTGATCGTGTCGCCGCGACCGAAAAAGTTTGACTAACTCGCCTCACCGGCGTTCAGTGGTTAAACTGCTTACATCCCACCGGCAGCGGTCTCGATCCCGCCAGCCCCAAATGCACGAAACGTTCATCCCCACGATTCCTTCCAGCAGTCCCATAAGTGGCAGTTATGAGCAACTTGCTCGGCAACTCAGAAATCCTTCGACGCGATTTAATTTCCCGGACTTTTGCGGTCGCCGGGCGGGCCGTCGCGGCCTGCGGTGGCCTGGCTTTGCTGGTCTGCGGCACGCTCGCCGTGGCCGCTGACAGCGATTCGACCGGTCCCCGCGACTGGACCCATTGGCGCGGTCCGACTTTGAACGGCCATGCTCATCAAACGGGACTGCCGGAGAGTTGGTCGCCGCGGGGTGAGAACCTGCACTGGCGGAAGGAAGAGTTCGCTTCGCGGGCGTCACCGATCGTGATGAACGGTCGGATGTACGTGATTTGCCGAGCCTTCCCAGAAACGACTCAAGAGGGCGAGAAGACGGTCTGTCTCGACCCCAAGACCGGTGAGTTGCTGTGGGAGACGATTCACAACGTGTTCCTCAGCGACGTCCCGGCCGAACGTGTCGGCTGGTCGAGTCCGGTCGGCGACGCGGAGACCGATCGCGTCTACAAACTGGGGGTCGGCTGTCTGCTGCAGTGCCTCGAGGGGGCGACCGGGGAGGTCGTTTGGGAGCGATCGCTGCTCGAGGAGCAGGGGATGCTCAGCACCTATGGCGGTCGGACGAATTTTCCGGTCGTTTTCGAAGACACGGTGATCGTCAGCGGCGTCCACACCGGCTGGGCCGAAACCGCTTTGCCGGCCCAACGGGTCATGGCCTTCGACAAACATAACGGCGCGATGAAGTGGATGTTTTCCACCGAACCGCGGCCCGAGGATACGACTTACAGCACTCCTGTGTTCGCCGTACTCGGCGGCCAAGACGCGATGGTTTTCGGCGGGGCGGACGGTTTCGTCTACGCCATTCAACCGCGGACCGGTGAGCTGATCTGGAAGTACCGCGCCTCTTCACGTGGTATCAGCACGACACCGTTGGTCGATCCCGACGGCATCGTTTACTGCGGCCATTCGGAGCAGAATGCGGCGGACCGACGAGTCCTGGGGGCGTTGTTCGCGTTCGACGGCAACACGACCGGCGAGATCAAGGAGGAAGACCTGCTGTGGAAGATTCCGGCCTTCGCCGCCGGACGTTCGGCGCCGCTGAAGGTCGACGGACGGCTCTACGCGGTCGATAACAGCGGCCAAATGCTGATCTTGAATCCCGCCACCGGCGAAGAGATCGACGAGATGAAGCTCGGCCGGATTATGTTCGGGTCGCTGCTCTACGGCGATGGCAAGATCTATGCTGCCGAAGCGACGGGGCGGATTTACATCCTGCGACCGACGGAGGATGGCGTGGAGACGATTTCCCGCGAACGGCTGAACGATGGCGGCGAAATTTTCGGTTCGCCGATCGCCTACGATGGCCGGATCTACATCCCGACCAACGCGGCGCTGTACTGCATCGGTGAGAGCGATTCAAAATCGTTGGCGACGCCGTTGCCCGAACCGAAGCAACCGCTGCCGGGTGAAAACCCGACCGAGGTGGCCCACATTCAACTCAGCCCGGTCGAAGAGATGATTCGCGGCGGCGACTCGGTCGACTTGACGGTTCACGGGTTTAACGCCCACGGACAATCGCTGGGGACCGTCGCCGATGCCGAACTGAGTGTGGTCGGTGGTGGCGAACTCACCGAAAATCGTTACAAGGCCGCGGCAGTCACCGGGCCGGCCGCAGTCTATGTGACCGCAAAATCGGGTGACCTCGAAAGTGTCGCTCGCTTTCGTGTCGTCCCGCCGCTGCCCTGGACCTTCGACTTCAGCGACGGCGAAGTGCCGGTCACCTGGACCGGAGCGGCTTATCGGCATCAACCGAAGGAGCTCGAAGACGGCGAAGCGGCGTTGGTCAAGGTCAGCACGATTCCCAAGGGGACGCGTAGCCAATCTTGGATCGGTCCGACCGATTTGAGTGAGTACACGATTCAGGGCGATTTCTACGCCGCCGGGTTAAGACGCGGTCAGCCGACCGATTCGCTGCCCAGCATGGGACTGATCGCCCAACGTTATACGCTCGATCTGCAAGGCACCCAGCGGCTTCAGATTCGCTCTTGGACACCACGTCTGGAATTGCGGTTCGCCAAGACGATCGATTTCGAGTGGCAGCCGAAGACGTGGTATACGCTGAAGTTCCAAAGCGAAAACGGTCCCGACGGCGTGACGCTGCGGGGCAAAGTTTGGCCGCGGGACGAGGCTGAACCCGAGGCGTGGACGATCGAGGCGACTGACGCGACACCTAACTTGCACGGCGCCCCGGGCCTGTTCGGGAACTCCACTGACTCGGAATACTACATCGATAACATCAAAGTGTATCCGAATTGATGGCTCAGCCACCGAACGCGTGTGAACCCTCGAGTGCCTTCGGACCGTAAAGAGGTCCACGGCCGTGTTCGGCGTCGGTAATCGCCACGGCCACCCACCCCTTCCCACCTTTTTGCCTCTCGCCCCCACTGATTTATGAAACGCCTTTCCCAACTGACCGCCCTGTCGATGCTGCTGTCGACTTCCGGGGCAGCCACTTCGTACGCCTTTGACCCGGTCGCTGAAACCGCCAAACACATCGCATCGATGGATGTCGGTGAGAAGGATTGGCCCCAGTGGGGCGGATCGCCGATGCGGAATAACACCGTCGCGGCCTCCAACATTCCGACCAGTTGGGACGTTTCGACCGGCGAAAATATCCGCTGGTCGATGCCGCTCGGTTCCGAAACCTACGGTAACCCGGTGGTCGCCAACGGCCAGGTTTACGTCGGTACGAACAACGGGTCGGGTTATGTTTCCCGCTATCCGGCGACCGTCGACCTCGGCGTGTTGCTCTGCTTCAATGAGCAGGACGGCAAGTTTCTTTGGCAGCACAGCAACGAAAAGCTACCCACGGGGCGAGTTCATGACTGGCCCGACCAAGGGATTTGTGCCGGTCCGGTCGTCGACGGCAATCGGTTGTGGTACGTGACCAATCGAGGTGAAGTGGTTTGCCTCGATACCGAAGGTTTTCACGACGGCAAGAACGATGGTCCCTACACCGACGAGCCGAACGAGAATCTCGATGAGGCGGATGTCGTCTGGAAGCTCGATATGATGGGGCAGTTGGGGGTCAGCCAACACAACATGTGCTCTTGCTCGGTGACGGCCGTCGGTGAATTGCTGTTCGTTTGTACCGGCAACGGCGTCGACGAGGGTCACATCGAATTGCCAAAGGCAGACGCCCCTAGCTTCCTGTGTATCAACCGCCACACCGGCGAGGTGATTTGGACCGACAATTCGCCCGGCGGTAACGTGCTGCATGGCCAATGGTCGAGCCCCGCTTATGGTGAACTCGGCGGTGTCGGCCAGGTCATCTTCGGCGGTGGTGACGGGTGGCTTTACTCGTTCGCGGCCGAAGGTGAAAACGGCAAGTCGAAATTGCTTTGGAAGTTCGATTGCAATCCCAAGGGTTCGTTTTATGCACTCAATCGGGCCACTCGAAATCACATCATCGCCACGCCGGTGATCTATGACGGGTTGGTCTATGTCGGTGTCGGCGAAGACCCCGAGCACGGTGAGGGCGAAGGGCATTTGTGGTGCATCGACCCGACCAAGCGGGGAGACGTCAGCCCGACGCAGGTGTTCCATGTCGACGATCCCAAAACGCCGTTGCCGCATCGTCGGCTTCAAGCGATGATCGAGAAGGACGGCGAGTTCGAACGGGACAACCCCAACTCGGCCGCCATCTGGCATTATGTTGGCAACGATCCCGAGGATTTTGAACAGACGATGCACCGCACTTGCGGAACGGTGGCGATCAAGGATGACCTGTTATTCGTCGCCGATTTCAGCGGTCTGATGCACTGTGTCGACGCCAAGACCGGTAAGGCCTATTGGACTTACGATATGTTTGCGGCATCATGGGCGAGTCCCCTGATCGTTGGCGACAAGGTCTACATCGGTGATGAGGACGGCGATATCGCGATTTTCGAACTTTCAAAAGAGTTCAACCTGATCGATGAAATCAACATGGGTTCGGCGGTCTACACGACGCCGATCGTCGCTAATGACACCCTGTTCATCGCCAATCGCAACCGGTTGTTCGCGATCGCAGATGGGGCCCAGAGCGACGTCGAAGATTGATCGGTCAGACCGCCGCTGAGAACCGCCAGACGTGACCAAGCCTTCGCAAGCACCGCCAAGGCCACGTCGTGGTCCTATCTCTTTATCCGACCTGCCGGCGCTTGTTGATGCGTCGATCGACTTGGCAGGTCGTTTCGCGACTTGGCAGTCGGGCCAGGTTGGGGCGGTCGATGGTGTCTTCGGTGGCGTTCGTGCGCTGCTGGCGTCGACACTGCTGCGGCATACGTCTCATCTATTGGTCATCGTCCCACAAGCGGTCGACGCTGATATCGTCGCCGGCGACTGCACCGCGTTCGGTGCCTCTGAATCGCTCGCACTGCCGCTGAGCGCGTCGGATGGCACCCCCGATTCGATCCGCGACGCTGACTTTGCCGAACGCTTGCAGGTGTTGCAGAAGCTGCGAGCCCGTCGGCCCGGTGATCCCGAGCCGATTGTCGTCACCAGCTACATCGGTGCCGCGATGCAGATGGTCCCGACGCCCGAATCGGTCGCCCAAGCGACTCGGGTCCTGACCGTCGGTGATCACATCGACACCGCAGCGTTGAAGCGATGGTTGGCAGAGGCCGGTTTTCACGCTGCCACGGCGGTGCAATTGCCCGGCGAGTTCGGGCAACGCGGCGGGATTCTCGATATCTTCTCGCCCGACCAGCCGACACCGGTACGGATCGAACTGTTCGATGATGAGATCGAATCGATTCGGCGGTTCGATCCCGCGAGTCAGCGAAGTATCGAAACGCTACCGAGTATCGAATTGGCCGCGATCGGCGGTGGCGAAGAAAAGTTCGGGCCGTTGGCCGACTACCTGCCGGCGGACACGGTCGTCATGGTCATCGATCCGGGCGAATGTAAGAAATCTTCGGAGTCGCTGCTGCAACGGTTGGCCGATACCCGCCTATTCGTGAACTACGAAACACTGCTGCAGAGTTTTTCGGGGCATCGCATCGTCACCGCCTCGACGCTCGGCGAAGCGACCGGAGAGCTGACGCTCGACCTGCGAACCACCACGGTCGAATCGTTCGTCGGGGCGATCGATCAAACCCGACAACGGGTCGACGAGATCGCCGCCGGGCACGATGTCTTCGTCGTCGGAGACACGCCGGCCGACGGCGAGCGATTGACCGAACTGTTGGCCGATACCGACGCGGCCCGCGGCGGCCGGCTGCACCTGGTCGTCGCCGGACTGAGTGGCGGCTTTCGGCTGACCGGCTGCAACGTGTTGGTACTGACCGGGGCCGAGCTATTTCATCGCAGTCCGATTCGTCGCGGGCGGACCCGCGCCCGCGGCAAACCGATCGATACGTTGGCGCAGCTCGAGGCCGGCGACCTGGTCGTTCACCTATCGCACGGGATCGGGCTATACCGCGGTTTGCGACACATCGAGAAGAACGGCCAGCAACAGGAACACCTGACGATCGAGTTCGATTCGGGGACGCTGATCTACGTCCCAGCATCGCGGATCGGACTGATCCAGCGGTACATCGGCGGCGGCAGTTCACGCCCCCGCTTGGCTAAGATCGGCGGGCAAAGTTGGGCCAATGCGAGGAAGAATGCCGAGCGGGCGGTTACCGATATGGCCAGCGATTTGCTGGAAATGCAAGCCGCCCGGGCGACGAAGATCGGGATCGCGTTCGATCTCGATAATCATTGGCAACACCAGTTCGACGCCAGCTTTCCTTACACGCCGACGGGCGACCAGGTCCACGCCATCGGCGTCTGCAAGGACGACATGGAACGGCCGAGGCCGATGGATCGGCTGATCTGTGGCGACGTCGGTTTCGGCAAGACCGAGGTCGCGATGCGGGCGGCGTTCAAGGCGGTTGTCAGCGGGTATCAGGTCGCCGTGCTCGTCCCGACCACCGTCTTGGCCGAGCAGCACTTCCACAGTTTTGTGCAACGGATGGCGGAGTTCCCGATCGAGATCGCCAAACTGAGCCGGTTTTGTACGGCGGCGGAGCAGCGTCAGACTGTCGCTGAAGTCGCCCGCGGTAAGGTCGATATCGTCATCGGTACTCATCGCTTGGCCAGCAAAGATGTGCGGTTCAACAATCTCGGTCTGGTAGTGATCGACGAAGAACAACGTTTCGGGGTCGAGGTCAAGGAGCGGCTGAAATCGCGGTACCGAAACATCGATGTGCTGACGCTGTCGGCCACCCCGATCCCGCGGACACTCCACATGGCGCTCGTCGGTGCCCGCGATATCAGCAACCTCGAGACGCCTCCCGCCGAACGGATGGCCGTCGAAACCCGGGTCTGCCGCTGGGATGACAAGGTGATCCGATCGGCGATCATCCGTGAGCTTAACCGAGGTGGCCAAATCTATTTCGTCCATAACCGGATCGGCGATATGCCCGCGATCGCCGATCGGATCCGCCGGATCGTTCCGGAGATCCGCCTGGTCATCGGGCACGGCCAGATGGGCGAGGGTGAACTGGAACGCGTGATGGTCGATTTCGTCGAGCATCGCTACGACCTGCTGCTGGCGACCACGATCATCGAAAGCGGGTTGGATATCCCCAACGCCAACACGATCTTCGTCGATGACGCGAATCAATACGGGCTCAGCGATCTTCATCAACTCCGAGGTCGCGTCGGCCGTTATAAGCACCAGGCCTACTGCTACTTGCTGGTCGCGCCTCATCGACATCTGACGCCCGAAGCGTCGAAGCGACTGCGGGCGATCGAAGAGTTCAGCCAGATGGGGGCGGGATTCGCGATCTCGATGCGTGACCTAGAAATCCGTGGCGCCGGTAATCTTCTCGGCTCGCAACAGAGCGGACACATCGCTGCGGTCGGATATGAACTCTATTGCCATCTGCTTGAGGATGCGGTCCGCCAAGCCCAAAATTTGCCACCCAAGCTGTCGGCCGACGTCGATATCGATCTGCCCGTGGAGGCCTTTCTGCCGCCCGATTACGTCACCGACCTACGCCACAAAATCGACCTCTATCGACGGATCGGAAAGATCGATCACGTCGATCAAATCCGCGAACTGGCCGCCGAGCTGCGTGACCGCTTCGGACCGCTGCCGGCCGCCGCGATCCGGATGTTAAAGCTTGCCGAACTGCGACTCGATGCTGCCACCTGGCAGATCTCCGCGATCAATTGCGACCCGCGATTCATGATCCTGCACTACAGCGACCGGCGACGGATCGAGCTGCTCGCCAAACGATCCGCGATCGCCGTCCGGATCGTTGATGCGAAACGGGCCTACGTCCCGACGACCGGTTTCGCGATCGAAGAACCGTCGGGGAAGGCGTGGTTGCAATTGGCCAAGATCGTGCTCAGCGGCCAAGCGGCGGCGCAGCCAAGCGGCGACGACAACCCGACGGCAACGAACCGCCTGCATGACGCCCATGCCCAACCCGGTCGCTCACAACCGACCCAACCGCTGCCGACCCGGCCGCTGCCGAATCGACCGCCGCCGAATCGACCGGTCGGGCGTAAGCCGTCGGACCTCCGTTCCCAAGCCTCGACATCACCGCCATTAGCCGGGCTGCGGCGACGAACTCGAGGTTCGTCAGAGCGAGCTTCTGAAGGCGGCGATCAAGCGGATAGCGAGCCACGTTCCCCGGCCGGATCGTGATCGAAGCGATCGACGTCTTCACCACATGGGGGAAAACCTGTCAATCGCTATAGGCTTGTCGTGATGGATTGCGCAAAATAGCCGGCAATCTATCTGTTTCCGATCGATGTCGACGGGAATCACGTGTGGCCGGGATCTGAATGGAGTGTGATGACTATGTCGTGGCGATACCAACCCTACGTGCCAGTGGCACGACGCAAAACGTTAGCCATCCGCCTGGCTGATAAGGTCGCCAAGCAGCAGCGTCGTCTGCCGGCTCGGGTCGACAGCCGGATGCCGAACAGTTTTTGGGGCCGGGCATGGGCCGATCACCTCGAATCTTTCAGTGATTACAGCAATCGTTTGCCTCGCGGACGCACCTATCTGCGGAACGGTTCGGTCGTCGACCTGGTCATCAAGCCACAACGCATTGAGGCGATCGTAGCCGGGTCGTCGCCGTACCGCGTCGCGATCGACATCCAGGGATTGTCGCAGGCGAAGTGGAACGCGATCCGATCCGATTGCGGCCGCGGGATCGATTCGATACTCGATCTGCTCGCCGGACGACTGTCTGAAGGCGTGATGAATCGGCTGGTCGATTCCGAGTCGGGGCTGTTTCCTCGACCGGGTGAGATCACGATGGCTTGCAGTTGCCCCGATTGGTCGAGTTGTTGCAAGCATATCTCGGCGGTGATGTACGGAGTCGGGACGCGTTTGGATGCTCAACCCGAGCTGCTGTTTCAGCTCCGAGGAGTCGACCATCAAGAATTGGTCAGTGGTGCGATCGCCTCAGAGACACTCGATCGTGAGTTCGGCGGTGAGGGCCATTTTGCGGCGGATCAGTTGGGCGATATCTTTGGTATCGAACTCGATCAGGCCGTGCAGTCGTCTTCCGAGTCGTCGCCAAACGGGGTGAGTCAGCCGAATGTACCGACCGAGGCGAAGTCGAAGTCAAAACGGTCCCGTACCCAGTCGAAACGGAAGGTCGCTGGTCAGCGAACGAAGTCGGCGGCCCAGGATCGGCAGACTCAATCGAGCGACGGTGAGTCGCTCTCGGTCACCGTCCCTCAGGAAATGGTCGACGCGTTCCTGATCGAATCAGGCTTCGCTGATTTGGTAGCAGCAAGCGATGGAGCCGTGGCGACGAAGCCGAAGCGAAAGGTTCGCTCCCCGGGGCGCAGTAATCGTCAGAAGCCTCGGTGATCGTGGGGATCGCGTCGATCAGTACGGCAATCGGGCGCAGCGATTTTGCGAAGCCGTGAAATCGCGTTCGTGGCGGGCTTTCGCGGCTCACCGGCAAGCCGCATAATTCCGCCGCCAACGCGCTGCCTGGTTGCCGTTGGCTGACCCCACAACCCAACCCCCGTATTGTCGAACAGGAAACGTTGCCGATGTTGGCCAAAGAGATCAAGACCGGCGAGGTCGTTGTGTATGAAGGCGAGCCGGTCGTCATCGAATCGCTCAACGTGCAAACCCCGTCAGCTCGGGGCGCCGCGACGTTGTACAAGTTTCGCGGCCGCAATGCCGTCACACGCCAGAAAGTCGATATCACGCTGAAGGGGACCGAATCGCTCGACGCCGCCGACTTTCAACGTCGCGACGTTCAAGTGATGTTCACCGATACGACCCACATGCATGTGATGGACACGGAGAACTACAACCAATACGAATTGCCGCTGGATGATGTCAGCGAGCAACGGTTGTACATGCCCGACGGGCTCGAGGGTGTTCGAGCCTTGGTTTACAACGATCAATGTGTCGGGATCGACGTGCCCCCAACGGTCGAATTGGAAATCACGCAGTGTGATCCCGGGATCAAGGGAAACTCCGCGACTTCGCGGTCGAAGCCGGCGACCTTGGAAACCGGCTTGGTCGTCCAAGTGCCCGAATACATCAAGCAGGGGGAACGGGTGAAGGTCGACACCCGTACCGGACAATTTCTCTCCCGGGCTTAGGTGTCGAACCGCGTTAAAAACCGGTCGACGTGGTGAACTCGGCGTATTCGTCGAACTCGCTATGCCGATCCGGGGCGCGGTCGAGGAACCGGGTGAAATCGCCTTCCCAGGTCAGCGGGACTTCGCCGATCGGTCCGTTTCGCTGTTTGGCGATGATGATCTCCGCCTGGCCGGCGAATTGAGCTTTCTCTTCCCCGCGATGGTAATACTCCTCACGGTGGACGAACATCACGACGTCGGCGTCCTGCTCGATCGCACCCGACTCACGTAGGTGGCTCAACCGGGGCCGGTGATCCTTGCTGTCTTCGGCTTGGCGATTGAGCTGTGACAAGCAGAGCACGGGGGTTTGGAGTTCGCGGGCGAGTCCTTTGAGTCGGCGGGCGATCTTGGCGACCTGTTCCTGCCGCGGGTCGCGAGCGTTATCGGGCTCGATCAGCTGCAGGTAATCGATCACGATCAGGTTCAACGCCCCCTGACGACGGATGATCCGTCGGGCCGCGGCCGCGATCTCGCTGACCGTGCGGCTCGGCGAATCGTCGACGAACAGCGGCGAGGCGCTGATCTCGTTCGCCTTTTCGACCAACCGGTTGCGGTCATCGGAACTGATCGTGCCGTTTCGCAAACGGTGACCGTTGACCCGAGCGAGCGAACAGAGCATTCGGTCGGCCAGCTCGATGCCGGACATTTCCAGGCTGATGAACAGGCACGGTTGTTGATTCTGCAACGCCACGTTCTCGCTGATGTTCATCGCCAAGGCGGTTTTACCCATCGACGGTCGGGCCGCCAAGATCACCAATTCGCCGTTGTGGAGCCCTCCGGTCATCGTGTCGAAATCGGTGAACCCGGTCTCGCAACCGCCGTCGACATGCGTCCCCGCCAGCCGCGCTTCCATCCGGTCCATCGATTGATGCAGGATGTCCTTGATGCTCGCGGCGTGCTGCGCCGAGCGGCCGTCCATGATCGCGAAGACCTTTTGTTCGGCCTGGGCGACCAGTTCACGCGGTTCGCCGGCTTGGTCGTAGGCGTCACGGAGGATCTCCGTACTCGCCTCGATCAGCTTCCGCAGAGTCGCTTTTTCGCTGACGATCTGGGCGTAATAGGTCGCGTGAGCGGCGTTGGGGACGGCGATGCTGAGTTTGCCGAGATAAGCGACACCGCCGATCTTGTCCAAATCGCCCGCCGTCTTCAGCCGGGAAACCAGCAGCGTGTGATCGATCTTCTTGCCCGTGTCGTACATCTCGCGGATGTGCGTGTAGAGCAGGCAATTGGCTTCGTCGTAGAAGTCGTCCGGGCGGATCAGCGAAGCGATGTCATCGCAGACCTCGGGCAACAGCAGGATGCTTCCCAGCACCCCCATCTCGGCCTCGAGATCCAGTGGCGGTTGGCGGGCAAGCAGTTCGCTGGCAGAGGTTTTCCGCGGCTTGCGACGTTTGCCGCCGCGCGACGCCCCGCCCGTTTCAGCGAATGAAGCCGATTCACGGGCCGACGGATCGTCTTGGTAGTCCTTCATCGGTCATACTCCTTTCTGTTCGCTCAGCCGATCCTCAGCAGGTTTTCGACGGCGGCGATCGCGTCGTGTACCTTCATGTGTTGAGAGCCGCGGCCGCCGACGGCTGAACCGTTTTGCAGCCAACCTTCGACCCGGCGGTGGGCAGCGATTACGGTACTGTGATTGCGATCTCCGTAATAGCGGCCGATCTCGGCATACGCCGCTGTGGTCAGTTGTCGTGACAAATACATCGCCAAAATCCGCGGCTGACTGACGCTCCGCGACTTCGACTCGCTCCGCAATTCGGTCGCCGACAGCCCGAACGCGGTGCAGATCGCTCGTTCAACATCGGCGAGGGCGACCGCCTTGGGACCGCGTTGCAGCATATCACCGGCGTGGGCCATGATCTCCTGCTCGGTCGGCATCCGACGAAACATCCGTTGTAGCATCGAAACGAGCTGCGAAATACCTTGAATCACTCGGCCGTCACCGACCGTCCGTTCGGCGAGCATCTCGATCGTCGCTTCGTCCCACGGCAGAAAGCTCCGTTGGGCATGCCGCCGGTAGAGTTCGCGTCGTAACTGCGGCTCCATCGGATTGATGCCGCAGACCAGCCCGCTCGACATTCGCCCGGCGAGTTCACCGCTCAGCCCATCGATCTCCAACGGCTGTCGATCGGCCGCCAGCACCAACGGACGGCCACGCGACAAGACCGTATCGACGGTATAGAGCATCTCTCGCAACGTCGCCGTTTTGCCGCCGAGGAATTGGACGTTGTCGATCAACAACGCGTCGACGTCACGATATCGCTTGCGGAAAGCCGGCAGCCCGGTCCCCCGGACGCAGGAGAGGAAGTCGTTGGTGAACTCTTCGGCCGACATCAAGATCACCCGCGGCATTCTCATCCGGCTCCGCAACTCGTGCCGAATCGCTGACAGCAAGTGAGTTTTGCCGGTACCGGTCGCGCCCCAAAAACAGAGTGGCGTCGCTCCGGCCGGCTCGGCGGCCAGCAGCTCCGCAGCGGTCGCGGCAAGCGAATTGCTGTTGCCACGGACGAACGAACCGAACGTCATCGGCATCCCCCGTTGCCTACCCTGACCCTGGTCCGGTGCCGCGGTTCCGGACGAACGACGTGGCTGACCGACGCCGCCACCCGAAGGCGCCGCCCCGTTGTCCGCGACTGACGCCGCGTCGGGATCCGCCGTGACTCGGATCGACTTGATCGCCCGACCGTCAGCGGCCAGCCGCATCGCAGCCGACTGGCCGGG
>SKZY01000173.1 GCA_007127095.1 Planctomycetaceae bacterium
ATGCTGGACAACAACCGTGCCTGGGTCAAGCCGCAGCGGTTGAAGGAGGAGTTTCAACTCCACGACCGCGACGACATCGTCCGCTGTGTCGTGATCGAGCCACGCTTGTCCGGCGCCGATCAATCCGGCGTTTCACAGTCGGAACGGACTCCCTTGCAACGGGCACTCGCCCTGATGCATGCGGAACGAAGCGACATTTGGGTGATTTTGGTTTACGCCACGGTGACGGGAATCCTCGGATTGGCCACGCCACTGGCGGTCGAAGCGTTGGTCAGTACGGTCGCCTTCGGACGGGTTTTGCAGCCGGTCATCATCGTGGCCTTGATGCTGTTCGCGTTTTTGGCCTTTTCGGCCGTGATCGTGGCGTTACAGACCTACGTCGTGGAAATCATCCAGCGGCGGTTGTTCGCCCGTGTCGTTGCCGACCTCTCGTTTCGTCTGCCACGGGTCGAGATGGAGTCGCTCGATGGCAAGGACGGTCGCGAATTGGTCAACCGATTTTTCGACATCGTGACCGTCCAAAAAGTCGCCGCATCGATGCTGTTGGAGGGCATCTCGGTAGTCCTCTTCGCGGTCATCGGGATGGCTGTGCTGGCGTTCTACCACCCTTGGCTACTCGGCTTCGACGTCGTCCTGTTGATGATGTTGGCGTTCGTGGTTCTTGTGCTCGGCCGCGGCGCGGTGAAGACTTGCATCAAGGAGTCGAAGACGAAATACCACACCGCCGATTGGTTGGAGCAGTTGGCGGCCCGTCCGACCGCGTTTCGCTATGCGGGCGCCTGTGAGTTCGCGCTCGACCGAGCCGATCACCTGACTTATGAATATCTGAAAGCCCGCCAATCGCACTTCCGAATCCTGTTTCGTCAGATCGGCTTTTCATTGGGGGTTCAAGCGGTCGCCAGCACGGTTCTGTTGGGGATCGGTGGATGGTTGGTGATTTCCGGCGAGCTGACACTGGGTCAGTTGGTGGCCGCGGAGTTGATCGTCGCGGTGATCGTCGGGGCGTTCGCCAAACTCGGCAAGTACATGGAAATTTACTATGACCTGATGGCATCGGTCGACAAATTGGGTGTGTTGTTCGATCTGCCGATGGAACGTCAGGACGGGTTGCTGTATCTGACCTCGGATCGTCCCGCCGAGGTGGTGATCAACGACCTCAGCTACCCCGGCAGGGCTAGCACTCCGGGACTCCGCGACGTCAACCTGATCGTCCGGCCCGGCGATCGATTGATGCTGACCGGACCGGGTGAGGCGGGCAAAAGCCTGCTGCTCGATCTGCTGTTCGGACTTCGCAGCCCACGGGCGGGGCATATCTCGATCAACAACGTCGACCCCCGGGACCTGCGGCCCGACGCCTTGCGGCGGTCGGTCGCGTTGGTCCGTGAGGTCGAAATCTTCGCCGGCACGATCGCGGAAAATATTCACCTCGAACGGCCCGATATTTCGTCAAGTGATGTCCGCGAAGTCTTGAGCGATGTCGGCTTGATCGATGAGGTGCTGCGGATGCCGAAGGGGTTGGAGACCGAACTCTCAACCGAAGGCTATCCGTTGACCAGGCAGCAGTGCTTGATCTTGATGATCGCCCGGGCGCTCGTGGCCCGCCCGACGCTGTTGTTGGTTGACGGGACCTTGGACGGGCTGAATGATGACAATGTGTCTCGATTGACGGCGTTGTTGGTAGACGCCCGACAGCCTTGGACGCTGATCGTGGCGACCGGTCGTGAAGCGATCGCCGATACCGGAAGTCAGACCTTTTCGATCGGCACGAAGCCGGTCCCGACGGTGAACAAGTCCGATGGCGAGGGACTGATGTCGGGCGGACCGCGAGACAAAAGGATGGGCAATGGCCAATAGCCGAATCAGCGAACCGAAAGTCGCTAACGGGAGCCCGCGGCGGCGGGGCTCGCTCGTCCCGGTCGCTTACAGCGAATCGCTGATGCCAGCGCTGCGGCTGACGCGTTCCTCCCGAATCGCCCGAAATATTTCCAAAGTCCTGCTGATGGGCCTGTTGCTGACGACGCTGATGATGACGATGGCGCCGTGGCAGCAATCGCTCAGTGGGTCCGGCAGCGTGCTCGCCTACGCGCCCGACAAACGCCCCCAATTCATCCAATCGCCGGTTAGCGGACGGGTCCACAGTTGGGGTGAAGACGTCTACGAAAATGCCCGTGTCGTCGAGGGTCAGGTGATCGTCGAATTACGAGACCTCGACGAGGGCTACACCGAGCGACTCAAACAGCAGTTGCAGAACAGCCAATTGGGCTTACAAGCTTCGCAACAGAATCTCGAGGCGAGCCGACGCGCGTTGACCGCCGCAGAGACGGTCGTGCAGTCGTTTCAGGCCCAAGTCATCGCCTTTAAGTCGGTCCGCGAGGCGACCGAGGCGGCCCAAAACGCGTTTGTCGAAATGGCCCGCAAGAAAGTCGACGCCGAACAGCAGCAATTGATCGAGTTCGAGGCGGCGCTGCCCCAACTGATCGAGGAATATAAGCGGCTCAAGACGCTGCAACTCGAAGGGAACGTGTCGCTGCAGCGGTACCAAGAGATCGAGCGGAGAACGTCGGAACAGCAAGCCAAAGTCGCGCGGGCCACGGCCTACGTGGAGTCCGCCAAATCGGAACTCGAAGGCAAGATGCGCGAACGAGAGGCGATGATCCAAAAAGCTCAGGTCGATATCGATAACGCCGAAGCGACGCTGCGGAATTCGAATGCCAACGTTTCCAAGGCCGAGAGCGATGTCGCCAGAGCCGAGCAAGCGTTCAACAGTGCCGAGAGAGATCTCCGACAGATGGAAACCATCGTGTCGCGGCAGCAGAATCAGACGATCAGGGCGCCTTTCGACGGATTTCTGGTCGAAATCAATCCCAACCTCGGTACCGCGGTCCTCAAGGAAGGTGATCCGATCTGCACGATCGTCCCCGAAACGGTCGATCGCTCGGTACAACTCTGGTTGGCCGGTAACGACGCACCCTTGGTCGATCAGGGCCGACACGTGCGGTTGCAGTTCGAGGGCTGGCCAGCCGTGCAGTTCACCGGTTGGCCGTCGGTCGCCGTCGGTACCTTTGGTGGCGAAGTCGTCTCGGTCGACGCTACCGATGACGGTCGAGGACGGTTTCGCGTACTCGTTCGTCCCGATCCGACCGACCATCCCTGGCCTGATGAACGGTTTCTCCGTCAAGGCGTCCGCGCCAACGGCTGGGTGTTGCTCAAGCAGGTGCCACTCTGGTTCGAAGTTTGGCGACGTCTCAACGGCTTCCCGCCGGTGATCGATGTCGAAGGAAGAGGCTCCGAAGCCGTTCCGAAAAAACCCAAACTCCCCAAGCTCTGAGTGAATCAAAGTCAAGCCGACGGTGGGCTCGTGACGATCTTACGCTTTGACGGGGGAGTCGCGAGTTTGCCGCCGACGCGGAATGCTGTCACTCGATACCTCGTCTTCGACCGTGCGGTCGGGAAGAATCGCTATCGTGACTGCAAACTTTGAAGGCTTCCATGCGACTGATCGGGCTGCTATCGGCGATCGGGCTGCTATCGGCGATCGCGCCGCTGAGCGGCTGCGTCGCGTCGCGGCCGCCTCGTGATGGTGCCTCCTCAGTAGCCGCAGCGACCGCCGCCGGACCGGCAATGACATCGCCCGCATCGCCCGATCCGAATGTCGACCGAAGTATCGGCTCGGCCAACGACGCTGATGCCATCATCCGGCAGACGACCGCGATCTTGGCCCAGCGGGTCGAACAAGCTCCCGTCGTGTCGCCAGAGTCCGATGCGGCCAGCGAGACGAACCCGGATAGCAGTCACGACGCCGACAGCGAATTGACGCCACCGGATGAAACCCGATCGGATGACGATTCGGCGGGGCGTCGGTCGCGGGGCACTCCGGTGATCGATCCTGAGCCGCTCCCTGCTCCGTTACTAGGTAGAGAGCCGGATGACCCGGATAATCCGGATCGGACGGCCGACGCGTCTTCGCTACTGCTGGACGACGTCATCGATTCGGTCTACCGAAGCTATCCGTTGCTCGATGTGGCCGTCGAGGAGCGACAGATTGCGGCTGGCGAGCGGTTGGCGGCCGAGGGTAATTTCGACCTCGGGATCAACGCTTCCAGTGAGAACGGGACACTCGGGTTCTATCGGACCTATCGCCAGCGGATCGGATTCGTCCAACCCGTTTACCACGGTGGTAACGTCTTCGCCGGCTACCGGATCGGTCGAGGAACGTTTGAACCGTGGTACAAGGAACGGGAAACGAACGAAGGGGGCGAATTGATGGTCGGCGTCGCGGTTCCGCTCGCTCGAAATCGTCAAATCGACCCGCGACGTGCCGAACTGTGGCGGGCCGGCATCGGTCGTCAGTTGGCTGATCCCGAAATCAATGCCCAACTGATCGGGTTCGTGCAAGAGGCCGGATATGCCTATTGGAACTGGGTCGCCGCGGGGGAGAAGTTTCGCATCGCCGAACGGATTCTGGTATTAGCAGAAGACCGGGTCGACGGGATCCGGCGACAGGTTGAAGAAGGGTTGCTCGACCCTCCCGAATTGACCGATAACCTGCGACTGATCGCCGAGCGTCGAGCTGCCCGGGCCAACGCCCGACGCCAGCTCGATCAAGCGGGGATCCGTCTGTCGCTTTATTACCGTGGTCCCGACGGCCGCCCCCTGATGGTCGCCAGCGATCGGCTGCCCGATTTTCCCGAGGTCAAGTCGATCGACGCCGCGACGATCAACGACGATATCACGATGGCGTTGAACCAACGTCCCGAGGTCTCGGTCCTCACGTTTCTGCAACGCCAGCTGGAAATCGATCTCGCCCAGGCCGGAAACGAGTTTCGTCCGGCGATCGACGCCGTCGTCGCCGCCTCACAAGACGTCGGCGAACCGGCCTCGCCGCTCAACGACAAGGGAGAATTCGAACTCGATGCGGCGTTGCTGTTCGAGATGCCAGTGCAGCGGCGGAGAGCCCGCGGTAAGATGATCTCACTGCGGGCCAAGATCAACCAGTTGGTCGCCCGTCGACGGCTGGTGGAAGACAAAATTGTCGCCGATGTCCAGACCGCATATGCGGCACTTTTGGCGACTTACGACCAAGTGTCGGAAACCCGCCAGGCGGTCGAGTTTGCGACCGATCTGGCTCGGCGAGAAGGACGAAATTACGACCTCGGTGCGACCGACTTGTTGACCGTGGCTTTGCGTGAACAGTTCGCCGTCGAAGCCGCTGACCGCGCGGTCGACGCGTTGCTGCAATTCTTCATCGCCCAGACCGACTATCGCGCCGCCTTGGCGCTCGACCAATTGCCCTAACGGCCTGAGAACGAGTTAACCTCCCCGCTCGATCAACTCGGCATGTCACCATCGCATCATCCGCTCAGTTACGCGATCATCGGCGCCGGCGCCGTCGGGGGACTCTATGGTGGAATGCTCGCCAAACGGGGGGCCGAAGTCCATTTCCTGATGCACAGCGGTATCGACGAGGTCCGTCAACACGGCTGGCGGGTCGAGAGCGTCGCTGGCGATTTTCGGTTGCCCCCGGAATCGCTCCATCTGCACAACGATCCGCGGTCGATGCCGAACTGTGATGTCACGATCCTGGCGATCAAGTCGACCCAAAACCACTTGCTCGGTGAATTGTTGCCGGCGGCTACCGGCCAAGATGGTGTCGTCCTCTGCCTGCAAAATGGTCTGCACCCCGAAGCCGACAGTGTCGCCATCGTGGGCCCCGGTCGAGTGCTCGGCGGTTGCTGCTTTCTGTGCAGCAATAAAGTCGCCCCAGGGCAGATCCGACACCTCGATTATGGCCGGATCGTACTCGGCGAGTTCACGGCCGCGGATCAACCGCCGGCCGGGATCAGCGACCGACTCCAACGGATCACCGATGACCTCATCGCGGCCGGTATCGATGCGGTCGCTACCGGCGATCTGTGGCTGGCCCGATGGCGGAAACTGATGTGGAATATCCCCTTCAACGGCCTCTCGGTAGCGCTCGACGCGTCGACCAAGCAATTGATCGACACGCCCGAGTCGGCGCGTTTGGCCGCAGCGATCATGGGCGAGGTTCGCGACGCCGCGGCGGCCTGTGGGCGAACGCTGCCGACCGATGCGATCGAAAAGACACTCGACCATACCCGCCAGATGGTCCCCTACGACAGCAGCATGCGGCTCGACTATCGGGCGGGCAGAGAAATGGAGCTGGCGGGGATTTTTGCGGCCCCTCTGGCCGCCGCCGAACAGGCGGGAGCGACGATGCCACGAGTCGAAATGCTCCATCAACAACTCGGGTTCCTGCAGGCTCATCGCCGCCACCGCAAATAATTTCGTTGGCGGCCATTGCCGGTTCGGATATAGTTCCCAGGGACTCGCTCCGAAACGCTAGGAGGTGACCGACTTCACGATTATCGATTCGTGTGAGAAACTGCGAGCAGTCTCGTATCGCAGTCTGCCCGGAGCCCGGCCCGGCCCGTTTGGGGGCGGTTCGGCAAGCATTCCAACGAAACTGTGAATCATTGTGAGTTTCTTATCCAAGGACGGCGGGATGCGGATGCAGTCGACGACTCGACATGAACCGCATCCGACCCTCACGCTTCACGGGACACAGGTTCGCGATACCGACCCGAAACTGCTCGCCGCGTACGAACAGACGATCGAACGGCAAAAGCTGAGCTGGACCGGCCATTACCACCTCCGCAAATTGCTCGGTCGCGGCGGCCAGGGTGAGGTTTATCTCAGCGAGTACCGGGGTACCGATAAGTTCACGCTGCCGGTAGCGATCAAGATCTTTTCGCCCGAACGCTACTCGTCGGCCAAACGATACGACGAGGCGATGGGCCGGATCGCCGGGATCGCGGCTCGGATCGCGTTGATCCAACACGATAACGTGCTCGATGTCCAAAACTTCTTCGAGCGTGACCGGATTCGGATCATGATCATGGAGTGGATCGACGGTTACGATCTGAGACGGTTGGTGCTGCCCGATTGCCTCGGTGCGTTGCAGGGCCGAATCAGCAACCGACGTTGGAAATACATCAACGAAGTGATTTTGACCGAAGGGCCGGTGCAGTCTCGCTTCAAGGCCGGCGTCGCGGTCGCGATCGTCCGCGAATGCCTCGGCGCCTTGGCGGCGCTACACCGCGAGGGGATCGTTCACGGTGACGTCAAACCGGCGAACATCATGCTGAAGCGGACCGGCCACGCGAAGTTGATCGACATGGGCTCGGCGCTCGATTTCCACAATCCGCCGCGGGACCGTGACTGCACGCCGATCTACGCTGCCCCCGAATTGCTAGAGAATAACGAAATTTCGCCACGGAGCGATTTGGCGAGTGCGGGTTACGTGCTGGTCGAATTACTCAGCGGCCAAAACCCCTTCGCCGGCAATCTGAACCTTCGGCAATTGCTCGAGGCCAAACGAGAGCTGCCCCATCGACTCGACACCTTATTGCCCGACGAGGTGTTGAGAAACGAACTGCTGATGAACTTCCTCCGTGGCCTGATCGCGCCCGATCCCAACCGTCGTTTCCCCAGCGCCGAAGCAGCCGAATTGGTCGACCAAGGGGCCGCGGCATTTCAACGGCAGCTGATCATGGGTAATATGGCGACCGAATACGACAATGACATTCGTGTGTGGCTCGAAGAGCTGCGCCAATTGGAGATCGGTTAATCGCAGCGATGGATCAGCAGCATTTGGACGTCGCGATCGCCGCGGCACGAGCCGGGGCGGTCGAATTGATGGCTCGCCGTGACAACCGCACGGTTTCCGAAAAGGCCCCCCGCGATCTGGTGACCGACGCCGACGTCGCGGCCCAGCGGGTGATCCGTGGGATCCTCGAATCGGCCTACCCCGGCTACGCCTTTGTCGGTGAAGAGCAGGGTGAAAACCTGCCGCCCGACGCGGTCCGCCAGGGTGCGGCCGACGCGCCGCCCTGTTGGGTCGTCGATCCGCTCGACGGCACCGTCAACTTCGTCCACCGATTGCAAAACTTTGCCGTTTCGATCGGTCTTTATGCCGCCGGCCGGATACGAATGGGCGTGATTTTCGATCCGGTCTACAACGAATTGTTTACCGCCGTCGATGGCGGCCCGGCGACCTGCAACGGAAGGTTGATGCGACCCAGCGGTTGCCAGCAATTGGGTGAAGCGTTGGTCGCTTGCAGCTTCCCCGCGGGCATCGACCGTCACTCGCCCGAGATTTCGCGGTTCGTCAACGTGCTCGAAAGCTGTCGCTCTCTGCGACGACTCGGCTCCTGCGCACTTAACATGTGCTACGTCGCCGACGGGCGGCTCGACGGCTACTGGGCGACCTGCGTGAAATCGTGGGATTCCGCCGCCGGAACCGTCATCTGCCGACAAGCCGGTGCGACGATCACAGCAATCGACGGCGGACCGCTCGACGATTGGGAACCCCAGTTCGCCGTCGCGGCCAACGAACGACTCAATCGCTGCTTGGTCGATTCGTTGCAGACCCGATCCTGATCTCGGCATGCGGTGGGCTAGGCGCTGTGGCGGGATTTCGGACAGTGCCTAGCGTTGACGCGACTCGATGAACGGACTCCTCGGGCTTGCCCCCAGCACCGCATCGTCGGGGTTGACCCCCGCCTCAATCGCCCCGCGATGGTTCACATACGGATGGTCGATCACACTCAACATCCTGGCGGGAAAAAGCTGCCGGACGCTGCCGTCTTCGAACAGCATGTTGGCAGCGTTGTCAGGGTGGGCCCACTGCATTTTCGAGACGTCGACCCTGTCAGCGACATGAGTGCCAGCGAACGGGACATCTCCCATCACGGCGAAAAATGACCGAGCTTCGTATTTGGGCGAATGGTACCGATCGTTTTCGAACACACCGAAAACAAAACAGTAATCGCCTCCGGCACAATGCTGGTACCTTTTTAGCAGCGCCCAAGATTCCCCATCGACCGCTTCCTGAAGCATTTCCGGAGTGACCAGTCCGTTCCACAGGGTCAATCGTTGGGATGCGGTCGCTTCGCTGTCGGCGTCTTCTACCCAATCGACGAGGGGATCAGAAAGTGTCGTTCGAGCCGCGGGGCAACGGAGCAACCTGCCATCGTCGAGCAACCCAGCGGCGACCAGGTCGATCGAAAAGTGCCCGGCAAATGACTTCGGCCCGCTCTCGGCAATCCGCGGTAGGTAGGAGTCTTGGTCGCGGAGTACGAATTGCCCTAACATCGTTCCCAGATCACGCAGATGGTCTTGGCAGACGACGCTTCTCGCTTCCGCGCGATGTCTCGCAAATCCAAGCAGCGAAACCGTCAACAACACGCCGGCCACCAGACCGCCGACGACCAAATCAGCCCAGGTGGGACGCCCGCCAGCGACAGCATGCTCCAGCGGCGCCGGGACCAACCCAACCACGGTGTCGCGTCGCCGCAGCTGCCTCGGAATTCGAAACTCGTCGAAGCCAGAAGCGTCGTGGTCGGCGGCCGGACGGGCCGGGATCATCGCCATCGTCCGCTCCACGAGATCCTCGGGCACATCGATCGGCCCGTCTTGTTCCACCCGCCGATCGACCGCTTCGAGCATCCGCTGAACGTCCGCCAACTCCTCGCGATAAAACGGGTCTGACTTCAGCCGAGCGTCTACGCGTCGCATCTCGTGCGGCTCAAGGGCCGCCAGCAGATATCCGAGTAGCTCTTCTCGCATGATTCAAAATGAACGATCGGTCTCGATGCCAGTTTCAGACGCATCGCGTCTCACTCTGTCCTTACGAGTCGGCCTGTGGTACGGTTCAATCGTCGGTTCAGTCGTTCGCCGCGGGCGTTCCCGTTCGTAACTCATCACCGTGTGGCTAACATGATCGAAATTACCGGCGGACTCATCGGACTCATCTGGCTGTTCGTGGTGATTTGGGCTGTCATCCGAACCGCTCAAAGCGTGGCAGGTCCGCTTGCCAAGGTGCTCTGGATCCTGATCTTGCTCTTTTTTCCGGTGGGCGGCTTCATCATCTGGCTGTTGCTCGGCCCCGCCAAGCGTTGATCCCCCGTTGCTTAGCGCTTCGACTTCTTCATTTTTTTGGCCTGTTTGCGAAGCTCCCGTCGGCTGGGCCGGGCATCGTGTTGGCGAGTTTTTCGCGAACCACTCGGCTTGAAAGAGTCACCTTTACCGCTCAGCAGCCCTTTGCCGATCGAGTGGTTTTCGACGAAACCGAAGAACAATTGCCGCTCTCGTAGATCGACCTTCGCGACCCGCACCGTCAATTCATCGCCGAGCCGGAATCGATTTCCCTCGCGAAAGCCGACCAGCATCTGACCGCGACGCTCGAAGCGGTATTTGTCACTGGGAAGTTCGCTGACCGGCAGGTAGCCGTCGACCGGCAATTCGACGCCACGAGCGAATAGGCCATCGGGAAAGAGCCGACCGATCACCACCCGCATCGTCTCGCCGACCCGCTTTTTCATCAAATGCAGTAGCTTCAACTGAATCAATTCACGTTCGGCCTGGGCGGCATTCCGCTCTTGGTCGCTGCAGTGAAAGCCGAGTCGCAGCAGTTCGGCAAACGGCTCGTCAGGCGTCGATCGCCGCGTGATCAGGTTTTGCACCAAGCGGTGGACGGTCAGATCGGGGAACCGCCGGATCGGGCTGGTGAAGTGACAGTAGTGCTGCATGTCGAGGGCGTAGTGCCCTTCGCGGTCGGGCGCATAGATCGCCTTATTCATGCTCTTCAGCACCACCAGATTGACCGCGTTCTCCAGCGGCGTGCCCGCGACCAGGTCCAAGACTTGCTGGATTTCCTGACGGCTCTGGACAGCGGCGATCGGCAGCCGCAAATCCTTTACGAATTGCTCCAATTGCCGTAGCTTCCGCCGGTCGGGTGGCGGATGGATGCGGTGCAGAAAGTTCAGCTCTTGGTCATCCAGCCAAGTCGCGACGGCCTGATTGGCCGCCAACATGAACTCTTCGATGATCTGATGGCTTTCCGTATAAGCGACGACATGAGCCCCTTTGACCTTGCCGTTTTTGTCGAGGTCGATCTTCACCTCGGGAACGTCCAGCGTCAGTGAGCCCCGATTGAATCGTCTCCGCCGCATCGCCATCGCGAGCGTGTGCATGCGGTTGATCAAGTCGCAGGTCGCAGCCCCCCACGATTGCCGTTTCGATTCCGGATCGTCAAGGAAATCGTCGATTTGTTCGTAACTGAATCGCCGATCGCTGCGGATCACCGCGTTGTAAACTTCGACCGATGTGATCACGCCGTCGTCGAGCATTTCGATCTCGACGGTTTTTGTGAATCGGGGCTGTTCGGGTTGCAGACTCGCCAGGTGGTTGCTGATCAATTCCGGGATCATCGGGATCACACGGTCGGGCAAGTAGACACTGGTCGCCCGCTTTTCCGCTTCGCGATCGATCGCGCCACCGGCCGGTACGAACGCCGAAACGTCGGCGACGTGTACCCAAAGTGTCCAGCGTCCATCCTGTTTCTCGAGCGAAATCGCGTCGTCAAAATCTCGGGCATCGAACGGATCGATCGTGACGGTCAATAAATCGGTCAGATCACGGCGATCGGCCGGTACCGCGGTCTCGTCGAAGGCATCAGCCCGTGTCCGGGCTTCTTCAAGCACTTCATCCGGAAACGTTTCCGGCAGTGCGTACTGCCGCATGATCGTCAGCGTGTCGATCGCCGGGTTGTTGGTCTTGCCGAGGACCTCCAGGATCACCCCTTCGCCACGCTCGCCATCGCCGGAGGGAAAGGTGACCATTTCAACAAAGACTTTGTCGTCGCTGCTGACCGGCAGCCCGCGGACATCGCCGACCCGGATCGGGTGATCCCAGGGGACACCGTCGAGATGGACCAGCGTTTCGCCCGCACGCAGTTCCAGCGTGCCGGTGAATTGCCGCCGCCCTCGCCGCAACACCTTTTCCACACACCCCTCGGCCGCTTCGCCGCGGCGGTCACCCCGCGGCCGCAGACGGACCTCGACGGTGTCGCCATCAAGCGCCCCACCGGTCGCTCCGGGCGGGATGAAAAGGTCGTCGCCCGACTCACCGGCGGCTCGAGCGTCGCCCGGCCGCACGAAACCGAACCCGCCCATCGCACCGCGAAAGGTCCCGCGGATCACGTGACTCGGACGCCCGTCGCCCGACGGCTGGAAATGCGTTGCGTCCTCCCCAGTCTTCGATCTCTGTTGCGGCGTCGGCTGCTGTCCCGACCCGAGCGGCTGCACCAAATGATTGGCGCCGTAGACCAACTGGCCACGATGCACCAGCGCTTTGATAACCCGTTTGATCTCTCGATAATCGTCTGGGTCGACCCCCAGTTGAGCCGCCAATTGCTTGGGTTTAGCGGGACGATAGTCGGGTGAGCTAACCAGGCGAAGCACCTGGTCGACCAATTCGCTTGAAACTTCCATGCCTCAAAGATACTCGATCGACCTACGAGACGCCTAGAATGAACGAACGACTTCACCGAAGTGGGGCCTGCGACGGCACTGCCACCTCTCGGCAGTGCCCCTGACGCGGAGGCCCTTGCCGCTTCCCCCACGGTTTGTCATGGATACCGATCACGCCACCGCGAATCAGCCGCGGAATGCCGTACTGCGAACGATCTCCATCCGTTCGTTGATGTCGGTCGTTTTGTTAGCTGGCCTGAGTTGCGTCTGCCAGCCCGCGGCGGCCCAGTTTCAAGGCGTTCAGCCGATCTTCAATCAACAGTTGGGCGCTTGGCCGCCGGGCGGTAATCAAGCTCAACAGCAACAGCAACAACAGCAGCAGCGGGCGGGGAGGCGAATACCGGGACGGAACTTCACCATCCCGGTTTACCCCGGCCATTGGGGCGGCTTTGGTTACGCTTACCCGGCCTGGGGCCCTCCTTTCGGTGGCTACTACGGTTCGGGCTTTTACGGCGGTTGGAGACGCTCGACTTTCGGAGCGGTCCCCGTCAATCCGGTGATCGTGGTGCAACCGCAGATCGTCGTCCCGCCCGCGGTTGTGGCTCCGCAACCAGCGATGCGGCAAGCTGGGCCACCGCCGCTGCCGCGAATCGATCTGCCCGCTGCGGCCGCTCCCGAAGACGAGATCCGCGGTCGGGTGGCGGCGTTGAAACCGAGCACCGAAAACGGTCGAACCCGTGCCGATCATCTGATCGCCGAGGGTGATCGTGAGTTCGCCGCGGGCCAGTACCGCCGGGCGGCATTGAAGTACCGCGATGCGATCAACCGGGCCGCCGACTATTCAGCGGCTTACCTCCGAGCCGGACATGCCTATACCGCAGGCGGCGATTACGAATTAGCCGTGACCTACTTCGCCATGGGCTTTGAACTGGCGCGGACGACCGATCGAGGCGGGTTTTCGCTCGAAACTCTGTTCCGCGGTGACGAGGAAGCGAAACGCGAACTGTTCATCGCCTTAGAGGACGCGATCAAGCGGCAACCCGATCAGGGCGGCCTCGCTTTCCTGTTCGGAATCCATCTGCACTACGACGGGAAACCGTTGCCCGCCCGCGACCTGTTCAAACGAGCCGCCGAAACCGCGGGCCGGCATCAGCCTTACGCAGAATTGTTTCTGCCAGCCGCCGAAAAACCTTGAGCGACCGGGACAACGTCGACGCTGACGGTCAACGCCGTGCTGCCGCCGCCGAGGACCACGCCGCGCATCGGTGAGACGTCTCGGTAATCACGTCCGACACAGATCGGCACGTGATCGGTGGCGACCAGACAAGCATTCGTCGGGTCGAGGTCGACCCAGCCGATTTCCGTCCCACCATACAGGCTGAGCCAGGCATGGGATTGATCGGCGCCGACCAACCGCGGCTTGCCCTTCGGCGGGATCGTCCGCAAATAGCCGCTGACATAACGGGCGGCGAGTCCGATCGCTCGCAAGCAGGCGATTTCGATGTGCGCGAAGTCTTGACAAACGCCGGCCCGCAGTCCGAACGCAGCGACGGCGGTCGTATCGACCTTGGTGGCGGTGACGTCGTACTTGAAATCGCGATGAATCCGGCGGGTTAAGTCCAACCCGGCGTCAAGGATCGGGCGTCCGGGAGTGAACGATCCCGCCGCGTATTCCGCAAACCCCGATTCGATCGCCACCAGCGGCGACGGATAAAGGAACTCGTAAACCTCGAACCAACAGCGATCGGTCGCGTCGGCGATCGCGTCGCGGACTCGCTCCCACGGCTCAGTCCGCTCGGCGTCGGGGAAATCGGTCGCGGCCACTTCGACATCGCTGGTCACCGTCACGCTCAATTCGCGATGAGCCGTTTCGATCGCGAAAGTCTTGACGGGATTGCCGAAATAATCGGTGTGAGAACCGAGCTGGCCAGGGGTCGGCAAGATCTCCACCTGCAAGTCGTGACAACGGACCCGCGGCAGTTGTCGCGGCAACATCATCACCTGGTTCTGACAAATCGCCACCGGGTCGCTGTACTGGTATCGCGTCTTGTGCGTGATCCGATAGCGACTCGATGGGCAGGCCGGCGGCAAGGCCCCCTCCGCTGAAATCGACATCAAATGTGCCCCGTCAAGGCTTGAGACGCGACCGTGTGAATCAGGTAGCGGGCGGCGATCGCGTTGGAGAGTTCGGGAAGCCCTTCGGTCAAAATTTCCAACAGATGGTCGAGCGATTCTCGCTTCCCGTCACTGTCAGGGATCGCCAGTTGAGTCGGCTGCGCCATCCTGACGCGATGCAACAAGTCGATCGCCAGTCGACGATCGTAGGGCACCCCAACCTCATCGGGTTCGATCGGTAACGGTTCCATCACCTCCACGATCCGCTCCAGCTGGAACAGGATCGACCGCGGGTTGGTCCCATCGGTGATCAGCAGATCGATCGTGGCGTCGGGTTCGAATCGCAGCAGGTACCGCGAACGATAGGTCATCAGACTGTCGGTCGCTTCGAGTACGGCTTCAAAAACCGGCCGTTCGGCATTCGCCGTGGCGTCGTGCGGCGGCTGAGACTCGACCAACGTCGCCCGCAAAAGTTCAGCCGTCTGCCAGGCCCGCTCGATCCGGCGGCCGAGTTGCAAGAATCGCCAACCGAGCGTACGGGTGAAACTTTCCTGGCCGAGCCCCGCAAAGGCGAGCAAGCCGGTGATCAGGCGGGACAGCCGTGCGATCGCCAATCGTGAATCGCCACCGGCGCGGATTTGAACCGGAGTGGTAATTTCCTCCTGGATTTGCAGCACGATCCGATAGGCGTCCAACGAGATACGGTCGCGAACCGCGGTCGCCTTGTCGGCTAATGCGGTCACACTGGGGCACAACCCCCGTTGCTGGTCGATCGCGTAGAGCGACCGCGGCAAGGCGTCGTCCAGACTCGGCAACGAACCCTGCAGTTCCTTGACGGCATAATCGGGTTCGA
>SKZY01000200.1 GCA_007127095.1 Planctomycetaceae bacterium
CGAATCGGACACGTTACCCGGTACCGTCGGACAGTTTCGCGAAACCGTCGGTGACGCCCAGGAGGTAATCGACGGGCTGCGGCAAAATTGGTTGATCCGTCGCCACGTCGAACAACCGCAGACGCCAGGCCGTTTGCCGGCGTCCAAGTTCCGCACCGGAGGGTTCTCGCCGTGAGTATCCGTCCGTTTGGGATCGAGCGGAAAATAAGTGGCTGGCACCTTTCGTGCGAAGCACCCGGGAACCTTGTGTGCGAAGCACCTGGGAACCTTGAGTGCGAAGCACCTGCAGGGCGAGTTCCTCGCAAGAGGTGTCTGACACTTTTTTCCCGCAGCTGGCTCACGATCGCCGTGCTGATTTTTGTGATGGCATCGGGTTGCCGTGCGACGTCGCCATCCGACGCCGATCGGACGCTGTCCAAGCGTGCCCGTGAGGCCGATCTGGCGTTCCAAGCTGGCGATGACGAGCGCGCGATCAGCCGCTATCGGCTGGCGTTGCGGCGGGCTTGGGAGATCGATGACGTGGAGGGAATCGCTAACGTCGCCTTCAACTTGGCGGGATGTTTGGCGACCATCGGAGAGCACGAATGGGCTCGCCAGGCGCTAGCCGAAGTTCGCGCCGCGTTGGTTCGAGGCGAACTCGGGCAGGCTGACGTCTGGCTATTGGAAGCGAAGATCGCGCGGGCTCAAGGACGTCTCGAAGAAGCGGCCTACCTCGCCGATTGTGTTGTCGAGCCGATGATCCGTAACGCTCCCGAGTGCCGTGACGGGAAATGCTTGGCCGGCAAGTCTTCGGAATCGAGTGCCGGCGATAAGCTCCGCGATCGACTGACCCGAGACTGGGGCGGGAAGTGGCGTCAGAAGAAGCGGCAGCGCCACGCCGATCAGGAGGCTTGTCAAACGGGTCGGGTGGAGCTGGCGTTATTTCGCGCCAACGTTTCACTCGATCGCGGCGACGTCGAACGGGCACGAATCGAGTTGGCCAAGGGGCGTGGTGACTTGACGGAGCGGCCGGAGCCGGCCTTGCGAGCGGAAATCGCCGCTACCGAATCACGCCTGCTGATCCAACTCGACCGGCCACTCGAAGCCGCCCGACGGCTCGATCAAGAAGTGGAATGGCTCAAAGCGGCCGAGCATTACCGCGAATTACCGATGGCGAGTGTCGCCGCTGCGACTACCTACCTGCAAGCCGACGAACCATTGATCGCGGCCGACCGGCTGCTGCGCGCCGCTCGGGTGCTGTACGGCCGCGACGATCTGTTGGCGGCTCTCCATTTCCTCGAACAAGCGGTCGAATTGGCCAGCGAATTTGAGGACGGTGACTTGCAGCAACGAGCGGCGTTGTTGCTGGGAGAGATCGAATACGTTCATCAAAGAAGTGCTCGGCGCGACGACCCGGTTGAGCCCGATCACGATCTGCCAGCTCCGATACCGCCGCTGTCGCCGTGGGGTGAAAACCGGATAGACTGATTCGGACGGCCGGGCGGTCGATGCGCATCGACCGAGCCAGCGTATGTCATTCCGGTCTCTCTCCCGCACCCAGCAAGGTTCTACGTCATGACGATTCGGAATTCGGTCTCGATACTGGTCACCGGCCTGCTCACATTCGTGGTGGTCGATAGGTCCCGCGGAGACGAATCGGTCGCCACCGATTTAGCAGCGATTGTTGCCGTCAGGCCTGACGGCGTCGGGCATGCCGAAGCGCAAGCCGCCGCGGCGAGGCTGTCGCAACTCGAATCGGGAACCGTCACCGAGGTGCTCACCGCGTTCGACGGCGCGTCGCCGTTGGTCAAGAACTGGCTTCGCGTGATCACCGCCAGCATCGCCGACAACGGTGACTTTCCGACCGAGTCGCTGCAAACGTTTTTGGCAGATCGCGACGGCGATGCCGACGCCCGCTACCTAGCGTTCCAACTGCTGACCGCCAACGACCCCGAATCGCTGCCTCGCTTGATCGAAGGTGCCGAAACCGATCCGAGTTTACCGCTGCGTTTTTTGGCGATTTCCCGAATCCTCGATCGGGCGGAGCGAGAGATCGCTGACGGCGATCGCGAGGCAGCCGTGGCGACGCTCAAGAAGGTACTGGCTGAAGGACGCAGTCCCGAACAGTTAAAGTCGGCCGCTAAATCGCTGGAAGGGCTCGACCAACCGGTCGATTTGGCTGCGGAGTTGGCGTTGGTTCGCGATTGGTGGATCTTGGGAACTTACGACAATACCGATTCCCAGCACTTCGGTACCGTCTATCTACCCGAGTCGACTTACTTGGAAACGAACAGGCTGCCCGCCGATTGGTTGGCTCCCGGGGCGGCGATTCGTCGCGGAGACGTCTCGGATCAGGTACCAGCCGGCCAGGTCGCCCGCCGCGTTACCAGCGACGATTCTCTCGGTTTGGTCGACATCAATCCGCCATTCGAAAACGCCAAGGACGCGATCGTTTACGGGTACATCGAGTTCACGCTCGACCCGGAACGTTTCGCTGACGGATCGGACCGGATCGCGGCCGAAGCAAGACTCGGCTGCATCACGGCGAACAAGGTTTGGGTCAACGGGAAAATGGTGACCGCCAACGAGGTCTACCATTCCGGCACTCGTATCGATCAGTACATCGGTGAATGTCAACTGCAACCGGGACTCAACACCGTGTTGGTCAAGGTTTGCCAAAACGCACAGACCGAATCGTGGGCCCAGGATTGGCGATTCCAATTCCGCTTCACCGACCCCAGCGGCGCGGCGTTGCCGATCGAAACGACAACGCCGGCCGAATGAGTCTCTGATCGCGATTGCCGCGGCAGCGCGATTGCCGGGGCAGCGCGATTGCCGGGGCAGTCGGCGGTTACTCGTTCGCCTCGGCGCGAGCCTTGGCGATCACGTCGGCCAGTTTCACCGGGGCCCCGCCGAGTCGTTTGCTCTCATCGGCGGCCGACATGAAGGCGTAGAGTTCGATCGTCTCGGCTGCCGAGACCGGTGGTTCGCCGGTGCGGAAAAACTGAGCGATCTCGACGACCAACGGGTTGTAGCCGCGGTAGGGACCGATCGACCGGATCGCCTGCTCACCGAACGCCGTCCCGCCGTAGGACGCTTTGCCTTGGCGGATCCCACGGAACGACCCGATCCGGCCATCGGACCAGAGGCCCACGGCGACATCGAAGCCGGCCGACGAGGTCCGCGTGACCGATTCGCAACCGACGCCCATGCAGGTGTAGAGCATTTCGACGCCGTGAATGCCGTACCAGTAAAAGTCGTCATGGCTCGGCTCCAACGCACAAGGGCTGAAGGTTTCGCAGCCCAGCACGCGACCGATCTCTCCGGCCCGCACTTCCTGAACACCTTCGGCGTACCGTAGCGACGAACTGGAGAAGGTCGGAACGCCCATCGCTTCGGCGGCGTCGTAGATCGCCAGCACATCGGCGAGTGAAGCCGCCACCGGCTTGTCCATGAAAACCGGCTTACCGGCGGCGAAGATCTCCATCACCTGTTCACGTCGGGGATTGCCGTCGTTGGTTTCCAGCAGGACGCCATCGACACGGTCGAGCAATGCCTCGATCGAATCGACGACATCGACGCCCAACTTCTGGATCTCTTCAATATAGCCTGGGACACGACTGGAACTCGATTCGATCGTCTTGCTACCCCAGGGGTAGGCGACGACGACGCGGCAGTTCTGCATCGCCGGATCGGCCGGGTCGGCATTCATCGCCTTGGTGAAAGCGATCGAGTGCGACGTATCGAGTCCGACAACACCGACGCGAAACGGTGCGGGTGGATCCGCGGCGTGGGCTTGGTACCCGGTCACCGCCAGGTAACCGGCGAGCAGCAAGCCGCCGAATGTGACAGGAAACCGTCGTCGCGAGTCGGCGTCGGTCGCCAAAGGGTCAAACTTGTGGTTGCCAGTTCTTGTCATATTCTCGTCCCCAGAGGTTTTGAGCAGCGGTGTGATCCAGGATGTGTCCGTCGGAGGGATCGATCTTGAGGACCGATTCGGTGCGATAAGCGATGTTGCCGAGGTGGCACAGCAGTGTACTGCGGTGAGCCTCTTCGACGTCCGCTCGGGGGCGGGCTCCGCTGCGGATGCAGCCGAGGAAATCGGCCAAGTGGTCGGCGTCACCGCCAGCCCCGGTCCCCTTGCCGGTTTCACGATTTCGCAAATCGAGTGTCAGATAGCCGGCATCGAGGATCACCATCGAACCCTCGGTACCGTGGAAGGTGATCCCGAAGCCGGTATCGCGGGGGCCCAACGCCGACCAGCTGAGTCCTTCCCAGGTGATCGTTTTACCTTCTGGGAAATCGTAGGTGACCATCATGGTGTCGGGAGTCTGCTGGTCATCCTGGTGACGGTACTTACCGCCGGCGGCGGTGACCCGCGTCGGGAAGGTCAGATCCATCCCCCAGCGGGCGACATCGAGACTGTGGATCCCGTTGTTACCGAGTTCGCCATTGCCCCAGTGCCAGTTCCAGTGCCAGTTGTAATGGACCAAGTTGTCGACGAACGGTCGTCTTGGGGCGGGGCCTTGCCAGAGGTCCCAATCGAGCCAATCGGGGGTCGCGACCGGCGACCCGACGCCGATCGACTCCCGGCGATTGTTGTACCAGGTACGGGCATAGAGGACGTCGCCGATTTCGCCGGCGTGAAGTTTATCGATCGCTTCGATGATCGCCGGCCGGCTGCGTCGTTGGGCGCCCAGCTGGACGACCCGGTTGTGTTTCCGGGCGGCTTGGATGGCCAATTCGCCCTCTTCGGCGGTTTGGCTGAGCGGCTTTTCGACATAGACGTGCTTACCGGCGGCACAGCCGAGGATCGTCGCGGGGGCGTGCCAGTGGTTGGGTGCCGCGACGACCAACGCGTCGATCGACCGGTCGTCGAGTACCCGGCGGATGTCGGACTCGATTTTCGCGGAGCGGGATTGGCCCTTGGTGACGACTGCGGCGGCCTTTTCGGCGGCTCGCGAATCGACATCACAGATCGTGACCACCTCAGCGCCCGGGGCCGCCATGAAGCCTTTGGTCAATGCCAGGCCACGACCGTTGACACCCATCACCGCAACGCGGACGGTGTCGTTGGGGCCGACGCTGTCAGCCGCCTGAGCACGTGATGTTGAACGTCCCTGCTCGATCGCCGAAGCGGCTAGCAGGGTGGCACCGGCCTTGAGGAACAAGCGGCGATCTTGGTCGACCGTCATCGACGAGTCTCCATCATTTGAGAGGTGAGCGGAAAGAACGGGACAGCGGAAAAATCGGGTAGGTTCCTGCTGCGAGGCACTCGCCCTTCGGGTGCCTCGCACACAAGGTACCGAGACCTATTTTCCCGGCCAGCCCTAACCCGAGGCGGGTTGAGAATGAGCCCGTAAAGCCTTGGGTAGCGGAAAGAAAACCTTCTCTTCGCGGATCGTGGAAGTCGTCACGGTCGCATCGAAGTTCTCCACCAACCAATCGACGGTTTCGCGAACGACCGATTCGGGGGCGCTCGCCCCGGCCGTGATCAACACGGTCGAACCGCGGCGGAAGTCGTCGACCCGGAGGTCTTGAGGGCCGTCGACCAGGTAGGCGCGTCGCCCTTTTTCGGCCGCCAATTCGCGGAGCCGTTGGCTATTGCTGCTGTTTTGGCTGCCGAGCACGATCACCACATCGGCTTGGTCGGTCAATTGCCGGACCGCTTCCTGCCGGTTTTGCGTGGCGTAGCAGATATCTTCTTTGGGGGGGCAGACGATCGCGGGGAATCTTTGCCGCAGCGCCTTGATGATCCGATTGGCGTCGTCGACCGAAAGGGTCGTCTGGGTCAGGTAAGCGAGCGGCGTATCGGGCGGAAATTCGAGACGCTCGACATCGACTTCGTCTTCGACCAAAACGATCGCTTCGGGGGCTTCGCCGAGCGTCCCGATCACCTCGTCATGTCCCTCGTGCCCGATCAGAATGATCCGGTAGCCCGCCTTGGCGTAGCGGATCGCCTCGAGGTGGACCTTCGTCACCAGCGGACAGGTGGCGTCGATCGCGTTGAGTTGTCGTTGGCGAGCGACTTCGCGGATCTGCGGCGACACGCCGTGGGCCGAAAATAACAGAGTACTGCCGGGGGGGACCTCGTCCAGCGTATCGACGAACACCGCCCCCTTGTCGCGAAAAGTCCTGACCACATATTGGTTGTGAACGATCTCGTGGTAGACATAAATCGGCGGCCCGAAGGCTTTCAGTGCCAGATCGAGGCTGTCGATCGCCATATTGACCCCGGCACAAAAACCGCGTGGCGCTGCGAGAATGATTTGCATGACTGAATCGTTGAACGAGTTGGAAAACCGACCTCAGATTAACCGCCGTCGGGGACAGCCGTCCAACGGGGCGGCGAGAATTGATTTTCGACTCCCCTTGGCGGAAGCCTATTGCCGGAAAATCGCCCGCGGGCATTACGAGAACTTCATTGTCGCCAGCGTCTTGTTACCGGCGACGATGCGGCAACCGTTTTACAACGTTTATGCGTTCTGCCGATATGCCGACGATCTGGCCGACGAGTCCGGTTCGGCGGCGATCGCCGAAGAGCGGTTGGCGGGTTGGCAAATCGAACTCGATCGTTGCTTCGCCGGTCGCGCCGAGCACCCGATCACAGTCGCATTGGCTGACACCGCGGCCCGGTTGGGGATCGAACAAGCTCCTTTCGATGACCTGCTGAAGGCGTTTCGGCAGGACCAGATCAAGACGCGGTATGCCGACTGGGACGAATTGATGCAGTATTGTAGCTGGTCGGCCAATCCGGTCGGACGGATCGTGCTGCGGATGGCGGAAGCTGACACGCCGGAAAATATTGTCTTATCGGATTCGGTCTGTACCGGCTTGCAATTGGCTAATCACTGGCAAGATATCGGTCGCGATTGGCGGCTCGGTCGGCGCTACTTGCCGCAGGACGCGATCGCCGCCGCCGGAGTCGAGGAGGCGATGTTGACTGCCCCGCGGGCAAACGAAGCGGTAAAGCGGTTGGTCGAGTCGGAGTGCCGACGCGCCCGGAGGTTATTGATCGAAGGGTTGCCGCTGGCCGACCGTGTTCCCAAGTGGCTCGCCGCCGATATTCGATTGTTCGTCCACGGTGGGTTAGCGACGCTCGACGCGATCGCGGCCATCGGCTACGACACGTTGATGTATCGTCCTCGCGTCTCGTATCGAAAGCGACTCACCCTGACGCTCAAGGCCGTTACGGGCAGGCTTTGAAATCGCCTACAATTCGCCAAGGTAAAGGGATGAACGGGCGAGCAAGATAAACAGCGGCCTGCCCCTTTTCCCAGCCGTCACGTGTTCGCTCAGGTCGCCCTCCGCACCGGACCTAAATCTCCACCGATGTCAGACGCCGCCGCTAGGATCGCCGCCAGTTATGGCCACGCGCGTCGTTTGTCTCGCCGCTCAGGCAGTAATTTTTACCGGTCGTTTTGGTTGTTACCGACCGCCAAACGGCAAGCGATGTGTGCGCTCTACGCGTTCGCGAGAATCACCGACGACATCGGCGATTGCGAGGCGCCGGTCTCGCTCAGAAAGTCATGGTTGACCTGGTGGCGACAGGCGACCGCGATGAACCTGATCGGCCAACCCGCCGACGGTCGTTGCGTCTTTCCGCCCGGTTTCCCCGCATCGACCGCCGATTGGCCGGTCGATCTGCGGCGGCGAACGGCCGACTTGTTGCCGGCGGTGACCGACGCCGTCGCCCGCTTCGAAATCCCCAGCCGGTTCCTGTTGGAAATCATCGACGGGGTGCTCGCCGACCAAAAGAAGACGCGGTTCGACACCTATGAGCAGCTCGAACATTATTGCTACTTGGTCGCCTCGGCGGTCGGCTTGGCCTGCTTGCATATCTGGCAGTTCGATTCGCCGTTACCGATGCAGGCGGCGATCGATTGTGGGCTCGCCTTCCAGTTGACGAATATCCTCCGCGATATCAGCGAGGACGCTCGCCGCGGGCGGATCTATCTGCCGCAACAGCATTGGCGTGAGCACGGCCTTTGCGAAGACGACCTGCTGGACCCTCGCCCCGATGACCGGATCAGTTGCTTGATCGCCGACGAAGCCCGCCGGGCGGCGACGCTGTTCGATTCGGGGTGGCGGGTTTGGGATTCGTTGCATCCCGATGGCCGGCCGATGTTCAGCATGATGTGGCGGACTTACCGAAGGTTGCTGAGCCATATCGAGGCCGACCCGGCGAGTGTGCTGCGGCAGCGAATCCGTCTGAGCACCGTGGAGCGGATCGGTTTGGTTTCTCAGCATTTTATCGGCCCGATGTTTCGCCGGTTGCCCGTCCCCCCGGTCGAAGTGCGATCATGACGCGATCCGCTGGTGAGCTCAGCCGGCCAGACGGTGCCGCGGGACGCGGCCCGAGGGTAGCGATCGTAGGCGGCGGATTGGCCGGTATGTCAGCCGCCGAATCGTTGGCGCGGAGCGGTGTTTCGAGCGTCACCATCTTCGAAGCCCGCCGCACGACCGGCGGACGGGCCGGTTCTTTCGTCGACCCACAGACCGGCGAGTCGGTCGACTATTGCCAGCATGTCGCGATGGGGTGTTGTACCAACTTATTGGCGATGCTGGATGATTGCGGCCTGGCGGATCAATTCGATCGTCACGATCGGCTGTCGTTCCACCACCCCGACGTCTCGCCGTCGCGGTTCGAGGCAAGCCGTTTCCTGCCGCCGCCACTGCATCTGCTACCGGCGTTGGGTCGATTGCGTTACTTGACGTTGGCCCAGCGGTGGCAGGTCATCCGCGGCACAGCCCGACTGATGCGGCAATCGACACTCGACCTACGATCGATCTCTGCCGCCGATTGGCTCCGCGAAGCCGGGCAATCGCCCGCTACGATCGCCGATTATTGGGATGTCGTGATCGTCAGCGCGTTGGGAGAATCGAGCCGCACGGCATCGATGGCTGCGGCCCGGAAGGTGTTCGTCGATGGGTTCCTCGCCGCCCGCGGTGCCAGTGACGTATGGATCCCCCGATTGCCGCTGAGCGAATTGTTCGGCCGACGGTTACCGGCGACGCTCGAGCGGCTGGGTGTCGAGCTACGACCCGGCGTGGCGATCCGTTCGGTGCGACTTGCCGGGGATTCGGCTGACGGCACCACCATCGGCGGGAAGTCAGCTGACGAAGGCGGCCTGTGGGTCGAATGGGCCGCCGGCTACCGCGACGGAGAATCGCGGGCCGGGGCCGAGCTTGCCTCGGGTAGCCGTATCGACGGCGCCCCGTTCGATCAGGTCATCGTCGCCGTGCCATGGCACCGGATCGCCCGCGTCATCGACGCCGAATTAGCACTTCAAGCGGGACTCGACGTCGAGCGCTGGGCCACTTGCCCCGCTTCGCCGATCAGCGGCGTGCATCTCTGGTTCGACCGCCGGATCACCTCCGCAGCGCACGCCGTCTTGGTCGGGACGTTGTCGCAGTGGCTGTTCTGTCGGCCTGGCGATCTCGGAACTTCCGCGGCCGAAACGCCGCGGCATTATTATCAGGTCGTGATCAGCGCGTCCCGCTCGGTCCGGCACCAGTCGCAGGACGCGATCGTCGAACAGGTTGTGAGGGAACTTCAGGCAGCTTTCCCAAAAGCTGGCTCGGCTCGGTTGCTCGCCGCCCGCGTCGTCACCGATCCGTTTTCGGTATTTTCGATCTCGCCCGAGGTCGACGCTTGTCGACCGGTCGCCACGACCGACGTCCCCGGACTGCATCTGGCCGGCGACTTCTTGCAAACCGGTTGGCCAGCGACGATGGAAGGAGCGGTGATCAGCGGCCGGATGGCGGCCAACAGTGTTCTACGGTCGTTGGGCAGGCCCCAGCGAACGATCGACCGCGGTCTGCCGTGGGGCCGGCTCAGCCGTTGGTTGATCCGCCACGATCGTGTCGATTGCGATTGGTTTGGTGAAGCTGACTTGGCATAATGTCAAACGTTGTCCGGTGAGGGAACCGATCGAAGCGACGCTTCGTCAACCGGCCGGCTTTGATTCAAGGAGGGAGCATGAAGATCACAACGAGGGAATCGGTATTGGCGCTGCGGCTGCCTCGTGATGAAGGCTTCGGTCCCGACCCGCTGTTGCCACACGCCCGCCGACCGGTCGTCCGTGTCGGCGAGCGGACACGGGCGGCGTTGCAAAGGGAGGTGACTCAGCGTTGCCCCACGGTCCCCGGGGTGTATGGGATCCTCGACCGAACCGGTGTGTTGATTTATGTCGGGAAGAGCAAATCGCTTCGCCAGCGGTTGTTGAGTTACTTTCAGGCGTCGAGTCGCGGCGAGAAGTCGGGCCGGATCATCGAAGCGGCCCGTTGTGTGCAGTGGGAGACGCAGCCGAGTGAGTTTGCGGCGTTGCTTCGTGAACAGGCTTTGATCCGTCGCTTTCGCCCGCGGTGGAACGTTCAAGGGATTCCCGAACGCCAACGCCCAGTCTATCTCTGCCTCGGCCGTGCCCCGGCACCCTATTTTTTCACCGCCGCGAAACCGCCACAGGACCTGATCGCCAGCGAGGGTCCGTTTTACGGCGCGGCGCGGATGTCGAGGGCGGTCGATGCCCTGAACCATCATTTCCGGCTCCGTGATTGCAGCCAGAAAACGCCATTCTATTTTTCGGATCAACTTTCGCTGTTCGATGTCGACCACCGTCCGGCCTGTCTGCGTTATGAAACCGGCACCTGTCTCGGCCCCTGTGCCGCGGCCTGCTCACGAGCCGGTTATGACGCCCAGGTGAACGCGGCCCAGAGCTTTCTCGACGGGTTTAACGACGAGCCACTGGTGGCGATCAAGGATTCGATCGACACCGCCTCAGCGAACCGCCAGTACGAGTTGGCGGCTCGTCGCTTGAACGACTATCAGTCGCTCGATTACCTCTACCGCAAGCTTTCCTACCTGGCCGAGGTCCGTCGCGGTTACTCGTTCATCTACCCGGTTCGCGGCTTTGACCATTGCCACACTTGGTATCTGATCCGAGCGGGTGAAATCGCCGACGTCCTGCCCGCGCCGGTCTGTGACCAGAGCTTCGCCGCGGTTCGCGAGCGTGTCCAACAGTGGGGCAAAGCGACGCAGAGCGCTTTGGATCGCGGCCACGGGGCGCACGCACACACGCTTAATCTGGTCGCATCGTGGTTCCGCAACCGGGGTGCCGAACTCGCCCGCACCTTCACCCCTGACCTGGCCGAAACGCGGTACGCCACGGCCCTTCAACCCGGTTGATGCGGTCGCCGGTCACCAATACTTTTCGAATCGAACGTGCCCACAGCCCGGTTCCTCGGCGGTGAAACCGGCGTGTTGCAACAGCGTCAACATCCCGGGTCGAGTGAGCGGCTGGCCGCCCGGCGGAACGAACCCGATCATCGCCGGATTGCCACATAGGTAGGCGTGGGTGTTGTCGGGCGACAGCGGGTCGCCGACGAGTTCGGCCAGACGCCCGCTGGTGAATAGGTCTTGGACGTACTGACGGCCGACAAAATCAGGATGTTTCGGGTCGAGGTTTTCCGGCTCGCGGGTCGTCAGCAGCAGATAGCGGTAATTCTCGTAGCGGTCCATCAACCGCTGCTGTTCGGCCCGATAGCCGGCGTCGCGTCGATGCCGAACGGTGGTGACATTGAGAATTTTTCCGGTGTGACCACGGCTCAGCAATTCCGTCACCATCGCGTTGTGGGGCGCCTCGCCCGTTCCGGTGGCGATCAGACAGACGGTGTCGGTGGGGGCAACCCCGGCCAAGGTGTAGGTACCGGTGATCTTGGAGCCGACGAACAGACGATCGCCGACGGTCAGTCCGAACAGCCGCGGGGTCAGCGCCGGCGGGGGCGCCGAGTCAGCGTCATCGCCGCGAACCAACGCGACATAAAATTCCCAAAAGTCGGCGGCCTGACAGGTCAGCAGCCCTCCCTCGCCATCGAACATCGGACAAGAGATGCTGTAGGCCCGCCGAATCAGCTTGGTGAGTTTCTTTTCCGGGACCGACTCCCGCTGCGACGGTTGCACCCGCGGTTCCCAATAACCCAACCCCAGCACGACATACTGGCCGGGCTCGAAACGGGGCAGTTCACCATCGGGACGGATACGGATCCGAAACAGGTCAGGGGTGATGTCGATCCGTTCGGTCAGGGTCGCGTTGTAGTTGGTAGAGCGAAGCTGTGCGACCGATTGCGTTGTCGTGGAACTCACGTCCAGCCAATCCGAAGTTGATGAGGAAAGCGAAAGCGGGTGCGGAGGGGACGATCCGGGTTGCCGATCGATGATAGCCTGGTCGAGTCGAACGGGGAAAGGCGATCCGGGCAAAAAAGACTCCGCTAAGTCGGAGGCAAGGCTTTACCCGGGGCCACTCGGGAAAAGTGACCCTCCAGCGATACCGGTCAGCAACCCGGCAACAAATCTTGACGATTCGTCAAGTTGGCCCGCTGATCGGTTAAACTATCGGTTGAGATTGCCCTCATTTTCGACCGGAGTAGTTTGTCGTGCCTAACACCTCATTACCCACAGCGATCCGTCGACCAGCGATCGGCTTGCTGATGATATTCGGGATCACCTGCTCCCAAGTTGCGGTTCGTGCCGATGAGTGGACGAGTTTGTCGGGAACGAGCACGGTTTCCGGAGAATTGGTAGGGCTCTGGAACGGCCGTGTCTTGTTGCGGTTGGACGGCGGGCGGCGGGTATCGGTCAAGCTCGAGGATTTGCGGGCGGAGAGCCGGATCCAAGCGGAAAAACGGTTCGAGCAATTGCAGCAAGAGATGGCTCAGCGGAGCGAGGAGATTCGAGCCGTCGCGGCCGAGGCCTCCGCGCCAGCCCCTGCGGAGATGCCGGAACTCGAAACGACGGCGATGCCCGCCTATGAGCCGCCACCGCCGGGTAGCGATTTGAAGCAGACACTGTTGGCGATTCGCGATCAATCGCTCGCCGGTCACCCACGGGTGCTGTTCGACACCTTGCCGCCGAGCCACCAAGAGTTGGCCGAGACGTGGTTTCGCACCGTCATCTTCAAGTGGGACGTTTCGTTCGACACGGCGAGGCAGACGCTCGAGTCGCTCGGGGAGTTGATGATCAGCCGCCAACGGTGGCTGTTCAGCCATCCCCGATTCGCCGAATTGACCGAGGCCGAGCAGACCGATTTGTTGGTTTTCGGTGAGTTTTTGCGGCGGCTGTTTGCGGCCGAGGTGACGGGGCTCGACACGCTCCGCTCCCGACCACTCGCGGAGACGGTCGCCGCCGTCGACGATGCCGCTGCCCCGCTGCTCAATCGGCTGTTGGCCGAACAGGTGGCCGAACTTTCGGCAATGTTGCCGGAAATTGAGGTCGAACCGGTAGCCGACGCCAAAGCTGGCGAGATGACGGCCAAGTTTGTCGTACCGGTGGTCGGCCCGATCGCCTCGATCACCGGCTATCCACTCGAGCAGCGGTGGGTTTGGTGGAACGCCGCCCCGCAGGAGGCGGCGCAGTGGTGGAGTGAAACGACCGAGCAGTGGCAGGCGGTCGACGACGGGTCGGTCCCCTTGCCAGCCGAAGTCGCGACGGTGATGAACACGCTCGGCCAGGCCGTCGCCGCCCTCCAGCAGGCCTCCACACGGCAGGAATTTCACCGTCAACTCGATGACCTGTTGCCCGAATTGACCGAATGGGTCAACCAATGGTCAGGCTTCGAACAGCCCCAACCGCAGAACGTCGCTGGCGGCTTTCCCGGCGGCGAGTATCAGGAAGAATTTTACACGCCCGGCGGTAGTTCGGCGGGTGGTAGCTCGGCGGGCGGTAGCTCGGCAGGCGGTAGCTCGGCGGGTACCGAATTTAACTTTGAAATGTCCGAAGAAGAGCGAATGGCCGCGGAGAGCAACACGCCGCCGTAGGGGGGGCGTAGAGCGAACAAGCGCCCGACACTTTTTTCCTGCACCTTGCGAAGGGGTGATTTGTCAGTGATGGAGCAAGCGGCGGCTGTCGGCCTGGGTAACGCGGCCGAGGATGTCTTGCAGGATCACCTGTTCGAGCGATTCGTCGCGTCCCAACGGGATCCAGCCGAGCGTTATGGGGCCGCCCTCGACACCGCCGGCACCGTTGCGGCCGCCGCCGTCCCGATTGCGACTTGCGACGCTATTGTCGCGTGTCGGGCGGCCGCCGTCGGTCGCATTTTCACCGCGACCGGTATCCTCGATCTCTTTCTGAACGACGACTTCGACTTCGTAACCGGCGCCATCGGGGCGGACGTAGACGAAGGCCCTGCGGCGGATCGATTGCAGCGTGCTCTGTAGCCGTTCGAACCCGTCGGTGCTGTCCTTCCGCCACGGCTCGGCGATCGAAGCGCCGATTTTGTAAGCCGTTTCGAGCTGGCCATCGAGGACCATGTCGCCCCGATTTTGGACCGGTTGTTCGCTGCGGATGTGGAAATAATCGTCGACCACATCGACGACCTGCAACCAAACGAACAGATCCTCGGCCGGGGGCAGGGTCAGCGGGTTGGGGACGATCTGGCGGGGAGGCCGCGTCGTGAACCGGTACATCAAGCTGTTGCAGCCGACCAGCAGGCCGCACAGGCAGACAGCCAGCAGCGTCCAAGGCGCGGCGGGCAAGGCTTCCGGTCGGCGAGGATTCGGGATAAACAACGTCGGTCCGTTGCCGGGCGAGGGACAGGCGTGATCGGGATACGACGATCCGCCACGGCGAACTCTTGCCGCGCCGACACCATCGCAAACCCGATCGGCTAATGGCAAGCCGACTTTTTCGCCGAATCGGTCAAAGGAAGCTGGTTACGGGCATCACAAAGATTTTGCCGTCGCCCATCCTGCCGCTGCGAGCGAGCGAAACGAGCCGCTCGAGCATCTCCTCGACGCGAGAATCTTCGATGTACAGCGTGATCTCCACCTTCGGCAGGAATGCTTGGCTAAACTCGCTTTCGCCGTATTGATCGAGATACCCTTTTTGCCGGCCAAAGCCCTTAACCTCCGCGACACTGATCGCTTCGACCGGTGCTCGCTTGAGGCTGCCGAGGACGGACTCAGCCAAATGCGGTCTGACGATGGTCACGATCTGTTTCACGGTAACTCACATTCCCGGTCGGCCAAGACTTCACGAATCCGCCTATACTATCCGTTGCGGCCGAACTCTGGCAGATGCATGTCAGATGTGCACGGTAGACCACGGCCGGTCAACGACCGCCTGTCCTCGATCGCTTCGCCGCTCGAGCCTTCCTCCCTCTCGCGACCACTTGCCCCGCCGAGCCATGTTCGATTCTACCCACCCGGCGGCGGATGTTGCCGCCCGCTCGATGACGAAGCCACCCGCTGATTC
>SKZY01000020.1 GCA_007127095.1 Planctomycetaceae bacterium
ACGATTCGCTGCCCGGTCACGATCCGCTGGCCGGGCACGATCCGCTGGCCGACGACACTGAACCGACGGAGCGATTTGGTGGAGCTTGATCAGACACACGTTGTGATCCGAACCCGGTCGCTGTCGGAAATCGGCGACTTGGCGATGATCTTGATCCGTCGCTATCCGGCCGCCGCTATCTTCGGTTTCGCTGTCGGTGCCGCCCCTTGGATCGTCCTGAACACGTTGCTGTTAGGCTGGATCCCGATTTCTGAGTTCGCCCATTCGCCGCGATACGTGCCGGCGACCGGCGAGCTGAATCGCTATCTGCTGCTGATGGTGACGCTGGTCATTCTGCAAGCTCCGCTCGCGGGTGTGTTGACGACGACGTTGATCGGCCGCGCCGTCTTCGAGCACCAGGTTACCTGGCGGGCTGCCATCGACGGACTGCGGCCGATTTTTTGGAGGTGTTTCTGGGTGCTCGGTATCGTCCGCGGGCCGCTGCCGCTGATGCTGATCCTGGTGACCAATTGGGGTGAACCGTTCGCCGTCGGACGCGAAGGCTTGGTGGTCGTAATGTGGCTGATCTGGGTCGGTTTTCTCCGCGCTTTGCGGCCGTTTTTGCCGGAAATCCTACTGCTCGAACGCTGTCCGTTGCGTTCCGATTCGCCCGACGCGATCACGGTCCGACGTCGCAGCAGCGCGCTCCAGGCGCCCCTCGCGGGCGATTTGTTCGGACGATTCATCCGTGTCTCGTTCATGCTGGCAGTGTTGGCCGCGGCCGTGTTTTACACCTTGGTATGGGCGCGGGGCGTGATGTGGGGAGCTTGGGATCGTGGCCTGGTCAGCTACCTGATTTTCCTCCCGCTGGCGTTATGGGCGGTCGCCGGTTTAAGCATCCTGGTCCGCTTCCTCAGCTACCTCGATACCCGGATCCGGCTCGAAGGCTGGGAGGTCGATTTGGCGGTGCGGGCCGAGACCCAACGCCAAATCGCCGCATCGCCGCGTTCCGGTGGAGCGATTCAGCTGGTCTGGATCGCGATCGCTCTGGCGACCCCAGCAATGACGACAATCGCCCAGGAACCAGTCACCCGGAACGCCGACATTCAAAGCCCTGGCATCCAGACTCCTGTCAGGCAGCAGCCGATCCGGCACCGATCGGCAGAGACGCGGCGCCACGACTCGCCGGCCGCCAGCGATCACGCAGCTGTCATGCCTCCGCCGTCATCCACCCCTTGGTTCGATGGCGACGGCCAGCAATTTCGCCCGGTGCGGGTCGTGACCGATCTTCCCGAAGCCGCCAATCGAAAGAGCCGCTGGGTTCCGCGGCCGCCGCCGGCAAGCTCGCGTCGCGCCCCCACATCGACCACAACCCCGACCAGTGGCGACCGATCGTTCGGGACCGTCGTCGGTTGGGTGGTGGTGGCGGTGATCGCCTTCGTCCTGGTCGGATTCTTGCTATACACCTACAGTCAGATCGCCCCCGATGCCGCTGCTGATCGCGATCAAAAACGTTCGACCTCAGCCGCGGTCGATGATCAATATCTGGAACGGTTCAGCCGACTGCCGAGTGAACTCCGCGGCGACGCAAAGGACCTCCGCAGCGAGGTCGAACGGTTGATGACGCTCGGCCGCTTCGACCAAGCGATCGTCGCCTTGTTCGGCCACCAATTGTTGCTACTCGATCGTGGCCGCATGCTCCGCTTGGCCCGCGGCAAGACGAACCGTCGTTACCTGCATGAGTCCCGCAGCCAGTCGCCCGCGGCCTACGAAATCCTGGGCCGGACCGTCACCGCTTTCGAGGCCTGCTATTTCGGCGAACACCCGCCGACTCTGGAAGCGTTCGCAGCCTTGTGGGAGGACAACCTGCGGCTCGAGTCGATGATCCGTCAACGACTCGAGGTGGCGGCATGATCCGATTCGAGTTTGTGATGGGAAGACTCGGCCGCTTGACGATAATCTTGGCGATTGCAGCGACGATGGTCGGTTGTCGTCAGCGGCTGGAGACCGATTACGGACCTAGCGACGGAGGCGTCGGCACCCAAAGCATCAACGGGTTCGCGACGTTGCGACAGCGGTTCCGCGATGACGGCTGGCAAACCCAAGACGTCTACCGCTTGAACGAGCGTCTGGAATCACTCGATGCCCTCATCTGGACACCCAGCACCGTACTCGCCGATGACATCGCTGGCTTGTTTTGGCTGCAAGGTTGGTTGAGTCAACGTCCCAGAACGTTGGTCTATGTCATTCCCGATGGCGGCAGCGAAGTCGATTATTGGCGGTTGGCGAGGCGAAGTGCGCCACCAGACCAACGGGTCGAGTACCGACGCCGGGCTGCCCGCGGATTGGCTAAACGACTCAACGGCGAACCTAGCAGGGGGCGTCCGACTCCCGACTCGATCGATCGATTGTGGTTCCGTGGCCTCCGACGAGCGCACGCCGAACCGATCTGGGATGTGTTTGCTGAAACCACCCCGCAAACCCAAACGACGCTGGCCTCTCAATGGCAGGCACTGCTCGAAGAGGACTCGGCAGCCATCAAACCGGCCCCCGACGAGCGAGTTCCAGCCGATCGACTGCGATACGAACCATTGCCACCGCAAATCGATCACCGACCGCTCGCCGTCAAGATCGAATCACGTGAGGCGACCGATCGAGCATCCACAGCGCTCGGTTCTTCGCAGGTGATTGTCGTGGCCGGCGGGTCTTGGCTGACCAACTTTGCTCTGGCCCGCCCCGATGAACCGCTAGGCCGAGAACTCGCTGCCGAAATCATCGCCCACAGCGCCGACCGAGCCGGTTCAGAAACGGGCCGGATCGGCTTTTTGCTCACAGGTGTTGATAGCGTCCCGATCAGCAATGCCGACGAAGTGCGACCGCCGGTCAGTACCGGGATGGAATTATTGACCACGTGGCCGCTCAGTTTGGTCACCCTGCACCTCGCCTTCATGGGGATTGTCGCCTGTCTGGTGCTGTTGCCGATCTTTGGCCGTCCGACCCGACTCGACCGTCGTTCGCCCAATGACTTCGCCGACCATATCAAAGCTGTCGCGGTGTTGATGCGGCGGACCGGTATCGAAACCACGGCACGAATTCAGATCAGCGATTACTTTCGCCAAGTCCGTGGTGAAACGTCCGGCCCCTGGGTTCTGCCCGAGACGCTAGCTGTGAATCCCGACTCACCTCTACCAAAAAAGCCTGACTCGCTCGCGAAAGAACCCGATCCGTTCCGGGAAAACCCCGCCCAGGCATCGCGCGAATTTTTATAGTCGCCTTTCGCTCCGCGAAAGAACGCCAGAACGCTACTTTCGCGGAGCGAAAGGCGACACTTATTTGCCGCAAGATGCCAAACTCCTTGAGCCGACCGAGTCACAACCGTTACGTCCCCTCAGATGAACTCAGCGATGCCTCCCGAAAGCCCACCCAACGAAATCGAGGTCGCCACCGTACGCGACACCTACAATGCGATCACGGCCGAGGTCGCGAAGCTCTATGTCGGTCAAGATGAACTGGTGTTGGGGACGTTGACCGCACTGTTTAGCGGTGGCCACGTCTTGATCGAATCGGTTCCCGGACTCGGCAAAACGCTCTTCGTCCGCACGCTCTGCCGAATCCTCGGTTGTCAGTTCGGCCGGATCCAATTCACCGCCGACCTGATGCCCTCGGACATCACCGGCGCGCCGGTCTACGATCTGCAAACGTCCGAATTCCGGTTTCGCCCCGGACCGGTGTTCACTCAATTGCTGCTGGCCGACGAGATCAACCGCTCGCCGGCCAAGACTCATGCGGCACTGTTGGAAATCATGCAGGAGTATCGGGTCACGATCGACGGCACCAGCCACGCCGTACCGTTGCCGTTCTTGGTCCTGGCGACCCAAAACCCGATCGAAAGTGAAGGAACCTACAACCTTCCCGAAGCCCAACTCGATCGCTTCATGTTCAAACTGCGAGTCGATTACCCGACCAGCGACCAAGAAGCCGAAATTCTGCGAATGCACAGCCAACAGATCGATTTGAACCGGCGTCTACTCGATGAGTTAGCGACCGTCACCAACCCCGAAACCGTATCGTCGATGATCCGAACCTGTGGCCGGGTAACGATCGCCGACAGCCTGGTCGATTACATCAACCGGATCGTGCGAGCGACGCGGACCTGGCCCTCGTTCCACCTCGGGGCTTCGCCGCGGGCCGGGATCGCCCTGATGCAGTCGGCCCGCACGTTGGCCGCGTTCGCCGGGCGTGACTACGCCGTCCCCGACGACGTCGCCGAAATCACGCTCGCCGCACTGCGACACCGAGTCCAGCTGACCGCCGAAGCCGAAGTCGAGGGACGCCACATCGATGAAGAACTCAGTGCTGTGTTGCAGGCGATCGAGGTTCCGAGGAGCTAACGGATGACACCCGCCCTGTGGTTGACGGTAGTCCGCTAAGTCGGGTAGGCGGGTCGGCTTGCCGACCGCGCCGACGAACCCTTAGACGCTTCAAAACTTATCTCTGAGCCTATTTGACCGCGATTCAAGCTCCCATTAAAATAGCCCGATAGTGATTTTATTCGCCGTTAATCGGGCCAGTGTAGGCGCCTGAGTTCGGTCGCGGAGATGAACCGTACCGAGAGTGGACGGCGGATAGAGAGTGTTCTTTTCTTTGGGGTTTTGAATGAAAGTCTCTAATCGCAGTCGGGCTGGCTTTACGCTGGTCGAGTTGCTGGTGGTCATTGCGATCATTGGCGTTATGGTCGGGTTGTTATTGCCGGCGGTTCAAGCCGCGCGCGAAGCGGCACGTCGAATGAGCTGTCAAAACAACATGAAGCAAGTGGGATTGGCTCTGCACAATTATCACGACACCTTCAACTCGTTCCCTCCTTTGGCAGTCTGGGGCGTCGGCCGCCAGCCTCCCTATACGCTCCCCTATCACCACACCTGGGTGGTCATGACGCTGCCGTTCATCGAGCAGCAGGCGTTGTATGAGTCGATCAACAAAAACCTGCCGATCTGGGGTCAGTTGCTGCCGGGATCGACGGAGATGATCGTCAGCCAACAGATCCCGACGCTGATCTGTCCGTCCGATGGCGGATCGAACAGCCCGCAGGAAAACCACAACATTGGGATCACCAATTATGCGGGCTCCGAGGGTTATCACTGGTGGGAAACCTCGACGGTCGGTGCCGGCTGGGCCGAGTCAGCCCGTTGGGCCGACCCAATTACCGGAACCGCCGACCTGCAGGGGGTCTTCAGCCAAAACCGCACCCGTAAAATGAAGGACGTCAAGGACGGACTTTCGAACGTTGTGACCGTCGCCGAGAAATGTTCTTCCGGCTTCACCGGCGGTCCGATCCGTACCGTCGGTACCGGAGTTTTGCGGCGCGGTAACAATCGCGTCTTCTGCTCGGCCTTGGTCGGCACCGCGGTCAACGGGTTTGCCGGCAATGAGGGTGGACCGAGTCCTCCGCGAACTGTCAATGTCGACGGATCGCCCAAGCCCGCCGGTTGGTTCCGAGCGGGACCCCACTCGTTCACCCCCAGCTATATCTCGGCCTGGGGGCCGAATGCCGAGTGGCCTGGACCTTCGAGCCAGCACCCCGGTGGCCTGCAAGCGCTCTGGGGTGATGGCAGCGTTTCGTTCCTGACCGAATCGATGGACTACGGAACTTGGGTGAAAATCAACGCGATCAACACCGGCCAGACGTTCATCGATCCAAGGAATTGATCCGTCGCCCGTCGCGACGGTTCGCGAGAATCGTTTTCTCGATCTGCTTTCTACCCGCTCCTGTACCGGCGATCGATGCGTCGGGGCGGGCTTCAACCCAAAGAACCCGATGAGGATTATGTGACTCTGTTCAGCAAATTAGCGTTGTGTCTGTTGCTCGCAACCTTCACCGTGTCGGTCGGCTGCAATTCCAAGCCTGACCCACGCGACAACCCCGACTTCAACGAGGCCTCGGCGGAAGACCCGATGGCGATCGAAATGCCGTAATCGGCTCACCGCCGACCCGCTACGAGCCCGCTCGCGAGCCAGCCCTTTTCGGGGGCTGGCTCTTTTTATATGGCCGGCAAGCCGACTCAATCACCGAACTCGATCACTTGGATGCCATCGTTCATCTCGGCCAGCGTATCGATCATGTCGTAGCCGATATTGGTGTTGGCGACGTTGATCTTCTTCAACTTCGGCAACCCGGTCAGTTGTTGAAAGCCGTCATCGGTCAGTTGTGTGCCGGCGACGTTCAGCGATTGCAATTCTTGAAATTGAAGGATCGAAGCAACCGCTTCGTCAGTAATTTGTGTCGCTTTGAGGTCGAGTTCGACCAGCGATTTCAAACCTTCCAAGGCTGCCAACGCTTCGTCGTCGAGCTTGGTTTCCCAGAAGCCGAGGTAGGTCAATCCGGTTAATCCGCCGATCGCTTTCATCCCCTCGGGGCTGACGAGCCGGCACTCGGCGATATCGAGATAACTGACTTTCGGCAGTTTGGCGATGATCGCCAGTCCCGCATCGTCCAACGAGGTACCGCGGAGTTCGATCCGCTGGAGGTTCGTCAATCCGGCGATATGGGCGAGCCCTTCACCGGTGACGTCGGTTTCGCGGATCCGCAACCGGGTCAGGTTCTTCAGTTCGGCGACGTGACGCATGCCTTCATCGGTGATCTTGGTCGCGTCGAGTTGAATCGACCGCAGCGAGGGGATTTTCCCCAATACCGCGAGGGAGCTGTCCGAGATAGTCGTGCAGTAGTTGACATTGAACGAGGTCAACGGAAGTCCGGCGAGCATTGCCACGCCGGGATCGTTGACCTTCGACTTTTCCAGTTGGACGTCCTGGAGCGTCCGGATCTTTGCCACGTGCTTCATACCCGCGTCAGAGATATTCGTGTTTCGCAGGTCGAGGGCGCGCAGTTTCGGCAAGGCGGTCAATGCGGCTAACGATTCGTCAGTGACCGGCGTCCGCCGCAGGAAGAGGGCTTCCAGGTTGTTCAGCTTGCCGACGACGTCGAGCACCGCCGGTTCGATCGCTGAGTCGGTCAGGTCGAGCCGCTGCAAGCGGGTCAAAACGGCAAGATTATCCATCCCGGCAGCGGTGATCCCGGGACCGGTGAAGGTCGCTACGCGGGTGCTCGGGATTCCGGCCAAGTGGACGAATGATTCGGAAATGTCGGTTTGACTGGCGATCGAAAACTCGGTCACGTTGCCGTCGCTGCCGGTCTTTAAAATGAACCCGGCATCGCGAAGAGCGGCGACAGCATCCGGATCGTCGGCGACCGCCATCGGTTCTGGTTCGCTCACGATCGGTTTTTCGACATCGGGTTGCTCGGCCTTCCGCCCACAGCCGAGCGGTGACAAGGTCAAGCCGATGACGCAGGTCAACGTGATCAGAGCAGGCAGATTGCCTGCTGTACCGTACCGAGGGAGGTGGGAGACGCTACGACGGGGAACGATTTTCATGGTCGGAATGCGGGCTATTTGGCAGGGGGGTAGCGTCTGCCGACGCAGAGGCGGCGACGACGACGGTTCGATGATCGGAACCGTTAAGCGTAGAAAACGACAGCCGTTTACGCAACGAAAGGAGACCGCAAAAGCCACTGTGATCGCTTGATTGTCCGATCGCCCGCCGTTAGTTTAGGGAGGCTACGCGGATTTCCGTTCCGATTAACCGATTGTTAATTCCCTGAGGTGTTTACGTGACCGAAAATGTTTTCCAGACTGGCAAGACCAGTCGTCGTAAGTTCATGGGCCATTCGGCCGCCGCTGGGGCCGGTTTTTGGCTCGGCACCCAGGCTGTCGCCAAGGCCCAGGATTCTCCGCTGCAATCGCTCTCGGGTGCCTGCATCGGAGTCGGCGGTAAGGGCAGCAGCGACACCAGTCACATCGCCGAACAGGGCGTCAAGATTGTCGGTCTCTGTGACGTCGATCAGGGAACGTTGACCAAGAAAGCCCGCGAGTTCAGCGACGCGGCCCAATTTACCGACTTCCGCGAAATGCTCGATCAACTCGGCGACAAGATCGACATCGTCAGCGTCAGTACCCCGGACCACACGCACGCCGCCGCCGCGATCAAGGCGATGCGGATGAAGAAGCACATCTATTGCCAAAAGCCGTTGACCTGGTCGATCCGTGAAGCGCGGATGATGCGGGAAGTCGCCGCCGAAACCGGTGTCGTGACGCAGATGGGCAACCAAGGGACGAGCGAAGACGGGCTCCGCGAAGCGGTCGAAGTGATCCGCAGCGGCGCGATCGGCGATGTCTCGGAAATCCATATTTGGTCCAACCGACCGATCTGGCCGCAGGGCCAAGGCCGCCCCGAAGGTTCCGACCCGATCCCCGATGGTCTCAACTGGGACGCTTGGATCGGCCCAGCACCGATGCGACCCTTCAAGCAAGGCGCCTATCACGCCTTCAACTGGCGCGGCTGGGTCGACTTCGGTACCGGCGCCCTCGGCGATATGGCCTGCCACACGACCAACCTGTCGGTGATGGCGCTCGAACTGTGGGATCCGATCGCGGTCACCGCCGTTGCCAACCCCGGCATCTACCAGGGCGAAACCTATCCCGGTAGCTCGACGATCAAGTTCGAGTTCCCCAAACGGGGTGACCTGCCGGCCTGTAGCTTCCACTGGTACGACGGCGGCAACCTGCCCGGCGACGATATCATCAGCCAGCTGCCCGAATCGTTCCAAAAGCGGGTTCAAGAACAACGCGAAGGGAAGCGGAAGACCAGCGGCGCGGTGCTGATCGGCAGCAAGGGAATTCTGTTCTCGCCAGACGATTACGGCGCCAAGTATATCTTGTTGCCCGAGAACGATTTCGCCGATTTCAAACTGCCCGAACAATCGGTTCCCAGGATCCCGTTCCGCGCCGGTAACGACCAGCGTCAAAAGTGGGAGTTCGTCGCTACGGTCAAGGGTGAGTACGAGCCGGGGACGATGGCGAACTTCGGCTATGCCGGTCGGTTGACCGAAACGATTCTGGTCGGCAACCTCGCCTTGCGAGCCGGCGAAGGCCAGCGGATCGAATGGGATGCCGAAAAGTTGATCAGCACCAATCGGCCCGAGATCAATCAGTTCGTCCATCGCGATTATCGCTCCGGTTGGGAATTGTAAGCCGCCTCGGCTCACGACCTTTCAACCCGATCGCTTCGCCCGCGGGGTGGCTTTGTCGCCCCGCGGGTTTTTTCGTGTCCAAATGCCCTTCACTCGTCGCCCGCTTTTGTGCTATTGCGACCCTCGGCGAGGCAGAAGGACGGACCCGATAGCTCGCGAATCGAGGAAGCGATGATCAGTAAACGCTTGGGCGTTCAATTAGCAGCCAGCGGACTTGTGATGGTGTTGGGAGCCTGGGGGGTAGCCCTGGCCCAACGGAATTCCGAAACGCCGGATCAGGCTGCGTGGGAGACGGAGACACACCCGGTCAATGAGCCGCCGATGCCGATCGCCGCCGCTGATGCGGCCGAGGCATCAGGTCTGAGCGATCGAGACGCCGGGCGGTACGATGACGCCGCAGCCGAACCGCCCGGGTCGCCCGAACCGCCTGGGCCGACGACCGGATTCGCGTCGCTGGCGACCGCGGATAGCGAAGATTCCTTCGCCGCCGGTGGGATTCGCCAAGTGGCGCATGAGGATTACCAAGCCGCTCCCGAGGATAATTGGGCTCTGCCACCGCAACAACTCGGGTTCGTCCCCCAAGACGACGACGGCGTTGATGACAGTTCCGCCGCGGAGCCCGCTGTCTACGACGCGGGGCCCGCTGCCTACGACGCGGGGCCCGCTGCCTACGCCATGGGCTCCAGTGCCACCACGGGTTCAGGTACGGATACCGAAGACGCTGCTGCGGTTGCCCCCGGGTTCGCACTTCCCGCGGACTCCAACCCAGCCTCGAGCGGTTTGGAATTACCCGCCTGGTCACAACCATCCAACGAAGAACAGCAAACGACCGATCCGAATCGGTTCGACTCCGCAGAATCGATGCCGACGTTGGATTTCGCCGGCGGACCGGTCAACGAACTCCGGGCCGCTTCGAACCCCGAAAACGAAACCGTTGATGTCGCCGACTCAGGTGGGTCGAGCTATGAGAATCCGCCGAGTGATTTCGTCAGTCCCAACGACTATGCCAGCGCGAGTGACTTTACGAATGAGCAACCAGCCGATTTCGAGGCATTGCCCACGGGCGGTCCCGCGAGTGCTGGGGCAACGATCGTGGCAAGTTCACTCGATGACTCCACGTCGCCAGGATCGTTCGACTCGGCGGTACCACAAGCCTCACGCGATGCTTCGGTGATGACCCGTTCGACCGACCAGCCGTATCCTGATACATCGGCCGTTGCCGACGTCAGTGACGAAGTTGCCGACGTCAGTGACGAAGAATCGGTGTTGAATGAACCCGGCGATCGTCGGCTCGACGGGATGCAAGCGCCGAGTGTCGTGATTCACAAACGGGCTCCCGATCAGGTGAAGGTCGGCAAACCGACAACCTTTACAATCCTGGTCCAAAACGTCGGTGGGGTCGAAGCGATGGGGGTTCAGGTCTACGACCGGATACCGGCCGGCATGCGGTTGCTGGACGCCACACCGCAGCCCCAACGCCACGATGATCTGCTGCTTTGGAGTCTCGGTGCGCTCGAACCTGGCGGCGAACGGACCGTGTCGATGCAGCTCGTCCCCGAACAGGAAGGTGAATTGGGAAGCGTCGCCCGGGTTACGTTCGAAGCCGCCGCATCGGTCCGCACGATCAGTACGCGTCCGGCATTGAAGGTCGTTCAACGATCTCCGCAACAGGTATTGATCGGCCAACAGGTCGAAATCGAAATCGAAGTTTCCAACCCGGGGACCGGGGAGGCGACCGGGGTGATCTTGCAAACCGATGTTCCCGACGGCCTGGAACATCCCAAGGGGCGTCAACTCGATAATCTGATCGGGACGCTGGCGCCCGGTGAGGTCCGGCGTCAAGTGCTGCGGCTCCGCGCCGTGGCGGCCGGTTCGATCACGAACGAAATTCGAATCACGGCTGACGACGGTCTCGAGGCTGTCGATTCGGCAGCGGTCGAAATCATCGCACCACAATTGGCCGTCGAACTCGAAGGCCCCTCGCGTCGCTTCCTCGAGCGTCAGGCAACCTACAATGTCAATCTTGCCAACGTCGGATCGGCCGAAGCGACCAACGTCGAAATCGTCGCTTACCTCGATCGCGGCTTCTCGTTTGTCGGTACCGAATACCAGGGCCAATACGACCCCAGCCGGCACGCCGTCTATTGGTCGTTGGCGGAGTTGCCGGCCGACGCCCGTGGCGCGGTTCCATTGACTCTGCTGCCGATCGAACGGGGCGAACGAGCGATTCGCCTCGAGGCCCGTGGCGACTTGAACCTGGTGGCTCGCCACGAAAAACGCGTCAGCGTCGATGCGCTCGCCGAATTGACTTTCTCGATCACCGACGACGTCGATCCGATCGAGGTCGGTGGGACCGTGACCTACGAAATCAAGCTGGTCAATCGCGGCTCCGGGGACGATTCCGATGTTAAACTGCAGCTTCAATTGCCAGCGGGACTCGAATTGATCAGCAGCGAGAGCGATGCGGCGACCGACGGTAACGGTTTGGTGGTCTTCACCCCTCAAGCCGTGATGGCGGCTCGCTCCGAAGTCATCCACCGCGTCCGTGTCAAAGGCGTTTCGCCCGGTACCCACGTGGTCAAGGCGATCGTCTCCAGCGACGAGTCTCCTGTGGAAGTCACCAAGGAAGAGAGCACGACGGTCTATGCCGACGAGTGACCCTGAGAAGCAACGCCCGCAGATCAGCATTTCGGTCATGCTATTGCTGACCTGCATCTTCGCGATGATGTCGGCCGGAATTTACTACGCCAGTCGTGTCGGGGCGATCCGTGACGAATTGGCCCTCGTCTCGGGTGGCGACGCCTCCCGGCCCCCCGGTTCGAGTCGGACGGCTCATCTGGCGTTTCTAATGTTCACTTACACGTCGCCACTGCTATTGGCGGCGCTGCTAGGCGCGATCGCCGGTTGGCTCAAGTTTCGCAGACGACGAGCGGAGACGGTCGTTCGGCGTCAGCAACGAGACGACGACCAGCGTCATAAAGGCGAGCGGGATGGTGACGATCCCGGGCTGGCTCAGCGGCGCCCAGGCTTGTTCGGCAGGCAGCCCATAGACCCGGGTAAACGTATCGGCGCTCAGCAAAATCCAGCCGAGTGAACTGGTCATTCCGACGATCACGCTGGCGATGATCCCCTGACGCGTCGTCCGACTCCAAAACAACAGCATCACCAACGCCGGCAGGTTGGCGCTGGCGGCGATGCTGAAGGCCCACCCGACCAGGTAACTGACGTTCAATCCGGCGAAGGCGATCCCCAAAAAGATCGCCAGCACGCCGACGCAGACCGCCGCGATCTTGGCGACGCGGACCTGCTGGTGCCCCGACATCGGGATCCCCAAAAAGCCGGTGATCAGGTCGTGAGCTACCGCGCCACTCGACGCCAAAATCAAGCCGCTGACCGTGCCGAGTACCGTGGTGAAGGCGATCGCCGAGATGATCGCGAACAGCAACGGGCTGAGACTGCGGGCCAACAGCGGCGCCGACATGTTGCTGTCCTGGACGTCCAACGCACCACTGGTCATCGCCCCCAAACCGAGATAGAGCGTCAACACGTAGAAGACGCCGATGCTCGAAATCCCCACGATCGTACTCTTCCTCGCCGCCGCCTCGTCCTTGACGGTGTAGTAACGGATCAAGATGTGAGGCAGCGACGCGGTGCCGCAGAACAGTGCCAGCATCAACGAGATGAACTCCAAGCGGTCCTTCGTCTGGCCGCTGCGGATACCCGCAAAGGTCGGATGCTCGCCAGGTCGCAGCAACTGCGTCCCCGCGGTCGGTTTTTGAAAATGGACCGTCGTCACCGATCCGTCGGCGTGCGTCAGACGCTCGCTTCCCCACAAAACGACCTCGCTGTCCTGCAGCGTGCGGAAGAACGCCAGCGGTCCGAGTGACCCGGTCGCCTGCTCATCATCCGGTAATTGCGATACGAACCCGACAGGGTGCAACACCTTTTCGCCCTCACCTCGACCCGTCGGCGCGCCGTCGATCCACTGACGACCGTCGGCGAAACGGGTCACCGCTTGGGCCTGGTCGAGCCACACTTGATCGTCCTCGATCCGAACCGAATAGACATCAAAGCCGCTGTAGTTGAGATCCTCAAGCCTCACAAAACGGCTCGAATCCCAGCCGTCACCCGGCGGCAACACCCGTCGATCGTCGATCCGTTCGCCCAGCCCGATCACATCGTCGCCCCGGTCGCTCGATGGCCCCAGCGGACCGAGTGTTTCGAACACGTGACCGTCGATACCGCCTTGGCGAACCTCGAACCCACGAGCCAAAACCATCACGGAAAGGATCAAGCTGAATAGGACCAGCATCGATCCTTTGAGGAATTGCACCCAGGTTGTCGACACCATCCCCGCGGTGACCACGATCACGATCACCACCGCCCCGACCAACACCACGCCGACCCAGTGTGGCAAGCCCAGCAGCGGTTGGATCAACACGCCCGCGCCGACCATCTGTGGGATCAGATAGAAGATACTGACCGCCAACGTACTGATCCCGGCAGCCAACTTGATCCCGCGGGAATTGAATCGACTGTCCAGGGCATCGGCGAAAGTGAACCGACCGAGACGCTTCATCGGCTCCGCGATCACGAACAGCGCCACGACCCAGCCGGCCAAATATCCGATCGAGTACAAGAAACCGTCGTACCCGTAGGCCGCGATCATCCCGCAGATCCCCAGAAACGAGGCCGCCGAGAGATAGTCGCCGGCGAATGCGATCCCGTTGACCGCCCAGGGAATCTGGCCGTGGGCTGCGAAATAGCCCTCCGAGGTCTTGGCCTTGCGACCGAGAAAAAAACTGAGTCCGACCGTGCCGCCGACGAACACAAAGAAGATCAACACCGCCAACGGCGAAATGTCGTAAATCATCGCTCGCCCTCACCCGTGTCCGCGACACCCACCCGCGACCAAATCCCGTAGATGAAAGCCAGCACGATCGCGAAGGCGATCAACCCGAACCCCCACAGCAAGGCGAGATTCAAGCCGCCCCACGGTCGCCACTCCATCACCGACGGCGAAAACGCGTTGACGAACACGAACAGCGAATAGACGGCCAAGTAGACGAGAAACAATTTCATCCCCAGCCGGACGTTATGCCGCCTCGCCGACTCCTCGCTGTGCGGATCGGTAAAGCCTTGCGATTCAATCGTCATCGGTGACTCGGACTCCCCTCAAGGCGTCAGCGACGCCGGTGGACCGATCGAATCGACTCGCGGTGATTCGACAATCCGGCCGGGGACGGCAGCAACCGCCCCCATCTCGCCGCAATGGAAAGCGGATCAGCATAACGAGTCGTTTAATGCCCCGGTATCGGCCGAAACCACTTGCCACCGCCAGGCACTTCGGCCGCCCACAACAAACGACCGTTCGCGTCAGGCAACCGAGCAATGCGACTCGGCACGTCTTGTCAGCCACCCGCCAACGCGATAATTTGATTCCGATCGGGAATCACCCGATCGTCACGGGCAATTGGCTCAGTTGGTTAGAGCGCTGCTTTCACACGGCAGAGGTCACTGGTTCGAATCCAGTATTGCCCACTGTCTCGAAATTTCGAAAAACCTAACGTTTTTCCGGTCGAAACGCTCATCGCGTTACTTGCCGATGCGGCAATGCGACCCGCTTTCAAAATCGCTTCCGGGTAATCCATACCCGGAAATAGATCTGAAGCGGAGCGGCTCCACATGCCACGTCAAAAGTCGCGGCTACCGGCGTGACATGACCCACGGTCTGTAGGGGCGGTCCAAGCCGCCGGATCGATGCTCGCAACGAAACCGGCTTTCAAACAGTCCGGCTTCGCGAACCCTCAAATAACTCGCTGCGTCAGCCGGGAACCTGCGGCAGGGCGAGATCGAACGTCAGGTCTGCGGCGAATGCGGTAGGTAGAGGATAGGTCTGGGCGTCGTCGTGGGGAATCAGCTTGGCGACTTCGTCTTGGCCCATCACGATGCGAAACCACTGTTCCCGGTCCTTCATTACGCGGTACTGCCGCTCGTCGGCGGTGCCGTTAAGGTAGGGCAGGTACACGTGGATGGGGTGGCGGCCCTCCGCTTTGCAACCGAGCCGGTCGATGCGGCCGGTCCGCTGCTCGATGCTGCTGGGGTTCCAGGCCAGATCGTGGTGGATGACGT
>SKZY01000302.1 GCA_007127095.1 Planctomycetaceae bacterium
GATGCGATTTGATCGTTCTGATTCACTCCGTGCGACCGCTCATGATCTGATCCCTGGCGGTTGTCATGCTTATGCGAAAGGTGACGACCAATATCCCCAGCGGTCACCGGGATTCATCAGTCACGGTTGTGGCTCGCATGTTTGGGACGTGGACGGCAACGAGTACATCGAGTTCGGCCAGGGGAATCGCAGCGTGGTGTTGGGGCATGCCTTTCCCTCGGTCGTGGCAGCCGCCACGCGGGCGATTTCGCAAGGAACCAACTTTTCGCGTCCCGCAGAAATCGAGGTCCGTGCCGCCGAGGAGTTGCTCAGTTTGGTGCCCGCGGCGGAGATGGTGAAGTTTTGTAAGAACGGATCGGATGCGACCACCGCGGCGGTCCGCTTAGCCCGCGCTCATACCGGCCGCGATCGCATTCTTTGCTGCCGCGATCAGCCGTTTTTCGCAATGAACGATTGGTTCATCGGCACCACACCGCTCGACGCCGGCGTACCGCGATCGGTAAGTGAGCTGACGTCGACGTTCGGCTACAACGAACATGACGAATTGCGGCGGCAATTCGCCGAAGATCCCGATGGAATCGCGGCGGTGATCATGGAACCGGCCAAGTACGATCCGCCGGCGGACGGTTATTTGCAGGCCGTTGGGGAACTGTGCCACAAGTACGGCGCACTGTTTATCCTTGACGAAATGATCACCGGTTTCCGTTGGCACAACGGCGGCGGCCAGGCGTTCTACGACGTCGAGCCCGATCTGGCGTGCTGGGGTAAGGCGCTCGGAAATGGTTTTTCCGTTTCGGCATTGACCGGCAAGCGGCGGTACATGGAGCGGGGCGGGATGCGGCATCATGACCCGCGGGTATTTTTGCTGTCGACTACGCATGGTGGCGAAACGCATGGCTTGGCTGCCGCCATTGCTACGATTGGGACTTACAAACGCGAGCCGGTGATCGAAACGCTCTTCGCCCGCGGCCAGCGGCTGATCGACGAGGGGCAGCCGATCATCGACAAACATGGTTTGCAGGATTACTTTCAGATCCGTGGATTACCGTGCTGTTTGACGTATCGAACGCTCGGTCACAACGGCGCCCCCTGCCAGACGATGCGGACGCTGTTTTTACAAGAGACGATCCGACGAGGATTGCTGGCAACGAGTCTGGTGGTCGGCTATTCGCACAGCGACGAAGACATCGATCGGACGCTGGAGGCGATCGACGGGGCGCTGGCCGTTTATGCGGCGGCGCTGCATGACGGCCCCGAGCGGTTTCTCTTCGGTCCACCAGCCATACCGGTCTATCGATGATTCAATTCTGCCGCTGATTGCTAGGCTGTGAGCACGAACAGCCAGATGGCGATCGTCGCGATCCCGAAGCAGACATCGATCGCTTTAAGCGCGTGCCGAGACGCATCATGGCGGACATAGGCGAGCGTCATTCCGGTCGGACAGGCGTAACGGCAATAGGCCATTGGGTCGAATCGGCCGAGGATCAACGAGAGCGTCCAAACGATCAGGCTGGCACCCCAACCGACGCGGAGTACGTAGCTGTCGAACGGTTCGAACCAGGCGAGAGGGACCGGTGTTTTCGTGATCAGGCTGACCGCCGCCAATGCCAGGATGCCACAACCGCTGATCCGTAGAAGCGTCGGCAACCATCGCCACAATCGGCGGCGTCTTCGGGGGCGCAGCCATTGCTGGGCGATACCATGAGGACAAAGATGGTCGCAGTAGACGTTACGTTTCGTGATGGCCGGTGTCAGCAACGACACGATAACCAGCGTCAATAATCCGGGGGCAAGCCTCCAGGGTACGCCACCGCCGGTCCAGCCAGCGAAGAGGGCGACCGACAACAGGTTGCCACAGACCAAGCCAATTAAGAGAAACACCGTCAACTGCCATAACAAGCGTGGCCAACGATGGCCGCGTCGATGATTGCGGCTCCAGATGATCGCTCCGACCGCGAGGATGGCGGTTATCCATTCTGTCGCCGAGGCGTGAATCCGCAGCGACCTGGGCCCCGACCCGATCGACCGCTCGGCCGCCAAGGCCGCCTGTTGGCGCTGGCGGTCGTATTCGAGCCAGGAGGCGGAAGCGGCGCGGATCGTTTCGGCGACAGCCAGCGACGTCATCGTTGCTCCCGACACCCCATCGATTTCCTCGGCATCGAGATCGAGCTCGGCCAATGAGCCGAGCGTGCGGTCACGGAATCGCAGCCAAAACGAATACTCCTGTTTGACGTAATCGACGTAGGGTTGGTTATCGAAACTGTTGCCTAACATCAGGTCGGCGACTTCGCGACTTTCCAGCGGAACGGCCGCCGCGTCGTCGGCCAACGGCTTCAGCCGCAACCAAACTTCGCTGGGGCCTTGGTAGCCGATCACCGAATCGGCGAGCGGCCCGGTCCGAATGACTTCGGCGATGACATCTCCGGCGGAATCTTTGACGGCGACTCGAAACGATTCGTCTTCGTGAGGGCGGAGTCGATCGGCATCGGCGAACCAGCGGCGGAGTCGGTCCGGGTCGGGATCATCGCTGAATCTTAGGCTGCGCCGCGGCGGTGGCCCGGCGACCGATTCTCCGATCGCATCGCCGCTCAACCGCCAGGCGACCGCTTCGGCGATCGCCAGGCTGGTCAACGTCGCGCCGCTGACGCCATCGACCCGGACATTTGCCGTCTCGCCCCACCGCCAGCCGACGAATTGCTGCCAAAAACGACGGTCGCTGAGCACCTTTCGCAGGTGCTCGGTCGTGTCGGGGCTGTGTAGCAGTTCGACCGACGTCACTTGCCCCGATTCGTCGGTCAGGATCAGTGAATCGGTCGGGCCGGCATACCCGACGATCCGATCGCTCACCGGTGAGGTTTTCGCTACCCAGCCGAGCGTATCGCCGGCGGCATCGAGGATGCGATGAATCGATGCATCGTCGTCCGCCGGTTCCAACGTGGTAGCCTCAGCGACATAAGCAGCGACCATGGTCAGATCGATTGATACCGTCGCGGGTCGACCTGGTCGATCATCGTTACGCGAAGCGATTCGGTGCAACCCGATCAATAACATCGCCAACATCAGGAGACGCAGCAGATGGATCGGACCGGCGAACCGACGTCGGCGATCTCCCGTTCGGTTGCCACGACTTGCGGAATCGCCGTCCGCGGTTGGGCTACTTGCGGACTGAGCGACCGCCGGGTTTCCGGGCGAGGATGACGCCGCGACGACGGGCAGCGACACCACGGTCAATCGACCGGCAACAGTTGGGCCATGTCGGCGTGGACGAAGCCGCCGGCGCCTTCGGTCAAGATCCGGACGGTCACGACCTGGTCGGCAGCGAGTTCGACACGTTGGAGTTCGCACATACCGTCATCGAATGACTCTCGCATGTCGACCGATTTTCGGCCGATCACTTCGCCGTCGACCAGCAGATCGACCGGCACCGAGCCGCCACGGTTTTCGTGTGGTTGAACCGAGATCCGGATCGCATAGACGCCCGGTTCGGCGACCTTGAGACGAAAATCGGCCAGCGCGCCGCTATCGGCCGAGGCGTAATGATAGCCCCAACCGACGAAGCCTTTGAGGCCTTCGCCGTGCGTCCAGTTGCCGGCCAATTCGGCCTCGGTCTCGTCGACCACGACACCAGCAAACTCGCTCAGTGCCCGTCCGGTTTCCGAGCCGCGTTCGCCGGGCAGAGGCAAGATGATCTCAGGCATCTCGATCGGGTCGCGGTAAGTCGGCCGTCGGGCCTGGCCGGGCAATTGCAACAATTTCAGCAATTCCGCGAGGTGTGATTCGTAGACGTCCCGTGGCAGGCATTCGTTTTGGCGACAGATACTGGCCGCCTTGCCGACGACTTCACCCATCATCCCGCAGGTCTTCATCACACGGACGGTACCGAGCGCCTCATGGGTAACGCTGATGCAGCGTCCGGCCATGAACAGATTTTCGATGTTGCGTGAATAGAAGCAGCGATAGGGGACCGGGTATCCATAAAGTCGGTCGACCCGGCGATCGTGGACGGCGACCGAGATAAAGGGATTATCAGGGAATTTTTTAGCGAATTCACGTTTGGGATAGTGAAGATCGATCGACCAAGTGGTCGGTACACAACCGTCGATGAACTCGGTCTTGTCGACGATGTTGTCTTGGGTCAGTAGGACATCGCCGAGCAACCGTCGGCTTTCCCGGGGGCCGCCGACGAAAGCCATCCAGGTGATCACGGCGTTGCGATGATCGGCCGCACCGGCGCCGTTCTTCATCGCGTTGAAAGCGCCAAAGCCGGCGCGCAAGTTCCAATCCCGGATCGCCTCGGCGTCACCGATCGGATCCTGATCGAATCCGCTCTCCCAAAACCACTGGGCGTGATAGTCTCGCGGATAGGGAAAATCGCCCATTTCCAGCGGCAGCGCCCAGGGCGTCGGCGGGAACTCGGTCTCGCTAGCCGCCTCGTCCCAGGTCCACATATTGCTCATCCCCATCCGACCTTCGGGGGTCATGTCCCAGTCGGCCCCGGCTTTTTCACCGATCCAACCATGGCCGGTGCAATCGACGAACAGCGGTCCGCTGAACCTCCGAATCTGGCTGGTTCGTACGTCCAAGGCATCGACCGATTCGATCCGATCGCCGTGCATCTTGACGTCGAAGGCGTGATGATTGAGGTACAGATCGAGATTCGGTTCGGCTCGAGCAACCTCTTCCTTCACGTCGTCACCGAACTCCTCAGCCCGTCCGGGAGACTTGGTCGCTTGGTCGGCGAACTCTTCGACAATCTCGCCGATTCGGGGAAACTTGCCGCGACGGATATTGCCCATCGCCCAGACACGGACTTCACTTGAACCGTTGCCGCCCAAAACGGGGCGATCTTGAATCAGGGCGACACGGCACCCCATACGAGCCGCCGAAATCGCCGCTCCCATACCGGAATAGCCGCCGCCGACGACGATCAGGTCGTACTCGCGATGGTGGTCGACGCTGTCGGAAAGCCCCAGCAGGTCACGCCGCCAAGGGGGCAAGACTTGCGAGCTGTTGTCCGGCCTGGCGTCACGGTCGGTGGTCAGATAAATCGCATCGCAACGGCCATTAAAACCGGTCAGGTCTCGCAGTCGCAGCTCGACATCGCCGGCTGCCAAGTCGACTTCACCGGCTCGAGTCCATTGCCAATTTGTCCCGTTGGTGCCGAGGTCACCACCGACCGCGTCTCCATCGATCAGCAACTGAAACCGCCCGGGCGTTCCCTCCGCCTGCCAGCGGGCCACCCAGTCGAAGGTACGGACCCAAACCTGATAGCGTCCCGATTCGGAGATCGCAACCTGGGTCACAGCGTCAGCGACGGGGCGACCGAGTCCGTGGGCCAACAGGTAGGGCGACCCCATCTGTTGGATGAACTGCGTATCGAGTTTCCAACCTCCTCGATCGTCAAAGCTCTCCGCCTCGACCAACAACTCGACTGCGGGCGCTTTGCCGCACGCGAGAACCGAAGCGATGCAGGAAAACGCAAGCGGCAGGGCGAAGCGACGACAAAGGGTCATGGGATCGGTCGGGTCAGGGGGAGGAGAAAACGGCGACCCGCAAGCTCGCGGGAAGCTTGGGCTATTCGTTAAATACCTTCACGCCGAGCTGCTTCAGTTCGTCGATCTGACCCGCGGCGGCTTCATCGCTGAGCGGGTTTTCGCCGATGTAAAGCTTGAGGTAGGGGGCAAAACGCTTTTCGCCCTCGGCATCCGTGCGGCACATCTCGACCAGCGACTTCAAGTCGGTGACGCGATTGCCGGTCAGCAACAGGAAGTCGAGTTCTTGAAGTGAAGCGAGTGGTTCGAGCGATTCGATAGCGTTCTGTCGGACGTCGAGCAGAGTCAGCCAGCCGAGCCCCGCAACCGGATCGAGTTTCGTGAGTTGATTGGCCGAAGCGTCGAGCGACCAGATTTTGTTAAGGCCGGCGATCGGTTCGAGTGTCTCGAGCTTGTTCGAGGCCACATAGAGCGTCCTCAAGTTCTTCATCTCGGTCAGCGGCGAGAGGTCCGACACCTGGTTCTTGGACAGATCCAGCAGCTGGATCGCAGTCAGTTCACGGAGCGGCTCGAGATCGCTGATCTGGTTGCCAGCCAGAGTCACTGATTGCAGACGAGTGAGTGAACTGATCGGCTTGAGGTCCTTGATCTGATTGTCGGTCAAGTCGATCAACATCAACGCCACACAGTTTTCCAACCCGGTGAGATTCTTGATCTCTTTGCCTCGGCCGATCACCCGCGAGATGTTCTTGACATCGTCCGCCGTCAGCGGTTCGTCGTTGTAACGTTTCTCGTAAACCTCGGCGCGGACGGCCGCTTCGAGTCCCGGGTCGGGGAACAGGCGAGCGGGCTCATTGGCTTCGTCAGCTTTCTTCTTGGCCTCCTCGGCCATCTTTTGGGCTTCGTCCGCTTCCTTCTTCTGCTTGTCGGCTTGCTTCTTGGCTTCGGCCGCCATCTTCTTAGCGTCTTCGGCCTGCTTCTTAGCGTCGTCGGCTTCCTTCTTCGTTTCGTCCGCTTTCTTCTCGGCTTCAGCGGCTTTCTTCTCGGCTTCGGCTGCTACCTTCTCAGCATCAGCGGCTTTCTTCTCGGCTTCGGCCGCTACCTTCTCAGCATCAGCGGCTTTCTTCTCGGCATCAGCCGCTACCTTCTCGGCTTCGGCGGCTTTCTTCTTAGCTTCGTCGGCTTCGTTCTCGGCCGGTTCTTCGGCCGCCGGCTTGTCGTCGGCGACGGCTGGACCGATCAGTCCCAAGCCGATCGACACGGAGAAAGTGGTGGCGAGCAGAAACGCCAATTGAAAGCAGCGGATGACAGACAACGGATGAATCACAAGTTTCATTTCAGGCTCTTGATACCGAGGAGGGGTGTGCGGGAGTGGGTGGGAATCACGCGGAAGGCCAGCCGATCGTCGAGGCGAGAAGGGAATCCGACCCTCGTCGAGATTCTCCTTCGAACGGCTCGGCGGATCAACTCAAGCTTCGCCTAGTTTAACTGACAGGATCGTTGGTGTGCGGCCGGAAAGGATCTCGCGGCAGTTTGCGGCGATCGATGGCGAGCGGGAGACGGCAGCAAGCCGGCGGAAAATTAGCAAAAACGTGAGCGGGCCAAGAGAGGCAGTTGTCCGGCGGGACGCCAGCATACCGCCGGAGTCGCGGGAAAATTGCGCGGCAGCGCAGCGGCAAGAGCGGTCGCCGACACCGAACGCGTCAGCGAAGTTCAGCACGTCAGCGGAGTTGAACGCGTCAGCGGAGTTCGGGTGCCCGGTGGGCGGTCGCAGCGATGATGTGAGGCGTGTCGAGACCCGTTTCATACCCAGCCGCCCCGCCGACCCGGATGTACTGATTCAGATATCGCCGCAGGTTGACCCCGGGGGCAGGGCTGACGTAATGAGTCGTCCGGCCGGTTGAATCGGTCAACGCGAATGGCGGGCTGTCGGGCCGCGCCGAATAGACCTGGACCAAAAAACCGCCGACTTCGGTGGCGGATGACGGTTCACCATTCGACGAAGTTGTGATCGGAAGAGGCGGATTCGTGGCCGAAAAGCCGGCTGATTCAGCGGATGGACTCGGCGCGGTTGGCAGCGAGCCGCCGACGGGCTGGCCCTGACGCCGACGGAGGATCGATTGGTATTGTTCGATCCGCTGCAACAGCATCCGGGCACGTTGGCGGTCGGAGTCGTCTCCGCCACCGTTGGCGATGCCGTTGGCGGCGTGCTTGAGCGGTTCCAAATCGTCGGCAGTTGGCTGAGCGTCGGCTGGCGAAGCGGACATCCGCCGTGACAATTCGATTTGCAATTCGTCGACCGAAGCTCGATCGAATCGCTTCTGTTCTGCTTCGCGGTTGACGTTCGGCGACCTACCGGTGCCACGAACCCAGTTGGCGTCGCTGGCCGTCCGCACCACCGATTCATGCGGATCGATCGAGCCGATCGGCCGTACCATCGGTGACGACGTGATCGTCACCAATGGCGGCTCGAAAGCCCTCGCGACTCCCGATCCGATCGGCGATGAGTCGCTCGGCTGAGTCGTCGTTGGGCTGGCACCGGTAAGCGGTTCGTTCTGTTCCGGCACGATCGCGGCGGGCGATCGCTCCGCTGTGGCAGACGCAACTCGGGCGTCTGCAGGGACCGCCTCGGCAGTCTGCGACTCAGACGCGGCAAACCCGGCACGGATCACCGGTTCGGGATAACCGTTGGGAGACTCGTCGGTCGCCGCCATGTTCGGCAGGGGTGAAATCGTGACGTTCGGATGTTCGCCGGACAGCGGGATCGCGGAGGAATCGTTGAAGGCGTACAAGCGAATGTCTTCGGGCGGTGCGTCGGTACCGACGATCGGGCGGGCCGGTTCGGGGTTGTCGATCGAACCGGTTTGCAGGATCGACTTGGCAGCGGCGAGAAACCCGGGCCGCGATCGGGGACGCTCGATGGCTTCGACGTCGTCGACGGGTGTCGGCATCGCATCCGCCAAACGCTGATCGGGCCGGGGGCGATTGCGGAGCAGCAGTTCGGGATTATCGACGACCTGTTGGCGATGGACCCAGCGGAACTCGCCGGCCGGGGCGGCGATGCGGTACCACTGCTGCGGTCCATTGGGGCCTTCGCGTTCGGACTTGCCGAGCACGACCACTTCTTCGTCTTGGGCCAATTGCACCTGCCACATGTATTTACGGGCTTTTCCGAGGTGAGTGCCGATCCAGGCCAACGTTCCGTCCTCGGTCACACGTCCCGCTCGGCCGCCTCGGTCGAGTCGGATCGATTCGGCCGGTACCCAACAAAAGCTACCTTCGGGCGGGCGGATCCCGAGCCAACCGTCGTCGGTCTCGATATAGACCTCCAACCGTTGGCCGTGACGCAGCGGATCGGTGCGATAGTATTCGCCGCCGGGGCCACAACGCGCCGTGACTTCTTCCTGATCGACGTAAACCGAGTAGGGGTCGAAAGTGTCATCCGACGCACGGCCGCACACGCCGGTCGCCAACAGACAGACGAGCCCGAGCAGTAACGACGCCAGAGGTCGACCGAGTCCTTGATTCATGATGGTTCGCCATCGTCCGGTGATATCGGAGAAAATCTTCACATCCGGTCGATAGCGAAACGGCAGGCTACGAAACAAGGCCGAATCGGGTGATTCGGCCACGACCTTCATGCCCCTCACGTCCTAGTGGGTCAGTTGCTAAACTTAGCCGCTCGGTGAGTCCTTTCGTCTTCCCCTAGGCCCCACAGTCAACGCTTATGTCTGCTGCTGACCCGTCGTCCAACCAGCCTGCTCCGTCTTCGGATCAGGCATCGTCCGGCCAGATCGACCATGTCCTGATCGAGGAACGGTTGTTTCCGCCTTCGGAGGCGTTTACCCAGCGGGCCGTAATCTCGACGCAGCAGCAGTACGAATCGTTATACGCCGCAGCGAAGGATGACCCCGACACGTTTTGGCGTCGCGAGGCCTTGGAGCATCTCCATTGGTTCGAACCGTTCGACCAGGTTTGTCAGTGGGAAGCGCCGGACGTGAAGTGGTTCGTCGGCGGCAAGACCAACGCCAGCTACAATTGCCTCGACGCCCATGTCGCCGCCGGCAACGGCGACCGGGTAGCGATCCACTGGGAAGGCGAACCGGGCGATACCCGTTCGTTGACCTATCGCGAACTGACGGACGAGGTAGGGAAGTGTGCCGCGGCGTTGAAGTCGCTCGGTATCGGCCAGGGCGATGTCGTCAGCCTGTACATGCCGATGACGCCCGAATTGCCGATCGCGATGCTCGCCTGCGCTCGGATCGGGGCGGTACACAGCGTTATCTTCGCCGGTTTTAGCGCCGATGCGATCGCCGACCGGAACAACGACGCCGAGGCCAAATTGATGATCACGGCCGACGGCCTCTACCGCCGCGGCAAGGTGCTGAAATTGAAGGAAACGGTCGACGAAGCGCTCGCCAAATCGCCCTCGGTCAAACATTGTTTGGTGTTGCGACGGATCGGCGACGATCAAGAGACGCCGATGACCGCCGAGCGAGACGTATGGTGGCACGACTGCGTCGATACCCAACCGACGGCTCTCGAAGCGACGCCGTTGGACAGCGAATCGCCGCTGTTCATCCTCTACACGTCCGGAAGTACCGGCAAACCGAAGGGGATCCTGCATACCACCGCGGGATACAACTTGTGGGCCAAAAAGACGTTTCAGTGGGTTTTTGACCACCGCGACGATGACGTTTATTGGTGTACAGCCGATTGCGGCTGGATTACCGGGCATACCTACTTTGTCTACGGCCCGCTGTCCGCCGGGGCGACCTGCCTGATGTATGAAGGGGCTCCGAACCAGCCGGCCGAAGACCGTTTCTGGGAGCTGGTCGAGAAGTACCGGGTGACGATCCTGTACACGGCCCCAACCGCGATCCGGACCTTCATCAAGTGGGGCGACGAGCATGTCGACAAGCACGATCTGTCGAGTCTGCGATTGCTCGGTAGCGTCGGCGAAGGGATCAACCCCGAGGCCTGGATGTGGTATCACGAGAAGATCGGCGGCGGCCGCTGTCCGATCGTCGATACCTGGTGGCAGACCGAAACCGGTGGGATCATGATGAGTCCGCTGCCGGGGATCACAGCGACCAAACCGGGGTCGTGTACCCGCCCGTTGCCCGGTGTCGTGCCGATCATCTTTGACGAAAGCAAGCGACCGGTCACCGGCGACCAGGGTGGCATGCTCTGCATGGCGCAACCCTGGCCCGGCATGTTGCGTGGTATTTGGGGCGATCCCGAGCGTTTTCGCGAGCAATATTGGGAGACCGTGCCGGGTTATTACCTGGCCGGCGACAATGCCCGACGCGATTCCGACGGCTATTTCTGGATCATGGGCCGGATCGACGACGTGATCAACGTTTCCGGACACCGGCTGAGTACGATCGAAGTGGAAAGCGCTTTGGTCAATCATGCCGCCGTTTGCGAAGCCGCCGTGGTCGGCCGTCCCGACGCGGTCAAAGGCCAAGCGATCTCGGCCTTCGTCACGATCCGTGACCGCGAACCGGACGAAGCGTTACGCGAAGAACTGCGATTGCATGTCCGCAAGATGATCGGCGCCTTGGCACAACCCGACGAAATCCGGTTCACAAACACGTTGCCCAAAACGCGGAGCGGCAAGATCATGCGACGGTTGCTGCGTGACATCGCCGAAGGAAAAGAGTCGGCCGGCGATACGTCGACGCTGGAAGATTACTCGATCCTCGCCAAACTCCGCGAACAGGATAACTGATCACCGCCGGTTCTAGGCCGCTTTGGCGAACGATCGCCACGGCGTTTCGGGGCGAATGAGTTTGCCCAATGAGTCGAGTTCCAGCCGCATCAACCGGGCCACCGCCTGGTCGATCGTTGGGCGTCGATCGCGTTCCGGATCGATTAATTCGGCGATCAAGTCGGCAACGGCTTCCCAGACGCTCGCTGCCGGTCCTTCGCCCAACGCTGCCTCGCGGTCGCTCAGCGGCAACAATTGCCACAAGATGCGACCCAACGAATCCGCATCGTCGGCAGCAGTCGCCACGATGTCGTCGGCGTGTAGCTGTACCTGCGGCGGCTGCCGTCGGGCGTCGCCCAGTCCGATGACGGTCGCGTGACCCTGCGGCGTCAACAAAACGTTTTCGGCGCAGAGGTCACCATGGACGAACCCCGCGCGGTGCAGGGCCGCCACGGCATCGGCCGTCTGGCGGGCCAACCAGAGAATGACTGGCAACGGTTGGACAGTCCCGGACTGAACGAAATCGGCCAATGACCGCGACGGTAAGCGAGGCATCACTAGAAACGGCTCGGTCGCCTCGACACAGCCATCGAGCACCGTCACCAGATTGGGGTGACGCACGGCGGTCGCAGCGGAGATGAAGCGACCGAGTCTCGCCGACGCTTCGCCGGCGCCCTCGCGAGCTGAAGACTTGACCACGTAGTCCCAACGGTTGCTGCCGACGCAGTCGGCCGGCTGAGCCGTCCAAAGTCGTGACGATGCCGCCTCATGCAATGGCTCGCCGAGCCGCCAAATCCCGAGTAATCGCCCAGTAATGGTGGGATCATTTCCCGCCGAGGCTGCTGAATCGCGGTTGCCTGACCCAACGGGCCAGGATGCGTTATCTTGTCGGATGCCGATGTTCACGGATTGCCTTCAACGCCGGGGTGAAACGGTGATGCGAGTCTGATCTCTAGCATCGACGCCCGGGCTCATGCCGAGCCAATCCGGCCCCGTTCGACCGGCAAAGTTTGCCTCCCTTGCGATGGCGCCAGCGGCAGTATCCCCATCCTGTAACTTTTTCAACCGAGCATCAGCATGTTGTCCCTGTTCGCGAATTCGTGTCATCGCTCACCGATCAGCCCTATTTCCCAGCCTGACGGCGTTTCCTGGAGCCACTCGCTGTGCAAGGCGACGCGGTTCGGCGTTGTAGTCGCGTTGGTATTGCTGTTGCTGATTCCGGTCGCTGGGTGTCGACGTGGTGGCGGTGGAGACGCCAGCGACTCGGCGGCGACCGGCAGCAGTCGCTTTCCGCTGGTGGCCGGCGATTACACCGTGCTCAATATCCTGACCGACAACCAGGACAATGCCAAAGCGAAGGAGAATGCCGAGACGACCGTCTTGCGGTACCCCGACGTGGCCTGCTTGGTCGGTTTGTGGAGCCAGAACACGCCGATGATTTTGGCTGCGCTCAGAAGCAGCGGGATGTTGGGCAAGGTGGCGGTGGTCGGATTCGACGAACACGAAGAAACGCTGGGCGGAATTCGCGATGGGCATGTCCATGGCACGATCGTCCAACAGCCGTATGAGTTCGGCTACCGCAGCGTCGAGTGGTTGACGCAGATCGCTCGCGACGAACCGGTCGATGTCCCGGAATCGGGGCTGGTCTTCATTCCCCACCGCACGATCACGGGTGAGAATGTTCAACAATTCGCCGCCGACCTGGCGGCGATTCGTGCGGGCAACGGGCCGCTGTTGTCACCCGATTCCAAGCTCGATGGTTCGGGGCTGCGGATCGCCTACATTACCAACAGTGTCGATCCGTTCTGGATTTGGGCCGATTTCGGCTGCCGCCGTGCCGCCGAGCAATTCAATACGACGGTCGATGTGCAGATGCCTTCGTCCGGGTCGGTCGAAGAACAGAAGCGGTTTTTGGAAACCAACACCGCGGCGGGCATCGACGGGGTCGCGATCAGTCCGATCGACCCCGACAACCAAGTCCAGATGATCGATGCTGCGGCAGAGGTGATGCCGGTGATCTGCCACGACAGCGATGCCCCCGCGTCAGCCCGACGGTTTTATCTCGGTACCAGCAATTACATGGCCGGCCGGGCCGCCGGAAAATTGATCAAGGAAGCGGTCCCGCAAGGAGGCAAAGTGATGCTGTTCGTCGGCAAAATGGAGGTTCTCAACGCGAAAGAACGGAGTCAGGGGATCATCGACGAACTCGGAGACCAACCGATCCCCGAAATCTTTCAGGAGCTCTGAGACGGCCGCGACAACCGCTGCGATCGTTAAAAATTGCCAAATCGTCTCAACCGCTGCGACCGTTACAACCGAAACGACGAATGGGTCGTTAGCAATCTGCGGGAAAAAAGCTTCAGACGCTTAATTCCGCTCGATCCGTAGTTGTTTTTCGAGAGACGTGGTGAATAGATGTCGGAAAAAAATCGGACCTGGTTCGTCAGCCGAGGCGTGTTGCCCGGTTTGCCAGCATTGCGGGGCTTGGTTGCGTTGCGGCGACCTGTGGCTTTGACGGGCGTACTGGCGGTTTCGCTGGCCATTCCTGCCGCCGCGGCAGAGAGCGAGTTCGCGGGGCTGATCCGGACGAAGACGCCCGATCGGTCGAGCTATGAGCCGCCGTCGCTGCCAGCCCGCCGCCCCGATGATCCGATCGTCACCGTAGCCGCTGACCCGGTGGACGAAACCGCGTCGGTGCAGCCGGTTACCCATTACAGCACGCCGCACCGACAACCACGGCATCAGCACCCGCAGCCGCACCACCCGCAGCCGCTGCATCACCAAGAGCCTCTGCCGGCGTTATTCGATGACGGCTGTGGAGCCGAGTTGATCGGCAGTTGTGATGGCGGCTGTGACTCGCTTTGTGGCGGCTGCGACGGTGGGACGATGTTCCGACACCGCCGCGGCAACTGCTTCGACCCCGACCTCTGGTTCGCTTCGGTCGAACTGATGTTGATGTTTCGCAGCGGCGATCACTTGCCGCCGCTGGTCCAAAGTGGGCCAGCCGGTCCGGAAAACCTAGCAACGAGCTTTGGAGGCGAGACGGTCTTGGATGAAATGACCGTCGGTGGCCGGGTTACGCTCGGTACGTGGTTGGATCGTGGCCGCAACGTCAGCCTCGTCGCTCGCGGCTGGGGTGCCGGGACCGAATCGTTCGCCTACGATTTGGTGAGTGACGGAAGCACCCAGATCAATCGTCCGTTTTTTGATAGCAATGGCCCCAATGGCTTTGAGATCGCCGGTAACGACACACCCTTCGGTGATGATGTGGCTGGCGAGATCGCGGTTCGAGGCGCCAACCGAGTCTACGGTGGCGATATAGCGATCCGACAACTTTGGACCTCGGGGCTTGGCGGCCGTGTCGAAGTGCTCTACGGCTATCAACACATGCGAATGTCCGATGAACTCGACATTTTCAGCCGCACGACACCGTTGGCGCCGGATCCGATCGTTACGCTTCGCGACACGTTCGACGCCGACAACGTGTTCCACGGCGGGCAACTCGGTCTGGCTACCCGTTACAACGAAGGTTGTTGGTCATTCGACGGGTTGATCAAGGTCGCCGGCGGCTCGATCCGGCGAACGGCAGAGCGAACCGGCGTTTCCAATATCCCGCCGGGAGATGGATTGTTCGTCAACGCCGACAACGCCGGGACGATCGACGACAGCACTTTCGGGTGGGTGCCCGAACTGAGTGCGACGCTCGGTTGCCGCTTCACCCGCAATCTCGACTTGACCGTCGGCTATCACTACATCGCGATGACCGACGCCTTGCAAGTGTCGGGGATGATCGACCGAACCGTCGACCCAAACAGCGGACGCCCCAACGACGAACTCCGCTTCGGCACCTACCACGTGCAAGGCATTCACTTCGGGTTACAGTGTGTCTATTAGGCTCCCATTTCTGACACGAGTCGAGCCCCGAATTGCCTTCCCCTGAGAA
>SKZY01000048.1 GCA_007127095.1 Planctomycetaceae bacterium
CAATCGGCTGATCGCGGAGCGGAGTGCCGCGTTGATGAATGAGACTGCAGAACAGCCACGGCGCTGATCCGCCACCACGAACCACACCACCAAATTACCGAACCGAGTTACCGAATCTGGGAGTTCAGCGATGAAAGTCATGGTCCTTGTCAAAGCGACGAAAAGTTCTGAAGCGGGCGAATTGCCGAGCGAGCGGTTGCTGTCCGAGATGGGGCAATTCAACGAACAATTGATCCGAGCCGGGATCATGAAAGCGGGCGAAGGCCTCAAGCCGAGCTCCGAGGCCAAACGGGTCCACTTCCGAGACAGCGACCGCTCGGTCACCGATGGACCGTTCGCCGAGACGAAAGAGCTGATCGCCGGCTTTTGGCTCTGGGAGGTCGCCTCGATGCAGGAGGCGATCGATTGGGTAAAACGCTGTCCGAATCCGATGCGGGAAGATTCCGACATCGAGATCCGCCCGCTTTATGAAATCGAAGACTTCGCCGCACACGATCCACAGGGTACCATTCGCGAACATGAGAGGTCGTTGCAACGAAGGCTGGCGCTGTCCGCGGCAACGGTCGAGCCCTACTTGTTCTTTAGCGGGCGCTGCGAAGAGGCGCTGACGTTCTACCAGCAGGCGCTCGGTGCGACGATCGTGATGAAGATGCGTTTCGACGAGAGCCCCGATCCGGTACCCGCCGGGATGCTGCAGGCAGGTTTCGAGCATAAAATCATGCACGCTTCGTTCACCATCGGCAAGACGACGATCATGGCGTCGGACGGGTGTGACGAGCAGTCACGCTTCGCCGGGTTCCGGCTGACGCTGTCGGTTCCGACGGCAGCCGCTGCCGACTCGACTTTTGCGGAACTCGCTACGGGTGGCAAGGTCGACATGCCGCTCACAGAGACCTTTTGGTCGCCTCGCTATGGCATGGTTACCGATCGGTTCGGCGTCGGTTGGATGGTGATGGTTCCCGGCGAAACGTCATGCGGTGGTTAACCCGCTGCGCCTACTTCTTCTCATTCTCACCGATCTCTCGCAGGAATGTCATGAACTACATGCTGTTGATTTACAGTGCCGAGAACGACTGGGCGGAGGACGAACGCCAGCAGTGCATGATCGAGTCGCGGGGCATTTGCGAAGAACTCGAACAGGCTGGCAAGCTGGTCACGGCCTCCCCACTCCATTCGATCAACTCCGCGACGAGCGTGCGGGTTCGTGAGGGGAAGTGTCAGGTTACCGACGGCCCTTTCGCCGAAACGACCGAGCAACTCGGTGGTTATTACATCATCGACGTCGATCACCTGGATGAGGCGATCGCGATCGCCTCCCGATTACCACCGGCCAAGAAAGGGACCGTCGAGATTCGTCCGCTGTTTTCGCTGTCTGAAATCCCCAGCGAGAGGTCGAACCGCTAGCCGGATGCTGATGAATACGGAACAGGTCGAATCGCTCTATCGCTCGAATTCTCGTCAAGTGTTCGCCACCTTGGTGCGATTGTTGGGCGATTTCGACTTAGCCGAAGAAGCGACGCATGACGCGTTTGCCGCCGCGCTCCAACAATGGCCGCAGCAAGGCCTCCCCGCCAATCCGACGTCCTGGCTGATCTCGGCGGGACGCTTTCGGGCGTTGGACACGATCCGTCGACGGTTGCGGTTGCAGGATCTTCAACCCGAACTCGCTCGTCGTTTGGATGAAATCGAGGCCGCCAACCATTCGGTGTCGGAGCAGGAGATCGAGGACGACCGGTTGCGACTGATCTTCATTTGCTGCCACCCAGCGATCGACCCACAGGTGCGAGTCCCACTGACGCTGCGGGAAGTCTGCGGCCTGACGACCGAAGAGATCGCGCGTGCGTTTTTGACGAAGCCGTCGACGATGGCCCAGCGAATCGTCCGCGGCAAGGCCAAGATCCGCGACGCCCGGATCCCCTACGTGATCCCCGCCGCGACCGATCTGCCGAGCCGGCTCGATCCGGTCCTGGCGGTGATCTATTTGGTCTTCAATGAAGGCTATTCGGCATCGCGTGGCGACAGCATGACACGGGTCGATCTGTCGGACGAAGCCATCCGGCTGGCGCGTTTGGTCCTGGAACTCGTTCCCGATCCGGAAGTCATGGGACTGCTGGCCTTGATGCTGTTGCACGAATCACGTCGCGCGGCGAGATCCGACGCCGCTGGGGACATCGTTTTATTGGAGCACCAGGATCGGGAATTGTGGAACCGCGAGCTGATCGCGGAAGGGCGACGCTTGGTCGAACAATCACTCCGTTCTCGGCGATTCGGGGTATATACGATTCAAGCCGCGATTTCCGCCGTTCACGCCTCCGCGACGCTGGCGAGCGAAACCGATTGGACGCAGATCGTCGACTTATACGACGTCTTACTGCGAGCAGAATCCTCCCCGGTCGTCGAGCTCAATCGCGCCGTCGCCGTCGCGATGCGCGACGGTTTCGAATCCGGCTTGGCGATCATCGATGCGATTTTGGGCCGAGGCGACCTACAGGATTACTATCTCGCCCATTCGGCCCGCGGCGAATTCCTACGACGACTCGGCCAGCGGCCCGCCGCAAAAATTGCCTTCGAGAAAGCCTTGTCCTTGGCAGACCAAGAACCTGAACAACGCTTCCTGCAACAAAAAATCGAAGCCTGCCAGACCCCATAGGTAGCGTCGCGCCCGTCGGTCGGTTCACCAGAACGTGCTTCTATCCGAACGTCGCTCGGACGAGCCTTATTTTCCGCTCAATCCCAACGCGGCTTCGGCAAAGGCTTGGCCGATTTGAGCAAAGGTCTTCGCACAGCCGAGATAGTGATAGCCGGCATTCGAAGCCCCCCGCTTCCAAATCGCAGCCTCTTTGTCTGAAATCAGCTCGGACTCAAACTCCTTCAAATACTCTCGCTTCTGATCGTCGGTCATCGTGCCATCGGCGTTCGCGTGATCTTGATGCTGCTTGTCCAGAAAATACCTCATTTGCCGCACCTTGTCGTGTTTCTCGGCGATGGCCGCGAGTTCGTCCGACCAAAACGGCGCGGTCTCCACGGCGACCACGTTGCCTCGGAACTCCGGCAGAGCGGTCGGCGCCGCCATAGCCTGGCGGAATACGGCGGTTTGCTGATTCGGCTCGGTGCCGCCGACCCCCAGCACGCCGATCACGAAGGGCAGTTGGGGGGCGTTCAAATCCTGCCTTACATCGCGAATGAAGTGCGCCATCGCTTCGCTGTAGGCGGCGTAGCCATCTGGTTGGCTTCGATTCGGATAGGTTCCGGAATCGACCAGATCGTTCCAGCCCTGAAACCAAACGAAGCCAGAAAGTTGATAACCCTGCTCTTCGTCATAGGCCGGACAGACTCGCTTGATGTCATCCAGTACCGCCTTCACATGCGCCATCATCAACCGATACGAGTGGCCGGTCTGTGCCGTCTTCTCGGCTCGAATCGCATCGATGTCTTTTCCCTGCTTTTGAAATGCCGCGAGTTGATTCTCATTGAATAAATAGGGCCCGGCACTGGGTGGACGGAAGTCCGTATGCAAGCTCTTGCCACCCCAAGCGGTTTTGATGATCAGCACCGGTTCGTCAAACGCCGCATCCATTGTGATGCCAAACGTGAATTCCGGGCCGATCTTTCCGCCATCCTGATCGGGCTGGCGGCGCGCCCCATACCCAGCGGTCAGCTTGCCGTATCCCTCGCCATGCTCATCACCCGTTCCTGTGAAATACGAAATCCAGACTCCCTCGCAGGTGTGTGGCGTGCCGTCTGGACCCCGCATCTTGCTCAGCAGCGGAGCCGTCGCGGGATCGTCTCCGATATAATCAAATGTCTCGATTTTTGCATGTCCCTCCATATTCGATTGCCCGGCCAAAATGAAAACGCGAAGCGGTTTGGCCTGGGTTTGGGCCTGTGGTTCCGCCGGACATGGAACCCCCCATAGCGCTTTCAACAGTGTGAACATGGTGGGGTCATAGTTCGCTAACTGTTCGCGATTGAACGGGAAGAAGTCGTTGGTCGAGAAGAACGCTTCGCTGCATTCGGCAAAATACTCCATCGGATTTGTCAACGCATAAGCGCGACCGCTGATCGTACGGCCACCGCCCAAGCGTTGCTCCACTCGCTCGTACAATCCGTGGTCCTTGGCCTGCTTAAATGCCGCTCGGATGTCCGCATTGCCGAAACCATCGGCGAGCACGCGGTCGTGATAGGCGTGCGCCAATTCATGCAACGCGAAGTTCGGCATCCGATCGGTTTCACGTTCGAAGATACGGATATTGGTAAACTCGATCGCCTTTTCCATTGCCGGATCGCGTCGGTTGTCACGCAGCCAGCCCGCACCGGGGTGATATTCTGCCCGTGGCGGGACGCCGGCATATTCGGGAGAAAACCAAAGCGGGACTTTTCGCAATTCCTCGACGGCAGCGGGAGGAACCTCGCGAACGATCTCCCGAAGCTGTACGCCCAATAACTCCAGAGCCCGCCGCGTCGCGGCTTCGTCCTGTTCCAGCAAATCGTTGCTGACATGGACGGTCCAACCTGCCACCGTTCGCGTCTGGTGTTCAGCGAATGGGGCAGGCTCAGCCGCAGTGCCCAGGCTTGTGAGCAGGTAAATCGTCAGGCAAAGACTGGTTACGTAAGGCTTCATGGGGTTTCTCGATGAGGACCGAGCGGAAAAGATAAGTATCTGGCACTTTTTTCCCGCATATTTCAAGGGTCGAATTGCTCAGGGCGAACGGCATTCGAAAGCGGATTTTAACGAAAACCACCGCTGATTGCTCGGTTCAGAGCGGAATCGAGTCGCGGCTGTGTGTACGCACGCACACATCGTTTTTCACGCTCGGTGGAGCGTAGCGATGGACGCTCTGCCTGTATTGCTGATATCCTTGGCGGTCACGAGTGGCATCATGAGCGATCGAAACAACATCTTCGCCGATCTCCCGCAGCAGCTTCCCCAGGAAGTGGCCCAGAGGCTCCTGGAATCCGACAAGCTGCGGATCGAACGGATCGTTTCGCATGGCCATGCCTCCGCGGCAGACTTCTGGTACGACCAGCCTCAACACGAATGGGTGATCGTCTTGAAGGGAGCAGCGAGGTTGCAGTTCGAGGATGGTATGATCGAAATGAAGCCCGGTGACTTCATCAATATCCCAGCATCTTGTAAGCACCGGGTCGACTGGACGACGCCGGATGAGCCGACCGTCTGGTTGGCTCTGCACTATGGTTAGGATCTGATTGGCATCTGAACGATCCGATGATCTGACCGTTTCTTACGAGCATCCCAATGCCTTCGGAAAATCCGTTTCGTATCGCCCTGGTCGTCATTATCGTCGCCACGATGGCGGTTACGGTCTACCACCGCCTCCAAGCCGCCAGGTCGGGCGAAACGATCTCGCGAAAAGTGGAAGGCTATGCATTTGCCATTTCGCTTCGGTTCGCCGGGCTGTGCCTCTGGATCGCCACGTTGGGCTACTTGCTGTTTCCAGCCTCGTTTCGGTGGGCATCGATGCCACTTCCCGAATCGGCTCGCTGGGTTGGCGTCGTCGCCGGTTCACTTTGCTCGCTGCTGATGTATTGGACGCTTTCCAGCCTGGGCAAGAACCTGACCGACACCGTCGTGACACGCGAAGAAGCGAGCTTGGTGACGCACGGCCCCTACCGCTGGGTACGGCATCCTTTCTATGCCACGGCAGCGCTGCTGATGGCGTCGGTCACGGTGCTGACAGCGAATTGGTTGATTGGCGCGACGAGTCTGATCGTGCTCAGCTTGCTCGCTGTGCGAACACCTCAGGAAGAGGCGATGCTGATCGAGCGATTCGGCGACGAATATCGAGTTTACATGGCGAAGACCGGGAGATTCATTCCTCGAATTCGCCACTGATGACCACCCCCAACCGACGGTCGGCCGTGTGTAGCGTCCGAAACGGTGGGCAAGTCGATTCACTGGCGACCGCTGCCCAACTGGAGCCCGTCCGCTGCCGTCCACGCGCTGCGAATGAACTCGCCGCGCGTGGACGTTCGCTCGAGTCCGTCCGTCTCGGGTAACCGTTTCTTGGCCAAAGTCAGCCACTCGGTCCGCAGTCGTTCGTCCAGCGGCTTATCCAGCTCAACCGCGTGTTCCGGGAAAGCCTGGTAATACTGGCCGATCCGCTGTTGGCCGCGGCGACCGTATTCGGCCGGTTCGTCGTCCGCTGTCCGGTCGAGTGCGATGAAGCCTCCGACACTGCCCCACCATTGCACGGCCGCGAAATCGGGCGATTCTTCGGGTACGTCCGAAGTGTAGATCGTCGCCGCACCGGCTTGATGCAGTCGCCAGCGAATCGCGGACGGCGAGACATCGCTCAAACGAACATCCGATTCCAGCGCCAGCCCAATCGCTTCGCCGGCCGCTTGACCCAGCGACATCCAGATCGGCTCCAACCGCAATGCACAAAAGCCGACGTGCGATGACGAACAAGCCACCGGCACTACTAAGTTCTCGACGCCTTGTGGCAGGATCGTGCCGTAAGCGATTTGATACGGTGCGGCCGGCTGGTAGAACTCGCCCGTGTGTCGCCCGCCAAACAGGGGGCCTTCATGGTCTGTTCCGTGACAGTTCGGTCCGTAATCTCCCATCGCGATCGCATCGGGGCGAAACACGGCTCGCGCGTGATTGGTGTTGGTGGCCCGCTCGGTATCACGCTGTGTGAACACATACTGGCCGACCATTCGCCGCGCCTCGCGCACGTAAAGCTGTTCCGGCAGATGACCGTTATCTGTAAGTTCGTCTCGGCACAGCCCCCATGATTGAGCGTCTTCGCGGAACGCCATCGGTACGGCCTCGTCGTTCTGCAGGAAATAGAGCATGCCGACGTTGTGCCGCAGGTGCTCGTCGAATATTCGCTGCCGGGTCGCCGCGTCGCCCTCCGGCCAAGCGTTGTTGCGGCCGGGCAGCGACAGTCGCACGATGCTGTGCGAGACATCGTTGATATCGCGTTTGCCCTCGGGCAAGGGAGGCGTCTGCCGCTTGTAGATGCCACCGTTCAATCCCATGTAGGGATCGCCGAAAACTCGCTGCAACTTACCGCTTTCCATCAGCGGCAGCAGAGGCAAAAAGTCCTCACGGCGATAACCGTCCGGTTTCGGCACAGCCACCTGGTTGTCCGACCGGTCGGTCATCGTCAGCCGGAAATTATAGCCTTGAAGCTGGCGATCGGCCTGCGGTGGCGCCAGCGATTCGCCGTATTCCTCGCGTCCTTCCCGGCCGACACGAAACGGCACATCGGCTGCCGCCATCAAGTCACCTTCGTACGTCGCATCGACAAAGTAGCGACCTGACAGTGTGATCCCTTCAGCACGTGATCCCACCGTGATTGTCGCGAGTCGCTCACCCACTTTCTCGACCGACACGAGCGGGCAATCTACGAGAATGGTAATGCCCGGTAATTCGTCCAGCATCTCGCGGAGAACGATGTGGTTGACTTCCGGGCCCGCGTGCGTCCCCAGCAGGCTGTCCTCTACCTCTTGCGAGTCAGCACCATATTGCTTGCGGAAATGCTTCTCTACCCGCCCGTTGAACTCGCGGAACAATCCGGTGCGGGCCTCAAAGGTGCGGAAATCAGGGTGGGTCAAACCGTTGGTGACCATTCCGCCGACACGGCTGTAAGACGTCGCCAACACCACTCGGCACGTTTTGTCTCGCCGCGCGGCGGACACCGCCGCCGCGATCCCGGCAGGCGTCTCGCCATAGATCACGACATCAAAAGTTTGCGAAATCGTGTCCGCAGCGACCGCACTGGGGGCACAGGGCCAGCTCATGAACGCCAGGGCCACGTACATGGCAAAGTATCGGGCAAAGTATCGGGCAAAGTATCGATTCACGGCCCGGTTCTCCGTCGAGTGTTGGCACTGGCAAGCATCTTGAGGTCGAGTGAGGGCTGCGTTGCAGCCGCCGAGAAAAAGGGTAGACTCACGTCTCAGTCCGTGCGAGCGAAGCAAATGGAGGTGCGAAAATTGGCCAAAAGCGAACGACAACGTCAAAAGAAGCTCGAGAAAAAGCGTAGCAAGGAGCGGCAGCAAAAGCAAATTGCGGCGAATGATAAGCGGCTACTCGCTTCACTGACTGGGATGATGCAGTCAGCGAACCGAGGCAAAATCCATGGTTGCTACCTAGGCCGATCGCACGAGGGAACCGAGGTCAACGGAATGGTCAGCATAATGCTGGTCCGCAGCGGCCCGCGAGGCCAACTCGCATTTGCCAATACCTTAGTCGACTTATGGTGTTTGGGCATCAAGGATTGTACCGGACAATTGGCCACACCACTCGAGTTCCGCAACATGATGGAAGATCTTCGAGAATCGCTCGAGCTCGAGTCGATTGAACCCTCGGTTGCCCGGGGGATTATTGAAGCAGGTGTTCAATACGCTGCTTCGCTGGGATTGGCTCCACATCCGGATTACTGCAAAATCGAACTGCTGTGGGGAGATATTCCTATCGGGGGAATCCCGCCTGGATTGGAAGTCGGTCGAGATGGACGCCCTTGCTATATCGTGGGTCCCTACGACGACCTCCACAAACAGAACCGCATCACCCGGGCATTGTGCGACAGCGTGGGTGAAGGCAATTTCGAGTTTGTCACCGCCGAACAACAGAGACTGATGCGAGCAGGATATCAAATGCCGTTTTCGGCGTATCAGGATGTTTGAGTGCATTCGTTATCGGCTTGTATTGGCAGTCGCTGGGGTGGGGGGTAACATGCCGACAATGAGTTGACCGGCACGTTGCTCTTCATCCCTTGACTATGTAGTTCGTCCGTCCAGCTTGGGAACGTCCATCCAGCGATGGGAAGCATGACCATGGCAATCATGATTCGCTGCCCAGCCTGCAGCCGTTCGTTAAGAGCAGCTGATCGATTGGCAGGCAAACGGGTGAAGTGTCCCGACTGCGGCGCCGCAATCGTCGTCGCTCCGCCTGTCGACGACCTGGAGGTTATCGAAGACGAAGAGGAGGCTGATGGGGGCGAGCGCATCATGGCCCCCTCCGCGGTAGCAGCATCGCATCAACCCGACAGCTCGCTTATTTCGGAGCTGCGGCCGGGACCTAGCTCCTCGGAGAAACTGCGACGATCTGGGAAGAGCCAATCGCAACCTCTGCTGCTCGCGGTAAGTGGTCTGGCACTGGCATTGACCCTGCTAGCCGCTGGGATCGGCATTGGCTTCTGGCTGAACCGACCGGGTGTCATCCCCAACGACGCTCCGGCGCTGGCCGCTTCGCGGCCGGCGAGTGAGATCGGTCGTGAGGCGAGTTCCCAGCCTGCTGGTCCGACGGCTCCGCAGCCGCGGCCGGCTCAGCCGCTGCGTCCTGGGACTCGAGCCGTTGGACCAGCACCAGTGCAGCCACAAAGTGCAGAGCCAAACGTTTCGCCGCAACAAAGCCCCGAGCGTCGGGGAAACGAGCCTCGCGAAAACAAGCGTCCCGCCAACGGATCTCAGCCGACGCCGTCCCCACCAACAGCTAGCCATGACGATTCGGATCCGCCGGTAGCAGTGCTCACAGAGGACGAACCGTCGCAGCAGCCGCTGGAGTCCGTATCGCGAAAATCGGCCATCGCAACACCGGACAACACGGTTCGCTTTAAACCGCTGATGCTTGATGAGCCGGCCTCGACGATGACGATGAGCGAGGACGGACGCTTGCTGTTTGTCGCACATGAGGGCTCGGGAGCGATCACGGTCTGGGATACGGTTGCCGACGAACCGATCGCGACGATCGCAAGTGATGCCCCACGGTCATTGCTCAGCCGCGGCAACGTTCTGTATGTCGGCAACCACGGCAAAGGAACGATCAGCCTGTTTGATGAAACTCAGGATTGGCAGCTGACGCGGATAATCGATTTGGACCACAAAGGGGTCGTCAGTCTGTCGGCACCGGCCGGTCGTGAGTTTTCGAGCGTGGTGCTGGCTACCTGTCACGACGAAGGGCCACAGGCATCCTATCAGGAGCCACGTATCATACAGGTCGATACCCGTAAGGCTACATCGAGTGTAATTCGCAAGGATTCTTTGGCCACGTGCAGTCATGATGGCAAATTCGTGATCGCACAAACCTCGTTTAATCTGAGTCCCGGCGGAACCGTTGCCGCCTATCCGTTCACCAGCTATCAACGTGAATCGGCGAAACCGACCATGCGAGGAGGTCATTCGCGAATGCCATTCATCTACCAGGTACACGCCGGTACTTGGTGGATCGGAGTCAACGAACTCTTTGCCGCGCCGCACTTCAATGCCGTCCACGAGGAGGTCGGGCGGCTGATCGTGCCCGACCTGTCTCGGAAAGTGATTTATGCACTGAGCGAGAACATGGTGAAGGCATATCAGCTGAATGTCGCGCTCACCGAACTCGATTCACGCCGGATTGAGTTGACGGCCGAAGTGTCGAACGAGTTCCATCGGGTCAGCCAGTACGTATACCGCCACCGCGACTACCGATTGGACCACCCTCTGGCCTTTACTCACGGTGAACGAACCGAGATGTTTGTATTGGACCTCCAATCCGGACAGGTACTCCATGCAGCCGTGGATCGGTTCGCCGCTTCCGCTGGCACGCCGAACTCGCCGCCATCGAACCGTCAGCCCTCAAGCGGGTCGCAAGCCGAAGTTTCCGTCACATCGCCCCAAACGCCGCCCTCGCCATTCGCTGGACTCCCCGAGTTCGCGATCGAGGAGCGACTACTGCAACACCAGCTCGCTACCGACGCAGGTCGATTGAGCTTTACGCTGGTTACCGGCCCTCAAGGCCTTGCCATCAGTCGGACTGGCGAATTGAAATGGCGCCCCAGTGCGGAGGAGATCGGGCGTCACCAGTTGAGGATCCGCGTAGCTGGGGCCAGCGAGCCATATATTGAAGAGATCGAAATTCAGGTCGTGCCGCGATCTTTAGCCGATGCCGTTGGTGGCAAGTTGGATCGCTTGCAACCCGACGAGATGGACCTGGAATTGGATCGCGTGCTGCTGGCGCCTAGCAGTGGCGGCAAAGCATTGCTGTTACTTCAAGGCGACACGCTCCAAGTCCTCAGCGCGGATGGCTCGAATGTCACCGAAACAAAAAAACTTCCCAATCGCTACGAATATTTCGATACTCGCGGTTCGGTGCTACTGGGAATCGTCGAAGGTACCCATACGCTCGAGATCGTCGATGCAAAATCGTTTCGCACCGTTAAACAGATCGACCTGGCCGCGTTGGGGCACCGTGTGCTGGAAATCACCGACTTGGCCGCTCATCCCAGCAAAAAGATCAGTTACGTCGGCATCAAGCATGCCGTCGACGTGCCGCGATATTTGGTGTTGGTGGTTGATGAGCAAACCGGCAAAACGATCGGTGATCCGCTGCTGGGAACCTGGGTAGCGATCGATCCGTCAGGACGCCACCTGATTACCGGATACCGTGATCTCTACCGCACCGGAACTCGTTTTCACATCAATCCCAACTGGACGATCCTATCCACGCCCAGCTATGGCGGTATCGATATGCTCATCCGCTATGAGATTGGAGGCCAGCATCCGGAGATGCTTCAGATCTTAGAAGAAGCAGGTGGAAATGGATCGGGTATTCGACTGTCGCAGGACGGACGCCGCGTGACTTATCTCTCCCATGTTGGGTTTCCGAAACATTCCCAGAACCTGCCCGGTTTCGACGCTGACAACCTCCTTCGGACGCCGGTGTCCTATTCCGCTTCCGATACTCAAACGCCCCAAGACTTAGCCTTTCATCCCACTCGCCCCGTGGTAGCCATCGCCTCGAGTAAGGGCGTCTCGCTGTTGGACCGCGAAACGGGAGTGGAGTTGAAGAATCGCCTGCATTTGCTCGACGGTGCCCTAAATGGCGTCGAAATTGAGCGACTGATCTTCTCGCCGGACGGCAATTCCTTGCTGCTACTGGCCACGGGAGGACCCTCGGGCCGGCGACTGTTGCGGGTGAACCTCGATCTATCGGGGCTGAAGACGAACCCGCCGGCCCCCGTGGCGTCGCCAGGCAAACCGGCAAAGTCGCCACCGGACGGGCCCCGCGGTGCCGGCATCTGAAGAAATGCACGCAAGCTTCGCCAATCGGTTTTGCGGCTCCCGAATTATTGCAGTTCTCGGGATTCGAGAGTGGGCAATGAGTTGTCGACCGGAACGCCATTCCTTACGTCGTCTCTGACGTCGTCCCTTACGTCATCCCTTACGTCGTCCCTTACGTCATCCCTTACGTCGTCTCTCACGTCGTCTCTTACGTCGTCTCTCACGTCGTCTCTTACGTCGTCTCTCACGTCGTCTCTTACGTTATCTCTTGCCTCGTCGTCCGAGCGACTTGGCGGCGTTTCCTTCGCTTCGTTGTTCGTCAGTTTACGGGCCCTCTCCTCGACTGCTTTGATATCGTCGCTTGCCTTGTCGGGGTCCACCGTTAATTGGACATCTATCTTGCTGTCTTCGCCATCGCGATCTTGAGTGGCCACAACGAACCAGCCTCGGTAGAAGCCGATCCCGATAATACAAAGCACCAGCACGAACAATACGTTCAGTAGCGTCAATCTTCTCATATTCGTTTCCCTTTCGGAAATTCGGTTTCCTACAAACGGCAGCTCGATCGCGTACATCGCACCAGCCCTAATCACGGGCAAGATGACGCGATCGGGCCTTGGGGATTCATGCACTCAGTGACTTTCATGCAGTCAGTCTAACCGCACTCTCGCACCCGATCCACGTCAGAGCGCCTTCGATACTCACGTATTGCTCGTTGATGCTAAAAAGCTCACTCCTGCTTCGCTTGAGATACGATGAGCTTGATCTCTTCGGTAAAATCAGAGGTACTGCTCTCGGTACGACCGGTCACCTTGGCGGTAAAGTCACCGAGGGCCGCGTCGCCGGTAGCCTTGAACGTAAGGTCCAGCCCTGTGCTACCTTGCTCGATAGTCGGTTCATCCGACTCCACAGAGACTCCCTTGGGTAGGCCGGTGACTTCGATCTCAACCTCCTCCCCGAAGTTGGTACCGCGGTTGATCCCAATCCGCACCGACACGTCTTCTCCCTGAGTCAGTGCGACGGATTCGAACGGCACGCTCAAGCTGAACGTACGTTCCGCTTCTCCAGCCTCCGATTCCTTAGCCTCCGATGGCTTCCCCTTTGCAGCATCGACCTCCTTGTCCTCCTTCGCACTTTCGCTCGATGCCTTTTCTTCCGCCGCCGTTTCGCTCGCCGTCACCCCGTCCGAGGCCCTCCTGTCCGATGCCGGTCGCGTTGAGTCCTGACGGTCGTCCGTGGAGCTGCCACAGCCCGCCATACTGGCCAAGGTCAGTACACACAAATTCAAAAATAATCTTTTCATCAAACTTCTCCACTCACTGGTAATTGCAGAACCGCTCTCACTCGCGACGCACGAGCTCAACGCGGTCCATCGTTGTCAAAACCAAACTTTCAATCGGCGTCCACCCGCATTGGGATACGAGGCGCTAAACGGTGTCGCCGGACGGTTCGCCTTCAATCCCATTCCAGGCTTCTGCGGACAAGCTACTGTCAAGTTGAAACACTTGCACCATCGTTCCGGTCGTGAAGACCTGTACGACGGCACCGGTCGATGGCTCGACCTCGGTTGCCGCTTCGCGGACCGCGATTCCCGTAATCCGCTCGATTTCTTGCTGCAGCGGGGCGAGTGAACTCTGGAACAACTCGCAGTGAAACTCCCGCAAGCGGGCGGTACCCTCGGGAGTCCGAAACAGCGCCTTCTCGGCCGGAGTTAGCGCCCCGCGCAAGGTCACGACCAACGTGCCGGCGCTGAGCACTACCGTCACCGATTCGGGCGCGTGCCCGGTTCGCAAATGCTGAAAATCACGAACCGCCCGGGCCACCCGCTCCGCCATCGTAAACTGAGAATTATTCATCAAGATTACTTTCCTTCTGCATGCCTAGCCGTCCACTGGCGGCCGAAATGGCACAAAAAAACCGACGTGCCGAAATCCCAAAATAGGTCTTCCAACGCGTCGGTTTACTTCTTCACTAGCCCCTTGCCGCGGCCCGGTTGCTATTAAATCAGTCCTCCGAAAGTCACTTCGGCTTCGCTACCGAAAAAATGCTTGACTGATGTTCGGCTTCCGAACACCCTCGGCGGCGAATGAAAACGGTCAAGGCATGGTACACTCTCTGGTCGAAACGAAAAAAACCGACGCAGCGGAGTCCCCGCAGGGATTCCGCCACGCCGGCTTACTGTGTAACTCACGTCCCGATAATCATCGGGCTGCGATTTCATCAAGTCTTCCGAACCGATGGAAAATGAATCGACACACCGATTCGATTGCCAACGGGACTTTTTTCATCATTCGCACGCGGTGCCCGGACGTCAAGGGGCGCTGCGGGTATTTTCCGCTGGTGCCGTCCCTTCGCCGTCTCCGCACCCGGCGCACTCACCCGGCGCACTCAGCCGGCGCTCTCACCCGGCGCACTCACCCCGTCGAGCTGATCGAAAGTCGAAGCTACTCGCCCCCTTCCACATCATCACTGTACCGATCCTCAGAGCCGATCAGACGCCGCATCGCAGCCCGGAACACCAACACCCCGAACTGCTTGAAAAAGAAACCAAGAAAAAAACTCGTTTCTCAGTTGTCTCGAGTTCGAACAGACGTATGATCCAAATCGACGAGCGAACGAACGGAGCAATCCGCAATTCGTCGCTTGGCGATTCAGTGCGGTACGATTCAGTTTGCTGCTACGAGCTTGGTACGGGCGACTAATTAAACAACAACCTGGCGTGCCCAGGGGGCTTGTTAATAAGTAAACCGATGCGATGGATAACCTTTAGGTGGTCCGCCGCATCGGTTTTTTTATGCGCCCACAGCAAATCGGAGCCCACATCGTATCGGTGTCGGCCTCGCCGATGAATCGGGCGAGCCAGACAACGCCCTGGTCGATCGTGCCGAAGCGATGGTTGACTGTGCGAAGAATGGTGGCCCGCTTGCTAGTCATTCATGTCCTTCCCAAGGAAGCGAGCTTTTCTCGCGTCCGTAACTACCTTTAAAGGAACACTCTCCACTGGCATAGGCGATCACGGTGAGATTGATGCACGCGGCCCGTGGAATCAGGGCGGCGATTGGAAGTACGTCGAGGCACCGGCCTTTGCCGACATGAAGGCGACAGAGCG
>SKZY01000096.1 GCA_007127095.1 Planctomycetaceae bacterium
ATCGGCGATCGACGCCGCCGTCGCCGGGATTCCGGCAAAAGCGGATACCGACGCCGAAGGGACAGTCACCGGTACCGCCGATTGGCAGATCGACGCCGGTTCAGACTCTCGCCCTACCCCGCCCGATTACGGCTCGGTTCGAGAGTATCTGAAAAACCCGGACCCGGCCGGAGTGTTGAAAGCGTTGGAGACCGCGGGGCTGCTCGGCATGGGCGGGGCCGGCGGACGGACCTACCTCAAGTGGGGCGACGTGCTCGCCGCCGAGGGCCGACAGAAGTATGTCGTCTGCAATGCCGATGAGAGCGAACCGGGGACGTTCAAGGACCGTGAGTTACTGCTCCGATTCCCCCACCTGGTGATCGAAGGGATGATCATCGGCGCCTTGGTCGTCGGCGCCGAACAGGGCTGGCTCTACGTACGTCACGAATACCCCGAACAGATCGAGCGGCTCCGCAACGAAATCCGACGAGCCACCGACATCGGCGTCCTCGGTCGCGATCTGCTCGGTTCGGGAGAAAACTTTCGCCTGGAAATATTCGTCAGCCCCGGCGGTTACATCTGCGGCGAACAGACCGCCCTGATCGAAGCGATGGAGGATAAGCGGGCGGAGCCTCGCAACCGTCCCCCGGAGCTGATGACGAACGGCTACCGCAATCAACCGACGCTGTTGAACAACGTCGAGACATTCGCCTGGGTACCGGCGATCCTGCGGCGTGACGCCGGCGTTTGGTACCGGGACGCGGGGCGTGACAGCGGCCCGTTCGAACTCGCCGGCCAACAGCAGCTCGCTCGTGGCCGGCGATTGTTCTCGATCAGTGGCGATGTCGCTCGGCCGGGCGTGTATGAGGTGCCGACGGCGATCACACTGGGCGAATTGATCGACGATTTCGCCGGTGGAATGCGGGACGGTGTCGGGCTCGCCGCGGTCGCGCTGTCGGGGCCCTCGGGAGGCTTGTGGCCAGCCGAGATCCCGGTCGCGGAGTTGAACGCGAACTTCGTGAAACGCTTCGTCCCCGAGTCGACCGAACGGATCGCGATCCGCGATTTGCCATTGGACATCAACGTCTCGCGAACGATCGGGTTCATGCTCGGCGCCGGTATCGTCGTCTACGGTGACCGGGCCGACCTGGTCGCCGAAGCGCTCGCCTGCAGCCGCTTTTTTCGTAACGAATCGTGTGGCAAGTGTGTCCCCTGCCGGATCGGGTCGGAAAAGATCACCGCGATGGCGTCCGCGGTACACGCCGGCTCGGTCGCCGCCACCGATCTGCCGGTGCTGCAACAAACCGTTCAGGAACTCGGTGACGTGATGGAAGCGACCAGTATCTGCGGGCTCGGTCAGGTCGCCAGTAACCCGGTCCGCAGTCTGTTCCGGTTCTTCCCCGAGCTGGCCGCGGCCCGTTGTGGCGGTCAGGCCGCCGTCTCCGACCGGCAAGACGCTGCCGACCTTCGTCCCGAAAAGAGGGAACTCTGATGGACCCCGTACTCAACGAACGCCGGCTGTTGGCGACCCAGACGATCGACTTTGCCGCGGCGGTGGCCGACCGTGATGAAGCCGGCAAACCTTACGATGACGAAGGCCTCTTCGCTCGGGACATCGACGGACGGTTGGTGCGGGTACGTCGTTCGACGGCTGACGATTTCGATGCTGAGATCCGACTGACCATCGACGGCCAGCCCGTGACGGTCAAAAAGGCGATGCCACGGCGAGATTCGCAAGGCGCGATCCTGCGGGATGCCGAAGGCCAGGCGATCCCGCGACCGACGACGATCCACGACGCTGCCGCCGAAGCGTTCGTCCACCGGGCCGGCGACGCTCACCCGATCCCGACACTCTGTCACCGCGAACACTTGGCCCCGGTCGGCGTCTGCCGGGTCTGCATGGTCGAAGCCGTCGAAGAGACCCGTCGGGGCATTCGGCGCAAATTGGTCCCCGCCTGCGTCCAGCAGGTTACCGACGGGATGGTCGTCCACACGATCAATAGTCAAGCCGACCCCGCCGCCGCCGGACGGGTCGAACGGGCCTGCGGTGTGCTGACCGAACTGTTGGTCGCCGACCACCTGCCGACCGCGTCGGCTTCTCCGGCGAATGAACTCGCCTCGCTAGCGAATCGTCTGAACATCACCAGCAGCCGGTTCGCGAAGCCGGTGACCGCCCCGGACAAGCCCGATCCGAACCAGCGGTCGCTGCGGGGCGATCGGTCGAGCCGGATGGTCGTCGTCGATCCGACCCAGTGCATCCTCTGCGGTCGCTGCTCCCGCGGTTGCAACGATGTCAAAGAAAACCACGTCATCGGACGCTTCGGCAAAGGCTACCAAAGTCATATCGGGTTCGACCTCGACGACCCGATGGGAAAGAGTTCTTGTGTTTCCTGTGGCGAATGCGTGATCTCCTGCCCGACCGGCGCGCTCGAGTTCAAGGAGTCTTACCTTTCGCGGGATGATGATGGCCGGCCGCCGATCGACGTCCGCAAATTGCTGTCGATCCCACTCTTTTCCGGACTGCCGCCAAAGTTCGTTCAGTTCAATCAGAGCGCCTTCACGATCCGGCGTTTACAACCCGGGGAAGTGCTCTGCCAAGAAGGCGAGTATGGGGCGACCGCCTTCGTGATCGTCAGCGGGCGGTTCGAAGTAGCGTTGAAATCGACGACCAGTGGGCGGCCGTCGCAGCGTCCGCTGTGGAAGTGGTTTTCCCGCACCGAGCCAGCTGATCCGCAGTCGAGTGTCGCCAGATTGAGCGATCTTCGGGGAGCCGAAATCGCCGCCAACAAATCGATCGAGATCACTCCCGAAGACGTGATCATCGGCGAAATGACCTGTCTGAATCGTTACCCGAGGTCGGCGACCGTGATCGCCAAAGAGGAATCCGAGGTCGTCGAAATCCGCCGCAATGTGCTGTATATGATCCAGCGCAACGCAGTCTGCCGTGAGTTCCTCGACCGCGTCTATCGGCAACGGAGTCTGCAGAGCCAAGTCAAGTCATTGCCGATTTTCGCAGCCCTTAGCGAATCGCAGCGACAACAAGCGGCCGAGTTTCTCGAAAGCCGAGTTGATCTGATCACGGTCGAACCCGGCCAGACGATCTATCGCCAAGACGAAGTCGCCGATTCGCTGTTCATCAACCGACTCGGTTTCGTCAAAGTGACTCAGAAATATGGCGTTTCGGATCGGGTGATGGGGTACATTTCGCCGGGAGGCTATTTTGGCGAAATCGGGCTGCTGACGCAGATGCTCAGCGGCGGTGGCTTGGCCGAAGCCGAACGTCGAAACGTCCCACCGGGCCGCCGGACCGCCTCCTGCACGGCCCTCGATCACGTCGAACTGATCCGCATCCACGCCAAGGATTTCCATCGTTTGCTGCGGCAATTCCCGGCGCTGGTTCCGCCGCTGGTACAAGCCGCCGACAAGATCCTGCAGCGTGATCACGCGATCCGTAAACAACTCGACGCGATCGGGACCGACGACTTCATCGACCAAGGACTCTTTTTGGGACAGAGCCTGCTGGTCCTCGACCTGGAAAAGTGTACCCGCTGTGACGAATGCACCAAGGCTTGCGCCGACACCCACAACGGTGTCACGCGTCTGGTACGCGAAGGCTTGCGATTCGACCGGTTTCTGGTCGCCAGCAGTTGTCGCTCCTGCATGGACCCATACTGTTTGGTCGGCTGTCCGGTCGACGCGATCCATCGAGACGGGAATTCGCTCGAAATCCGGATCGAAGACTACTGCATCGGCTGCGGTCTTTGCGCCCAGAATTGTCCTTACGGTAATATCAACATGCACGGCTTCCCCAAGATCGAAGCCGACCCCAAAAGCGGCAAAAAGCGGCGGGTCTATGAGCAACGGGAGGGTCGCAAGATTCCGGTTATCCAGCAGCAAGCGACGACCTGTGACCTCTGTCGCAGCGTCGATGGCCGGCCACGCTGCGTCCACGCCTGCCCCCATGACGCGGCTCACCGCATGAGCGGCCAGGAGTTGTTGCAAATCGTCGACCGTGATGGCCACGCTCAACTGCGTTGAATGCCCTGTACGTGCCCTGCCCTGTGGCCCACTGCACTGTGCCCACTGCACCACTGCACTGTGCCCACTGCCCTGTGGCTAACCGGCCCTGTCCCTGCTCTGTGGATGACTACCCCATTTTCTTACGTTTTACCTCGAAAAAGTATGTTTCAAACCTCACGGGGCGAATACCCCCAAGTTCGGATGCGTCGTTTGCGTCGTCACGATTGGTCTCGCCGGTTGGTTCGCGAGAACGGCCTCGGTGTCAACGATTTGATCTGGCCGCTGTTCGTGATCGACCGCCCGTCCGGGAGTGAACCGATCGACTCACTGCCGGGAGTCGACCGGTTGGGGTTGGAC
>SKZY01000460.1 GCA_007127095.1 Planctomycetaceae bacterium
ACAAGCTCTGGGCAGCCGACACCAATGATGACGGCATTGACGACGTCTTCTACCGCTGGGATGCGCTCGGCCGCCGCGTAGGCCGCGACGACGGCACAGACCACACGATTTACTTCCAGGATGGCCAACAGACCCTAGCGGACTACGCGGCCGGCACTGTAGCGAGTAGCCCGAGCTACACCTACGTCTACGGAAGCTACATCGACGAGGTAGTGTTGCGCAGTGGCGGTAGCGGCACGCGTTACTACCACCGCAACCGGCAGTACAGCATCACCGCAATTACGGATGGCGGAGGGGCGATTGTTGAGCGGTATGCGTATACAGCTTATGGGCAGGTGACGTTCGCCGACGCCAGCGGGACGGTGCAGGTGGCCTCGGCGAGTAGCAATCGGTATACGTATACCGGGCGGGAGTGGGACGACGGCTTGAACCTGTATCATTTCCGGGCTCGGATGTACAATGCGGTGGCGGGAAGGTTTTGCTCCAGAGATCCGATTCAGTACGGAGGCAGTCCATGGAACCTTTATGAGTTCTTAGCATCTCGCGTTACTGTCTTTGTAGATCCATATGGCTTACAGACTCCTGTCGTCACACCTCCTGGCACACCAACTTTCCCTGTTTCGCCTCCGCCAACGGTAAATCCCGGCACGCTGCCGCCTGGAATTGGTGGCACCGGTCCAATCAACTTTCCGAAACCGCCGCCCGGTGGAGGAACAAGAGTTGGCGGTAGATGGGTCGCCAAGAAAGTGTGTACTCGTGGCATTCCTGTCGTAGGCCAAGTTTTGATCGTGGGCGAGTGTGGAGTGGTCTCGTACAAACTTGGCCAAACCTATACGCGACCGGTTTGCACGAAGTTCTGGTATTGGGTATTCGATTCTGATCGTGATGCTCCGAAGCCCAAGGACTCCCTGGATGAATGCCAAGGCCTTTCTGGAGAAGATGCCCGCGGGGGCTTCTGCAATGGATTTGCAGATCGGAGAGCCCGAGCAGAATGTTGGCGGCATGTATACGAAAGCCAGCAAAATTGGGACAATTACTGCCACTACGTATTCGGTGATTGATGATATTCGCGTCAAGAAGCTTGTCGGATGGCGAAGCTACGCTGGTGGTCAACGTGCATCAGCCTGTACAAGAAGGCAACTTATGGTTGACGATAGTCGATTTTTCCGGAAACCAAACCGAGTCCGTTAGTGCCAAGGGTACCGATTCAGTTGATAGCTTACTGAACGCATTGAGTTTGATTCGTCAAAGACTCAACACCATGGAAGGAAAGTTTGCGAGGTTCCCTGACGACAGCGAACCATGGCACTATTTTCCTGTAATTCCACCAAGTTTGGGTTCAAGGTTCGATCATGTGATTCAACAAGCCATCGAAGCAGAACACGAGAAGTTTTGCCGGTCGAAACCATAGAAGGGCTCCAGAGTCCGATGAAGTTGATGGGTGGTGCGGCCGGGTAACTCCGCCGCGACACAGGCCGCCGCCCCACGGGCGATGTCGGTCCGATCGATACAGCAACGGTTCGCAGGCTTCCAACCACACGTCGCGACTCAGCGAAAGCTCGACTTTTCGTCCGCCGAAACCCAAACCAGATCAGAAAAGGGGGCGGGGGGCAAAATGATCCCCGTCCCATTTTCCTCGTATTCGAACTCAGAAAGGCGATAATCCGGCGCTAACAACTTCGCCATCACGTTTCCGAATCTTGATGTGAACGTTGCCGCCTTTTCGGCCACCACCCGAAATCAAGTAGTAAAACGGTCGCCACCTAACGATAACCTTTTCTGGCCAGAGCCAGCCACGATCCTCGCAGGTGGATTGTGCTATCTCGATTGCTTCTGCTCGGCTAACACTCACAACGTGACCTATTCGAAGATGCTTTGGCCAATTTGCTGTCCACCATAGACGCCGCCAGTCACCGATGTTCCATAAATGCTGGTTTCGATAATCAGCCCCGATCCAGAGAGGCCGTACGGGTTACGAATGGGATGCGACAATCCTTGCATAATGCTCCCACTGCCGTAAGTCTCGGCGATTGCTTCTTCAGTGAATCTCAACAGTTGTGAGTTGTCGTAGCCACATTGCCCCATTGTCTGACGGAACCGGGTCAGTCTGCCCGATCCGCGGGGCGAAAAGAATGCATGTACAGACTCATGCCGGAGAACATGACGTTGATCTGCGCGAGTCAATCCAGGCTGCAGAAAGATGCTGCCGTCAGGTCGCGTGTACCCCAAAGTTCCAGTACCAACAAGCGATAAATCTTCCACTGGTAGTTGCATCGGCCTTACGCCGCGAGGTCTAAATCGACCAAGGATGCGTCCAACGGGGACCGGGACCACTTCTAAACCAAGCGTGACCGCACCTACAGCAGCCCGCGTCGGGTCATCATATTTTAATCCGGTCCGAATCTCAGCACAGCTTCCAAGAAACGGAATGAACGAATTGACCGCCGTTGCCTGCCGTTCTTGCATCCATCGTTGATAACCATTCGGAAACGCAACAACATTCGCTCCGCCAGGATCCATTGCACGAACGCTTGCTTCGGCAAACGCCATCGGATCTGCCATCATCATGTCATTTCGATACAGTTCCTCGAGCACACGCTGGTCAGTCGTGTTGACAACTCCCCAGGGAGTCGGGCCGTAGTGCGTCGTCTCATTCAGTAAGTCCAGGTTTGGTCCAACCCAGTTCGGAGGAACGCTTGGCGGTTCCAACCCACTCGGATCAGCCTTCGTCGTCGCTCCATTCCCCACGTACCGATACAGATTCGCATCGCCGGCTTCGAACCCGATGGGGTCTTTGCTGAGCCATCTTCCGGTACTCGGGTCGTACCAGCGGGCGCGGTTGTACTGCAAGTCGGTGTCGGCGTCCCAGTCGCGGCCGGTGTAGCCGAATAGGCTGTCGATTGCTTCGGCGTGCGTTGCCGCGACCGGAGCTCCCGCGGTGTCGTAGTGCTGCTCGACGAGCCGATTGCCGAAACTGTCGTACGTGATGTGCTGGCGAATCACCCCGTTGTTGTCGACCAGCCCGCGGACGCTGCCGAGATGGTCGGTCAACGGCCAGAACGTCTCGCCCGCGGTACTGTCCGCCGTGGTGGCGTCGATCGCGGGGCCACTGTCGCCTGCAAACTGCTCCTCGGCCAAAAACTGGTCGACGCGATCGCCCCAAAGATAACGACTCGCCAAGCGGAACGGCTCCGTGGAGCCCAATCCATCGCTGTCGGTAAACCGCAGTACTTCCTGTCCGTCGGCCCAGACGTACGCCTCGTAACGCTTCCAAGCGGGCCCCGACCAGCCGTAGGGGCCCTGCGCATCCTCCACTCGCTTGCCGATCCGCTGATCGAACGCGTCGTAGACATACTCCACGTACAGTGTAAAGACGTTCTGGTAAGATGGATGGGCCTGGTAGAAAGGTGACTCCTTGACCGCAACCAGCCGGTTCCGGTGGTCCCACTCGTAAAGGGTCGCCGCCCAACCGCTGATGCTCTCCCGCCGGATGACATTCCCTTCACCGTCGTAGAAATAGTCGAACGTTCCGTCGGTTTGCAATTGATTGTGCGTCCCGGTGGCCGATTGCGGCGTTCCACCGCTTCCCTCGCGATTACCGCCGGCGTCGAAGTCGTAGCCTTCGGCACTTGGTAATCCGAACGGAGGCGTCATTCCGGGAATCGCCACGGTCGTCGCCGACGTTAGCTGGGATCGATCGTTTGCTTCGAGTAGCGTCCGGTTCCCCACGGCGTCGTAATCCCGATCGAAGACGATGGCTTGGCCCAAGAAGCCGTGCTGCTGCGATTCGAGCTGCAGTTGCCCTCTGGCATCGTAAACGAAGTCGAAGTCAGCTGCCAGCGGAGCCGAATCGTCCAGGCCGACCAAGCGTCCGACTGGATCGAAATCGTAGTCGAAGGTACGCAGGATCGTCCCCTTTGATCGCCCGAGTATTGCGTGAGATCCCCTCGTTCCGGGTGCTGGCAATTGCCATTCTAGGGTGGGTGCGAGTGGGGAAGGAGGCCGGAGTGGTGTGACCCGTGCCACGGCTGCGAACGTATCACAGTTCACTTCGAATGCTGGGCTCTGTGATTGAGAGTCGAGCGGAACCCGGGGTTTCCGAGTCCGACAACGCGGGCGACGAGCGATCGATTCACTAACCCAACCGATCCCGTCGAGTCGCAATCCGACGGATGCGGACAGCCGGTCGCCCGTCGAGCCAGCAGCGTTGCCGGTTGAGACTCTGGGCGAATCGAGGTCGACCGGCGTTTCAAGCTTCCATAACCTGCGGATGATTGCGCTGTTCCACATCCGCTAGAATGCGTCGATGAGCGACTCCTCCATCCGCAATCCGCATGACGGGTTCTTCAAGCAG
>SKZY01000178.1 GCA_007127095.1 Planctomycetaceae bacterium
AGGCCAGGATCTTTTCCACCGGTGCCGCGGCGGGGTTTTCGACCAGGGCCAAGTCTCTCGAACCGACACGGAAACTCAGTTCACGGTGGTCCAAGCCGAATTGATGCAAGACGGTGGCCAGCCAATCGTGATTGGTCACGACGTCTTCGACCGCATGATGAGAAAACTCATCGGTCGCCCCGTGAACACAACCGCCTTTCAGACCACCACCGGCCACCCACATGCTGAAGCCGTAAGTATTGTGGTCGCGTCCGACCTTCTTTAGCTCGGTATCACCGACCGGGACTTGAATCGTTGGCAACCGCCCCATTTCGCCTCCCCAGTGAACCAAGGTGGTATCCAACAGGCCACGACGTTTTAGGTCTTGGACGAGTGCCGCCGCCGGCCGGTCGATTTCCTGACACCGTTTGGGCAACTCGGTAGCGATCGACGAGTGGTGATCCCAGCTCTGGCCGTTATTAAAGATTTGCACGAAGCGGACGCCGCGTTCGACCAAACGCCGGGCGATCAGGCACCGTGTCCCGTAATCACGGGTCACCTCTTGGTCGATGCCGTAAAGCTGAATCGTCTCAGCGGTTTCGTCGGAGATATCGAATACGTCGGCGGCCGAGGTTTGCATCTTGGCGGCTAGGCCATAACTGGCCATTCGCGCCGACAACTCGTCCTCGCCGGGGAACTCCTCCGCGTGACGGCGATTGAGCCGATCGAGAAAGGCGAGTTGCTCCCGCTGGGCGGCGCCGCGGAGGTGCCCGGGCGGTTCCAGATTGAACATTCGCGGCTCTTTGGGCCGCACGACGGTCCCCTGGTAAATCGACGGCAAACCGCCGCTGGTCCAGCTATCTCCACCGACGATCGGCAGCCCCCAGGGATGGGTCAGCGCCACATAAGCCGGCAATTCCTGCGATTCACTTCCCAGGCCATAGACCAACCAACTACCCAACGTGGCCCGACCACCGACGCCGGTGCCACAATTGAGCGCGAAAAAACCGGGGAAATGATTGTTGACCGCCGAATGCATCGAACGGATCAACGTCACGTCATCGGCGATTTCGCCCAACTGCGGCAACAGGTCCGAGATCTCCATCCCACACTCGCCACGCGGCCGGAACTTCCACTGCGGTGCCATGATCTGGCGACTCGCCTGGGCCGCATTATCGAACCGAATATCGCCCTCGAACTGCTGTCCGTCACGCTTGGACAATTCGGGTTTGGGGTCGAACAGATCGATCTGACTCGGCCCACCCATCATGAACATCGAAATCATCGCGGTCGCCTTGGCCGGCCGCGATGGCGGTTTCGGCGACAGGTCATAGGTTTGCGGCTCCAAGGCCGGTTTCTGCGGCGCGTCGGCGGCCAACAGCCCGTCCTGGCGGAGCAACCAGGCAGCGCCGAGCGTCCCCAGACCGTAGCACGATGATTGCAGGAGGTGACGCCGTGAGCAGAGTTGCGACTTGCGAAGGTCGTTCGTGGAGAATGGCTGGTTCATGAGCTAACCGAGGTCAGGGGATGTACAAAAATCGATTTGACGACAGCACCATTTGGCAGAGACTCGCCAAGGCTTGTCGCTCAGGAGTGACCGCCGGCGTGTCACCAGATTCGGACGACGGATCGGTCGCGGCACGAAAGATCTCACTCTGACCGCTGATAAACGACAAACAGTCATCCAGCTCTTCGTCGGTCGGTTCGGCAGCGAACGCCCGCAGGTAGACCTGCCGAATCTGGTCGGCGAGCTGATCGGTTTCGGCGGCGATCGAGTCGGCCATCTGGCGGCTGCTGGTAACCAACGATTCGTCATTCATGAACCACAACGCTTGCGGGGTGACCGTCGACGAATCGCGTTGCTGGCAGTTCGGCGTCATGGCGGGCAGGTCAAACGTCTGCAGCACATTGAGCGGCAATCCGCGCGGCGAGCTGATGAAGACGCTGCGGCGATAGGCCTCGCCGCCGACATCCTCGATCCCGGCGAAAAGTCCGTCGCGAAGTTGGCGTCTGCCGATCACCGCTTTGCCTTCGGCGTCTTCCGTGACCGGAACGCTGGGGCCGCCGAGCGCCTGATTCAGTTGCCCCGACACCGCCAGAATCGCGTCGCGCAACGATTCCGCGTCCAGCCGCCGAAGATTCATCCGACTCAACAACCGGTTCTCGGGATCCAGCTCGGCGGCGGTCTGACCCGAATCACCACCCGCGACATGACGGACCGCTGATTGACGGAACGTTTCACTCAGCAAAATCTGTCGATGCAAACGCTTCAGACTCCAACCGCCGCGGACGAAGTCGTCGGCCAACCAATCGAGCAATTCGGGGTGCGACGGCGATTCTCCATTGAGTCCGAAATCCCCCGGCGAATCGACCAAGCCGCGTCCGAAGTGATGTAGCCAAACCCGATTGACGATCACTCGAGCGACCAACGGATGGGTCCCGTCGGTCAATTGGCGGGCGTAGGCCAACCGTCGGCCACTGGTCGGCCCCACCGACTCGTCGACCGCGGCGATCTGTACATGGGACCGGGTCGAAACCAACGCGGTCAGCTCACCCGGCAAGACCTCCTCGGTCGGCGATTCGGGGTTGCCGCGAAAAAAGACACGGCTCGGTGGCAGCCGATCGCGTGATTCGTCGACGGCCATGATCAAACGATCGAGCGGCTTTGTCTTGCGAATCTCGGCGACCCCTTTTTCCTCTTCCTGAAACGCCCGATGCGCCGGATTATCGTATTCGACCAATTGGCCGATGATCCATTCGACACTGCGGACCTTGGGGAATCGCTCCAGCAGTGCCGTTTGCTCAGCGGTCCGATCAGCCGGCTTGAGCAGTACCGCGGTGCGAAGCGCATCGCGATACTCTTCCGGCGCGGCGGCGATCTCGCGGTCCTGGATCGTCTGGCAATGGGCTCGCCGACGGGCGTTGATGTCTTCCTGCAACTCCACCGCCTTGGCTTCGATCACCGCCGAGGCCGAACGCGTCTCGTCGTCGGTCATATCGACCAGACGCTGGCCAGGCTTTTTCCACTGATGGATCGGAAAGATCGGGTCGAAGATCGCGCGAAAGCTGTAATAATCCTCGATCGAAATCGGATCGTAGCGGTGGTCGTGACACTGCGCACATCCGACCGTCACGCCGAGTACAGCCGAACTGACCACCTGCACGACGTCGGCGACCGCTTGGTTGCGGTCCATCAGCGAATTGTCGGTCTCGGTGATGTCGGGTGCCATCCGCAACAGCCCGGTCGCGGCCAACAGCCGTACATGCTCGGGATTGTTCGGGTCGGGTTGGCCACCGATCAGTTCATCGCCGGCGAGTTGTTCCAGCAAGAATCGGTCATAGGGCAAGTCCCGATTCATCGCGTCGACGACGTAATCACGATAGTGCCAGGCATGCGGTCGAGGGCGATCTTTCCCCACATTGCCATCGCTTTCGGCATAGCCGGCGATGTCCAACCAGTGCCGCCCCCATCGGACACCGTACTGGGGCGAGCCGAGCAGGCGATCGACCAGTCTTTCGTAGGCCCCCGGGGCATGGTCATTCTCAAAGTCATGCACCGCCGCGGGTGTCGGCGGCAATCCGTGTAGACCAAACGTCAGCCGCCGGATCAGTGTGCGGCGATCGGCGGGCGGCGAAAGGTCGAGCCCGACGGGGAGCAATTGGGAGCGGACAAAAGCATCGATCGCACCGCTCCGACCGGCCGCCGCCACGCCGTCGATGTCTGTCGGGATCTCGCGGGCGATGACCGGTTGAAACGCCCAATGACTCAGCTCTTCCGGTGTGAACTTGACCTGGGCCGGATCCTCGGGTTCGGGGCGGGCCGTCATCGCCCCCTGACGAATCCAGTCGGCGATCGTCGCTTTCTCGGCGGCAGTCAGCTTTTTCGGTCCCGGGGGCATGTCTTCGCTGTCGATCCGCTGCCACAACACCGAATCATCGAGGTCACCAGCGACGATCGCTGCCCCCGAATCGCCTCCGGCAGCCATCAGCCGCACCAAGCGAACGTCGAGCGATCCCGACAACTCGGGCTCTTCGCCGTGGCACTGAAAACAATGCGCTTTCAGCAGCGGACGAACGTCGGCTTCAAACGTCAACGCGTTTTTTGTCGGTCGTTCGGCGCTCGTCTGGTCAGCCAGATCGGCAGCTGCGACGTCGCCTCGATACCGTCCCAGGGAGGCGAAGCAGATCAGCGACAGGACCGAGGAAAGCAGCAGGTAACGGAACGCTATCACGGCAGGAGGACGCTTTCGCGAGGAAGGAAATCGAAGGCGGGTGGGGCGGCGTTTGGGTTGCGAATCGCCGCAAACACCGTGATTTCAGATTAGCCGATCGAGGTGCGCGGAGCAACTCAATGCCGGCCCGCTG
>SKZY01000372.1 GCA_007127095.1 Planctomycetaceae bacterium
ACGATTAGATATTGATCCTGTACCGCCAGGTGGGCCCACGAGTCATTCGCGACCTGCTGCCGATCGACGATCTGTAGCTCGTCGTCGTTCGGCTCGATCAATAATAAGTCGCCGGTCTGGTCGAGCGTCAACAGACGGTCTTGGTCCGTGATCATGCTCCAGTACTTGCCGAACGGCTGGCTCGTCCAACGAATCGCGCCGTCGCTGACCGATAACGCGACCAGTCGCTGGTTCTTGGCGTGCAGGTAGATCGTTTCGCCAATGACTAACGGCGATGACATGTACCCCTGGACCTTCTGCGACCAGACCTCCTCGACCGCCCAAGTTCCGTCGGCACCGCGGCTGACCGCCAAAAGCTGCGACCGACCACTGTGGGCCGCCGTAAACACCCGGTCGCCGATGATGGTGGGAGTCAGGATGTTCATGCCGCGAAACGCCTCGATCGACTCCCGCCACAACGGTTCACCGGTTTCCAGATCGACTCCACAAAGCTGCTCGCGCGTTTGCACCACCAACTGCCGAACCCCCGCGAGCGGCGCGATTACCGGGCTGGAAAAAGCGCCGCTGGTCATCATCCCGGCGGTGTTTTCCAGCGTCTTCCAGCGTACCGAACCGTCGGCCAAGGCGACCTTGACCACCGCGCCGCCGGTCTGGACGTAGACGTCGTCGCCGTCGATCAGCGGGGAACAGACGGCGCCGAACGCTGGCAGAGGCGTACCGATCGCTTTTGGAAAGTCGACCCGCCACCGTTCTTGTCCCGTTTGCGGGTTCAGGCAGACGAGCACGTCTCGCATCCCGAACACGACCAGATTTCGGCCGTCACAGGCGGGTGTCGAGCGAATCCAATCGCCGTTGGCCGCGGCGAAGAACGGCACGGCCATCGAACCGGTCCACTCGGCCGTCCAGGCAACTTCGCCGTCGGCAAGCCGGTACGCCGTGACCCGTTCGTCCGATCGATCAACGGTCTCAGTCGTCACCACCAAATCGCCACAAACGATCGGCCCGCTATAGCTTGCTTGATGAGGCCGCTCCCATTCCAACTGCAAGTTCCCAGTCAGTTTTCGAGGCAAAGCGGTATCCGTCAGCCGCCCGTCACGCTGCGGACCACGCCATTGATTCCAGTCCTCGGCAACGGCAAACGGAGCAGCCCAACCGAGCAACAAAACGGCCGCCAACGAACGAGAAGCGTTCATGACAAAGATTCCCGGGGCAAGTAAGTAAAGTAACCCGATTCTTATCAGGGTAGCCGAGCGACAAGACAAGGACACAGCATTCCGTGTACCGACCGCAATCGGTCTGCGGTGGATGTTCTCGGCGATCGTCTCAATCAGCGCGGCTGGTTTCACGTTGAAACTGATCCAGAAACCGTCGCATGAATTGCTCGCGTTCGACGGCCAATCGCCGGCCGACTGCGGTATTCATCAACTCGCGGAGCTTGAACAGTTTGTCGTAAAAGTGGTCGACGCCGGTTTTTCCAGGTTCCCCATCGCTGCGATAGAACGGCTGGCCGATAACGGCCCCATACTCGATCGTGCGGACGATCCCGATGGCCCCCAGTGCGTCGAGTCGGTCAGCGTCTTGAACGATCTTGCCTTCCAGCGTTAGCTCCGCCGCGTCAGCTCCTTTGCGAAAGGAAAGGTTGTCGACGATGTGTACCACGTGGGCGATGGTTTTGGGCGACTCGCCCAAGTCGGTCAGGAGTGCGGCGGCGAACTCGCCACTGCGTTCGACGCCCGCGTGGAATTTAGCGTCGCCGAGGTCGTGCAGTAGCGCGGCGAGTTCCACAATCAACCGCTCGCCACCGGTCTCGGCCTGGATCTCGCGGGCCGATCTCAGCACCCGCTGGACATGGTCGTAGCCGTGTCCAGCGCCCTGCCCGACGAGTCGTTGGCGGACGATCCGTTCGACGTGTTCAACCAACGCTGTGGGGTCGTGAGGCATCGTATGTCGTTAGTAATGCTGGGAAAAAAGGGAGAAAGTGTCTGCTAAGCACCCCCGAAGGAGTCTTTTGGCATAACCTCCTCTGGGCACGACCAGATCGCTGGGGCGTTTACTCGCAAAGATATACAAAGGGGGCTTGGTTGTGTGATGGATCACGGCGAGCACCTCGGGATCGGGATAGACTCGACGGTGATCATCCCGAAGGGATACAGACGCTGATTGCGGGCCGATCGGTCAGGACCGGGTCGCAAAGGCGATTAAGCCGAAAGACACGTCAGGGGGTGCTTACTTGTTATCCGTCCGATCTTCGGCGACAAGGCGGGGACACATCACTCCAGTCGCCGACTGGGACAACATCTGCGGGATGGCGGCGCCTGTGGCTTGGCGATACCGGCCCGCTGGCGCTGGATCAGAGTTACACTGACAAGTTGAACGCTGGGTTCGCTGCTGCCCCCGCAGATTCGCTGACCCGATTCGCGCCCCATTCCACCTCCCGCCGGGGTCGTTTCATGTTGAAAAAATCAAACTCGCTGGCCTTGGTCGGCTGTCTGCTGCTGTCGCCGGCGGCCTTCACCGCGGCGGCCGACGAACCACCGAATCGCTTGGGCACGCTCGCCGTCTCGCCGCCAATGCCGACGCCAGAACCTTCGGCGTCAGGACAGGGGCTGTCGGTAACGGACTGGCTCGCGGCCGCCAATGACTTACGGGTCGCGGCTGAAACCGCCGAGCGTGTCGCGGAAATCGTCCGTTCATCGATTTTTCATTTCTCCGAAGCCTCCCGACATTTCGATCCGCTCGGTATGAAGGCCACCGCCGAAACGATCGCTCGGCAAAACGAGACGATCGCACGCCAGAACGAGGTCATCCAAGACCTGCTGCGAGCCGAAATCAATCGGCTTGAGGCCGAGAACGACCGACTGCGACAAGAGCTTCGTCGCCCGCCACGGGCCGGCGGTTGAATGAATGCAACCACAAGACCATGAAACGAAACAACTGAGCTAATCCATGATAAGAATCACGACAACACTGGCAATAATCGGCTTTGCAGCTGTTCTGCACGCCCAAACGGTCGACCCGATGTCGGTCTTGGGTGATACCACGATGCCGGCGCCCGACGATGTGTCGCAAACATTCCCCTACGGAATTACAGGTAAGACGCCGCCGTCGTTAAATAAGGTCAATTACGAAGGCCAAAAGCCTTACCACAGACACCGCATCAATCTGAGAATCTTCCAAGGTTGTCCGCAAGTCGAAATCTCCGCGGGCGGCAGGCTCTGGGTCACTTGGTTCGGTTCCAACGTCCAGGCCGAACGCGCGCCGTATCACAACGACCAATTCTCGGTGATCGCGACCTCGGCTGACGGAGGCAAAACTTGGAAAGAAGTCTTTGTCTTCGACCCGAGTGAACTGCTCGGCGGTGGGGCCTCGGACCCGATGTTGTGGAAAGACCCTCAAGGCAATATTCGTTTCATCGGCCACCGGAACATCGACTTTCAAGGCAAAGACGATTTTGCCTCTTCCGCCTGGGAATTCACGATGCTCGACCCCGAAGACGAGCACACCGCATGGAGTTCGCCACGACTACTGGGGAACAAAAACATCTCGGTGATGAAGCCGCTGATTTTCCCCGACGGCACGATCATGCGTTCGATGGACGACTTCCGATTGGTCGGTCGCCCCGACCAGGAGCGAATCCGCTTTTTGAAGGAAGACATCGACGGCAAGCCGATATTTGTCTCCGCACTGCCCGTCGACAACGACGCGGTTTTTGCAGAGCAAATGCCCATCATCCGAAAAGACGGCAGCCTGTTCACGTTCTACCGTGCCAGGAAGGGGCAGAAGTTTGCCGAATCGTTCGACGGCGGCAAGTCCTGGAAACTGGGTGGCTACTACCCGATGCAGTTTTCGATCAATACCAAGTGCATACTTAAAACACTCCCTTCAGGAAGGGTTTTGTTGGTCGCCAACGATGTCCAAATGAAAGACAAGGATGGTAAGCGAGTCTACTACTACACTGACGAAAGCGGCATGCAACGCGAGCTTGTCAAAAATAAGACTTCGCGGACCCGAATGACGGCTTACCTGAGCGACGACGACGGCAAGACCTTCACTCACAAAATACTGCTGTGTGACGACGGTCAAATCAGCTATCCGTCAGCGACTCTCAGCCAAGACGGGTCGATCTACATCGTCTACGATCAAGGACGTGGCGTGATCGGCCAACATACGATCTTCTTGTCAAAGATCACGGAAGCCGACATCCTGGCCGGAGAACTCGTCAACGACGAAAGTTTCTTGAACAACATCGTCAGCCGCCCCAGCGACCAAGGCGGCGGCCGCCGCGAAGGCGACGACATTTGAGCCGCTGCCTTCGCCGGCCTCGCCGCTGGATCGGC
>SKZY01000165.1 GCA_007127095.1 Planctomycetaceae bacterium
AATCGCTTCGCCGGCACGCCATCGATCGGCTGGGTGAAGGAGGAACAACCGCCGAGGACCACCGACGCCAGGGTCGCGGCGATCGTCGCGAACCGGCGACGACGGCGGATCGGTAATGGCTTGGATTGGCCAGACGCGTGGATCATCTTAATCCTTCTCATGATCGATTTCCGTCGAACAAGTACGACGGTTTGGTTGAGTCGACGTCCCGTGAACGGGAAACAGGGTCCGATCCGATCGCCACCGCTGCGGGCGATCGCTTCCGCCAATCATCTCGGGTACCGATTAAATCTCGGGCCCGTCCGAAAAGGGTTCTGGCGCCGGCCCCACCGGCTGTCCGGGGGGAGCCAAAAGCGGTTCCGCCTCATCAACGCCCGGCAGTGGAAACGACTGTTCGAGCACCGATGGGGACGCGTCTACCGCGGCGTCCACCGCCGCCTCGTCCGTCTCGTCTTCGTCTTCGGTTGCCTTCGGCTCTTCGACCGGCGGCATCGACGTGGCGACATGACTCCAGTGGCCGATCCCGTCCTGTTCGGCTGCGCGGACGCCCAAGGGATAGCCCTCAAACCAGGCATTCATCCGCCCCTGACCGTCAGCGGACTGGTATTGCCAGCCCCAATACTGACGCGGGCAAACGGTCGGCAGGCAGCCGTTTTCGCCATTGGCAACGTCCTCGTAGCCTTGGCGAAAACCGGTTTCGAAATCAGACAGATACGGATGGCCGGCGAATTGATGTTTGCTGCATAACCAGGCTCGAGCTGCCCAGGTGCGGTTGCGATAGCTGAGCATGAACTCGTCGAGGCTATCGGTCCGTGACAGACTTCGGCGGATCCCGTTGGCGATCATGCAGCCGGGGAGCGGAGCGAAGACGGTCGTGGCAGTAACCGCTAACAAAACGCGGCCCACCCACCGTCGACGCCGAACGGCGGCCGCGGGGCGTGAAGCCTGACGGGCATTCAGTTTTCCGGCTTCTGAACCGGTTGATTCGTTGAAAAAACGAGTCGCCATATGGGCCCCCCTGGCTGCTGGCGGCAATCGTAGTACGTCGATCGGAATCGGGAACGGACATTGCCGACAAACCGATCCGATGCACCTTGTATCGCCCGGGGGGCCGCTGTCAGTTGAAACAAAGTTAGCGAAATCAGCGGTTGACACGGTTGCTCGGCTCGCACTCGATCTAGCGGTCTTGCGCATCGGTCGGGTCGTAACGGTTGCAGCGACGACCGCTGCAACCGCAAACTGCCCGCGATGCTCGCATTCGATGTCTGCGGTGGCCCGCTTACCGGCGTCTGCGGTATCATCTGATCGGATCGGCCGGGCTCACTCGATTCGTCCTCAGTGTCGCCCCTTGAGCCCGCTTCCAGCGGTCGCGGAGGCCGTCCGATCGTCGCCCTCTTTCCGACTCAATGAATGGACCGATGCCGATTCTGAAGTCCGAACCGGACTGTTATCCGGATGACCTGTTCGAACGCTCCGATGACGCCCCGACCTGGTGGGCCTGTTACACGCGTTCGCGGCAGGAAAAGCAATTGATGCGGCAGCTGCGTAAAGCCGAAATCGCTTACTACGCGCCGGTCATCTCTCACCGCTACCGCTCACCGGCGGGCCGGATTCGCGAATCGTTCATCCCGCTGTTCGCCAATTACGTCTTCGTCTGTGGCGACGAAATGGCCCGCTATCAGGCGGTTTGCAGCGGTTGTGTCTCGAACACAATGCCGGTCACCGATACGAAGCGATTGGTCACGGACCTCACCCAAATCCACAAACTGATCCAGACCGGCGCCCCGTTGGCCCCCGAGGCACGGATCGAACCAGGCGATTGGGTGCGGGTTCGCAACGGAAAGTTTGCCGGATTCGAGGGGCGGGTGATCCGTCGCCACCAACAGACGTTGTTGATCGTCGAAGTCAGATTCATGAATCAGGGGGCGTCGGTGGCGTTGGACGATTGCCAGTTCGATCTGCTCGCCAAGGCACCGCCGCAGCCCGAGTGACCCGCCGCAACTCGCTTGCTCCGGCCCGCGTAACCCGAGCCGATTTGGCGTCAGCCACGCTTGGGCCGTGGAATCTTTGCCTTCTTGATCCCGGTCGGCTTTTTTTTGCCTTTTCGCCCCCGGGCCCCGGTCGCCGCAGCCGCGGAATGATCGATTTCGATCTCCGACAGCGGTTTGCCGATATGTTCCTTTAACTGCAGCACGCGGTCGCGGATCGCCGCGGCCCGTTCGAACTCCAACGCCTCGGCTGCGGCCAACATTTCCTGCTCGAGCGTTTCGACGTACTCCAAGGTGACGAATTGGCCGGTTTCGTCTTCGCGGGCCGCGGCCCGATTCCGCTGGTGCTTGGCGGCGTCGCTCTCGATCCCGGCCCGCATCGTCTTGGTGATCGACATTGGCGTGATACCGTGCTGCTGATTGTAAGCCTGCTGGATTTCACGTCGTCGCTGGGTCTCGTCGATCGCCGCCCGCATCGAATCGGTCACCTTATCGGCGTACAGGATCACCTTGGCATTGACATTGCGTGCGGCCCGGCCGATCGTCTGGATCAGACTCGTCTCACTCCTCAGGAAGCCTTCTTTGTCGGCATCGAGGATCGCCACCAGCGAGACCTCGGGGAGATCCAAGCCTTCTCGGAGCAAGTTGACGCCGATCAGACAATCGAAACGTCCCGATCGTAAATCCTGCAACAGGTCGACCCGCTCGAACGCGTTCAGCTCGCTGTGCAGCCAGCGGCAACGGACATTGCGTTCCTGGAAGAACGTCGCCAGGTCTTCGGCGAGCCGTTTGGTCAGCGCCGTGACCAACACCCGTTCACCGATCTCGGCCCGTTCACGGACCCGTTCGAGCAAGTGATTGACCTGACCACGCGCCGAGACGACTTCGACGATCGGGTCGAGCAATCCGGTCGGACGGATGATCTGTTCGACCACCTCACCGCCGGTTTTGGCGAGTTCGAACCCGCTCGGTGTCGCCGATACGAAACAGACTTGGTTATTTCTTGCCTCCCACTCGTCGAACGTCAGCGGTCGGTTGTCGAGGGCACTCGGGAGCCGAAAGCCGTGTTCGACCAGCGTCATCTTGCGACTCCGGTCGCCGGCATACATCGCGCGGACCTGAGAAACCGTGACATGTGACTCGTCGATGAATGTCACGAAGTCATCGGGGAAAAAATCGTAGAGTGTGTCGGGCGTCGCGCCGGGTTGTTTTCCCGACAACGGCCGGCTGTAATTTTCGATCCCGGGACAATGACCGACCTCCTGCAACATTTCGAGGTCGAACCGGGTGCGGGCACCGAGTCGCTGGGCCTCGAGCAATTTGCCCTGCGACTGGAACAACGCCAATTGCTCTTCGAGTTCCGTACGGATCGTCCGGATCGCCTGCTGGATCCGATTTTCGGGCATCACGAAGTGCTTGGCCGGATAGATGTAGACGAAATCGAGCGTCTGAATCACCTCCCCGGTCAACGGCTTGATAATCGAAATTTGCTCGAGTTCGTCTCCCCACATCTCGATCCGATAGGCGAACTCTTCGTAGCTCGGCCACAGTTCGATCGAATCACCCCGGACCCGAAACCGGCCGCGTTCGAAAGCGATATCGTTGCGTTCGTACAACACGTCGACCAGCTTCATCAACAAGTGATCGCGACGAATCTGGTCGCCGCGGTGCAGTCCGACCACTAGTTTTTTGTAGTCATCGGGTGACCCCAAACCATAAATGCTACTGACCGAAGCGACGATTACGACGTCGCGGCGGCTGACCAGGGAACTGGTGGTCGCTAACCGCAAGCGGTCGATCTCTTCGTTGATCGAGGAGTCCTTCTCGATGTAGACGTCTCGGGCAGGGATGTAGGCTTCGGGCTGATAGTAGTCGTAATAACTGACGAAATAGTGGACCGCGTTGTTGGGAAAGAACTCCTTGAACTCGCCGTAAAGCTGCGCCGCCAACGTCTTGTTATGACTCAAGATCAATGCCGGCCGCTTCAGGTTGGCGATCACGTTGGCCATCGTGAAGGTCTTGCCGGTACCGGTCGCGCCGAGCAAAACCTGATGCCGATCGCCACGGAGAAACCCCTCGGTCAACGCCCGGATCGCCTCCGGCTGATCTCCCGAAGGCGGGAACGGTTGGTGGAGTTTGAAATCGGCAGGAGGCAGCATGGGACGACGAAACGGTTGGCGGTCGGGGCTGACGGCTAATGATCGATCCGGCGGCGGGGTGCGGCCGCACGGGTTTCCGCCGTTGCGTTATAGGGTAGCGGTCCACACGGCTTGCGCCGTTGCGTTATCGGGTAGCGGGCCGCACGGCTTGCGCCGTTGCGTTATCGGGTAGCGG
>SKZY01000241.1 GCA_007127095.1 Planctomycetaceae bacterium
CCGCCGACCCGGAACAGCAACAAGCCAGAGACGAGCAGCGCGATTGATGCCGCCAGCAGCGCGTAGCCAACCTTCACGGCACGCCGGTTTCGGCGCGAGCGTGTGTTTGCCAAGTGGATCGCCACGAAGACAATGAAGGGGACGATTACCAGCAAGCCGAGTATCAAGTGAACCAGGAACATGCACTGGTAAAAGTAGTTTTGAAACGTTTGGCTACTGCTCCATTCCAAAGCCGTAATCGTTGCTAAGTAGGCCGAATTGGCGAATAAGATAGCCAGGATCACCAATACCACGTGATAGAGCCGACGCAATCGCGGACCGATCGCCTTGACGACCCGGCGGCGCGGGGGGGGGACGGCGGGCGAGACACTCATAACGATTTCGGGGTTAAAAGAATAAAGCTAGGTGTGGTGGTTCAGTTTTTTTCGGCTACCAGCCCGGCCGTCTCGGTCAACCGGTCGAGCAAAGCTGCGATTCCGACGTGATAGACGATTTCGGCGATCTGATTATTGTTGAAATGGACCGCGAGTGATTCGATATCATCATCGGTGATCCGCTGCGGAGCGGAAGTCAATCGGGTCGCGAATCGCAACGCTTCACGGGTCGCCGGGTCGATGTCGACCGTATCGGTGCCGAGCAGAGCGATCTGTTCATCGGCCATTCCCGCCTGTTGTAATCTGGCGAAGCGGTACCACTGCATGTACCAAGCGCCGTCTTCGCGAGCGGCGACAAAGCCGATCTGATCGCGCAGTATCGACGGCAGTTCACCGACGGTCTCCGCAGCCTGGAGCTGAGCCACCCAAGGCTCGCCGGCGATCGGGACCGACGACAACAGTCGCAGGTGCGCTGGTAGGTTCGCGGGTAGATCGCTCGGTGGATCGCCTGCACTGGTACCGACAACGTTATCGAATGACTCCGTCGCCACAGCGACCGTCTGCAGCCGCGCCGGCCGGCTCATGTGCTTGTCCAGTTGTTGCCGCCAGGTTGCATAATCGGAGAATTGCGGCCGAGGCTCGGTTGCCGTGACGGTGACCTCCGACGCGATGGTCAGTTCGTCGGCATTTAAGTCAGATCGAAAAACTCGGTGATCCTCTTGTGGAATGCCGAGTGCGTCGGTCCAACGGTTGGTCGCGTTGTAACGACCGACTAGGAAGGCCAATTCCAAAATTTGGTCGGACGAATAATGAGTGGCCAAATCCGCCACATCATGATCAGTGAGGCGGTGCGGTTGTTCGGTCAACTTTTTGGCGAACGCGAATGCTGCCTGCTCTCGGGGCGAAAATAGCGTCCAGCGACTGTCGAGCGCGACCAGCCTGGCTTCACTGACGCCGACGCGTTTCAACTTGTCCTCTTGGTGGCCGAGGCAGTAGTGACAATTATTCAGCCGCGATACGATCCAAAAGATTTCGGTGGCGAATTCATACGGAAATTGGCCGTCCGTCGCTCCCCCACGCCGACCACCGCGGCGGGTCAATTCGGACGGTAGGTAGAGCGATCTCATTCGGGCATTGTTGACGACTCCCAGTGATGAACCGTCGACCGGTTCCGTCGATTCCGCTGCCGCCACGGATAAAGGCAACCTCGGTTCGCGGCGTTTGAGCGAATCGAGTGCTTCCAGCATCGCCTGCCGAGTCGCCGGGATCGGCTTCGGGTGAGACGAATCTTGAGCGTTCGCGATGGCCGGCATCAGCACCGTCAGCGACGAAAACAGCAGAATCGTTGTAAAGATGGACTGCGGATTCCGGTGCTGATTCCTTTTAGTCCGTCCTCGGCTGCTCGGTCCGCGAGTCCAGGTTTGCTGAGATGTGTTGATGAGAGTATCCATGATGGCCCGATTGGGGGTGTTCGTTGTATGAGAGAATGGAGACGTTCAGCGATCTTCCCGCGCGATCGTCAGCGCGGGGACCGTCGTGACCAGGTATTTGACGTTTTGTTCGCGGACCCGCCCGGTGGCATCCGAGGTTTCCAAGTCGACCGTGACACGCACGTTGGTGCCATGTTTTTCGCCAGCACCGACGATCGAAAAGTGTTGCAATCGAGAACCTTGGTGCCAATCGTCGTCGGCGACATAGACCGGTGGGTCGCTTTCACGGAGGTCTTGAAGAGTTTCTCCCGCTTTCCAATGCCCTAAGGACTGCTGTACCAAAGCGACGGCTTGTGAGACGTCGGATGGACCGGCAGTCGAGTTGCCGGAACAACCGCCGGTGACAGTGATCAAAAGTGGCAGTAAAACCGACCATGTACTCAGTTGTCTCATCGCGATCCCCCGAGAGCCTGTTGGACAGTGCGGGTGACGAGCGATTCAGGCCACGCTCTGGTGAGTGTCGCTATTGTGAGATCATCTTTAGCGGCGCGGGTGCCGAGTGCCCGCCAAATAGCGAGATCGATCGAATCGCTAACCAAAGCGTTCGAACCGTCGCACTTGGCAACCATCACGCCTCCGGGGTGATTGCTTTTGGCGGTCGTGGCGATTCGCCCGGGTGGGAACATGCAGGATCGCTTGTTCGGCGGGGCGACATGAAAGTAGATCGTGGTGGAATGATAGCCTTGCAGCCACGGAGCCCCGACGTCGCTGACCCGTTGATACTGCAGGTCGCTGACGTCGATCGCCTCGCACTGCTGGTAGGCTTCGTCGGCGGTGGCAGGGTTCGTCTGGGGCCAAAACGTATCGGCCCGACTACTGATCGCATTGCTAAAGTCGCCTTGAATGTGCTCGCTGACGATCGCCGTATTGGACAACCCGTCAAGGATGTCTCGAAAACGGGTCTGGCTGTTGAGATAAAAGACGCCGTCGGGCTCCGGCATGCCGAAGTTCGGATCGGCCGGATCGGTTGGTGGTCGTCCCCAGAGGATACCCGCCCCCTGGTTGACCCGATAACTCGTTCCCGCCCACCCGACCGGATTGGGAGAATAGGTGTCCGATGGGCAGATAAAGGTGGGAACGCTCAGCGTTGCCGCCACGGCGTTCAGCGGATGGTTCCAACCGACGGTGGTATCGACCTGATCGGCAATCTGCAGTTGTTCCAAGAACGGCAGCAGAGCGGCATGGGCCGATAGCCCCCTCGCCGTCCTGCCGGCCGGCAACTGTTTGAAGGTCGATTCATAGTTGTGCAGAGCCAAGCCGAATTGCTTGAGGTGATTGCCACACTGCATCCTCCGTGACGCTTCGCGAGCCGCCTGGACGGCCGGCAACAACAGACCGATCAAAATTCCGATGATCGCGATTACGACCAACAGTTCGACCAGAGTAAAGCCTCGCCGGATGGCTCGGGTTTCGATGTGAGTAGACATGATGAGTCCTGAGTGATGTCTCGTTTGATTTGCGATAAAGATCGAGCGGAAAATCAGTTCCTGGCACCTTTTGTGCCAAGCACCCGAAGGGCGAGTTTCTCGCACACGGCGCCTGACACTTGCTTTCCCGCACATTGCTAAGAGAGGCGAAATCGTCTCGGTTGCATTCGCGATCTGCGAAGTACAGCCGGGAGCGCCATAACCAGCACGCCGGGACCGGACCAACAAGTTGTGGCCGGGCTAACAAGCGTGCTGCTAGACCGAGTCGTGATGCGATCCCACGCGAATGGGTCGCTCGCGCGACCGAAAGTGTGTCCGCCCGCAGGTTGGGCGGGCGCGACGCACATCGGCCGAGACGAGACTCGGAGGAGACCAGAGGGTCTAAAGAAGGGCCGACTTCGGCGGCGGGACATCAACCGCCAGCCAAGGCTGGGGAGGGCAAAGGCCGTCAGCGGGAAAACTCCAATCGCAGCGACCGACCTGACGGCGCTGGCGATCGGATTGCTCGATCACCGCCGTCGGTTTCCAGAGCGTCACCCGGCTCGGGTGGTGGACCGGTGGGACCGACGGCAAGGATTGGCAACGTCCACCGGCACAGGGCGATGGCGGATCGACCGGTTGAGACGACGAACCCGGGATCACCTGATCGAGTGGGTTCAGCAGCGACTTGTCGCCTGGTCGGATGGGCTGACGTGATTGACCAGCGAAACCGAATTGGTAGCCGCCGCCGCGGTCACCGGTCGTTTGCAGCGGGCCGTGCAGCAGGTAATCACCGCAACTGGCTAGCGCTGTCGAGCCGGAAACGGCCATTCCAATCATCAATCCGAGCGCGACGACAAGTCGTCGGGCGAGATCGAATGGGAGGCCTTGAACGTTCATAACAGGCAGGTGAGAACCCGTCCGGTTGATTCGGGCGCGAGCGGTTTTGTGAACTGCGGGCAATGAAAAGTCGCTGATTCGGTGCTAACGGACGATCGCACCACACTAAGACATTAGAAGCCCGTCGGTGAAGGA
>SKZY01000439.1 GCA_007127095.1 Planctomycetaceae bacterium
AGGTCCGCCGCAGCGACGATTCGCTAGCGTGGAGGCGGGCCGTCAGATCGCGTTGGCGGAGGTGCAACCGCACCCGAGCGATCAACTCGGCGTTGGCGATCGGGCGCACGATGTAGCCGTCCGCGCCTTCATCAAGCCCAGAGGCTTGCTGCTCGGGCGAAATTTGTTGAGCGCTGAGCATGACGACCGAAACACCGTCGAGAGTCCGATCAGTGCGGACCTGACGGAGCACTTCGGGGCCGTCGATGTCGGGTAAGACGACATCCAGCAGCACTAAGGCCGGAGTTAACTCGCGAATCTTTCGCAGTGCTTCGGCGCCATCGGCTGCCGATTCCACCTCATAACCCGCTCGGGTCAGGACGCGAACCGTTGCCCGCAGGGCCGCGGGATTATCGTCAACGACGAGAAGATTGTTGGACGGCTTCATATCTCATGGGGTGACAACGGATCGGTGACTGCGGTTTCAGTGCCGCCAGGCAACGTGAAGGAAAAGGTCGAGCCCTCTCCGAGCACGCTCTGTACCTCGAGTCGGCCGCCGTGACCCTCGATGATCTTACGACAAATCATCAAACCGAGTCCGGTACTCGGCTCACCAGCGGTGCCCTGAACGCTTAACTTACCGAACGGGTGGAAGAGATTGGGCAGGTCACCGGCCGGAATCCCTTCACCTTGGTCTGAGATCGCGACGGTGAGCTCGCTCTCACCCTGCACAATACCGATTCGAACAGTCGTTCCGGGATGTGAAAATTTAACCGCATTCTCGATCAGGTTAGTCAAAACCTGCTCAATCCTGCCGGGGTCACAGAGCGACGAAGCCGGCCTGGGAGGAGCATCGAAGTCGATCGAGATCCGTTTCTGCGACGCCAATATTCGATTGCGGGCTACATTTTCACCAACCAGCCGGACCAAGTCGATCATTTGGCGACAGAGGCTAAGTCTTCCCGCTTCAATGTTCGCCACATCGAGCAGGTCGGAAACCAATTGCAACATAAACTTACTGGTGTTACGGATCGTGCTGACGAACTCACGGTGCTCTTCAGAAAGTACGTCGGCGGCCTCGTCCTCGAGAAATTCGGCATAGCAGAGGATCACACCGAGAGGGCTCCGCAGGTCATGAGCAGCGATCCCGAGTAAGCGATTCTTGTCATCGTTGAGCCGCTCGAGTTCTTGGCACCTGGTTAGCAATTGTTCGTAATCGGCGGTCGATTGATTCATCAGGACTCGCTCGGGTTGAGTAGGTTTTCAAGCGTTCCGCAGACCCGCCGTATCTCATCCGACAACACGTCACGCGCGGCCTCGGCAGCCTCCCAATCAGCATCGCGACCGACTCGTTCGAGCCGATAGGCAGCTTCAAACGCGGCGGAATCTTTGAAGATGCCGACAGAACCTTTCAGCGTGTGAGCAGCGAACCTGAGTGACTCGCTATCTCGCAGACTGACCGCAGCATGAATCTTGGACATCAGACTGGGACAATCTTCCAAAAACATCAGGGCCAACTCCTTTTGGAGTTCGCAATCGACCTCGGTGGCGCTGTCGGTGGCGTCGAAGTAGGGCGATTTCGACAAAGCCGGGTCAGCGGCCACTTGCGAAGGATCCGTCGTCACCGGGGCGGGGGGATTCAGCGTCGTCATGATCGTGGCGAATAGGTCGGCGGCATGGATCGGCTTAGCCACATAACCGTCCATACCGGCATCGAGACAGCGTTCGCGGTCGCCCCTGATCGCATGGGCCGTCATCGCGATGATCGGCAGGTGATTTCCTGTGGTCGACTCCGACCGCCGGATCTGGGCCGTAGCTTGGAAACCGTCCATGATCGGCATCTGAACGTCCATCAGGGCCAGATCGAATCGATCGTGGTTGACCGCGGCAACCGCTTGCTGGCCATCACCGACGATGACGACGGAGTGTCCTGCCTTCTCTAACATGCGGCGGGCAAACAATTGATTCACCGAATTGTCTTCGGCGACCAAAATCCGCAGGCCGCGGCGAGCCCGCTCGTCGGGTCGCTCACCAGCGATCGGCGACGCGCATACGGTCGCGGTGGTGGCGACGGCGGCGGACTGCGTGACGGCATCGGCTAGGACCGAGAGTGTCGTGTCGGGTGCCAACGCTTCAGCGAGCGGCGATTCGAGCGGCCTTGGTGGCAAGCCACAACGGATGGTGAAATGAAAGCGGCTACCTTTGCCGACTTCGCTCTCCAACGTCAAACATCCGCCCATCAGTTGGACCAACTGGGTCGCGATCGCCAGTCCCAATCCGGTCCCGCCAAAACGCCGCGTGGTCGAATTGTCGGCTTGCGTGAACGGCAAAAACATCGCTGCCTGGCGGTCGAGGGGAATACCGATCCCGGTGTCGCTAACGCTGAACCGGAGACAGGCTTGGTCCCCCAACAATTCCTGTGACTCGACTCGAATCGTGATTTCACCTTCCTGCGTAAACTTCAATGCATTACCGACCAGGTTGATAACAATTTGGGAAAGCCGAGCGGGGTCACCGATCAGGCGGTCGGGAACCTCCGAGGCGGCGTTGAACGAGAGCTTCAAGCCTTTCTCACGGGCCCTGAGCGCGAGCAACTTCGTCACCATCAGCATGGTCTCACGGAGCCGAAACTCGGTCTGTTCAAGCTCCATTTTGCCGGCTTCGATCTTCGAAAAATCGAGAATCGAATTGATCAGCTTGAGCAACGATTCAGCCGATAGCATCACACCGTCGAGGTATTCACGCTGCTCGAGCGTCAGATCGGTATCCAACGCCAACCCGGTCAACCCAATGATACCGTTCATCGGGGTACGGATTTCGTGGCTCATGTTGGCGAGAAACTCGCTCTTGGCATGGTTCGCAGTATCAGCTACCTGTTTGGCCCGTTGTAATTCACGTGCGAACCGTTTTTGGTCTTCCACGTCAGTGCAAGTGCCGAGCCATTTGACAATGCGTCCGCCGCCATCGCGTAGCGGTAAGCCACGGATCAAGAACCAGCGATAATCACCGCTACTCGCTCGCAGTCGGCATTCGACCGAATAAACCCCCTCGCGATCGCGTCCGCTTCCCCAGGCGGCGAGAGCGGCCGAACGGTCGTCGGGATGGAACAGGGCGAGCCAACCGTCGCCGCGGCTTTCTTGCCGGGACAAACCGGTGTAGTCGATCCAGGGGCGATTGACATAAACATTCGCACCTTCAGAGTCCGAAACCCAAACGAACAGCGGCATCGACTCCATCAAGGCTCGTATCTCGGCCTCACTGGCCTGCAACGCCCGTTCGGCTAACTTCCGTTCGGTGATATCGGTAACGACGATACAGACCGCAGGGGATTCGTCGAGGTAGAGCGGATCGGCGGAGATCACAACCGGGATCGCTGTGCCGTCAGCGGTTCGCAATTCGAACTCATCATTGACGCTGCCCTGTGACGCTTGCCGCAGCAATTCGTGGAAGCAACCGACACTGTCGGCGGTTAAGAAGGATTCCCAGCGCGCCCCGAGAACCTGTTTTCGGGGCGTCCGCAACAGCTTGGGGAGGCTCTCGTTGCAGTACAAAACGACACCCTCGCGGTCGAGCGTGGCGGCACCGTGCTGCATCGCTTCGACGAGCATCCGGTAGGGTGCCCGGGCATCACCGAGGGTAAAGACACGGGGTCCTGCCGAGGTTTGCACGACCAACGAATCGACTTCGCCCTCTTGGATCGCCGCTAGCGTCTCATCGGCGGTTCGCAACCGTTCCCGCAGCGACTCGTTTTCCCGCCGCAGCTCGTCGATCTCGTTTCCAGTGTCGCTCATCGGTGACCACCCTGAACGTGGCCCCGCTGCAAGCTCGCGATGACGCGGCAGCGGGCAGGGTCGGTCTCGACAAGGGGGGGCGAGGCGTTCATGGCTCACGAAGGCTTAGACGGCCGCGAGGTCGGCGTTTGCAGCCCGGCCAAAACATTGTGGATATCGGACAGGTCACCGATGATTTTGCGAATCGGCAGCGGTGATTGCCGTACCAAGGTCGGGATCGCCAGGATCTCGTCGCGCTCGGCAAGCTCGGGATGGTCCAACAGGTCGATCACTTCGATGCGATGATTCCCGGGAAAAAATGCCTCGCAGACTTCCTTGAGCCTGGTCAGAGCGGCAACGCATCGCGGAGTCGATCCGGCGACGTAGAGGCGGAGCAACCAAGTCTGCTCGGGATCGCCTCGAGTTGCGGTGTCCGAAATGGGTTCCGCTGGCAGGTTCATGACGGGTCTCGCTGACGCACCGTTTGATCCTGGGACGACTCGAGGTCATTCGGCTGATCGACATTCTCTGTATGATCGGCACCGCGGCTGACTGACATCTCCACCCGCTCTCGCTTTAAGCTGTCCTTCCGTTGTTCGGCCTCTTCGATCGCCGCTTGGATCTCTTGCTCTTCGGTCTCGAAATCCAATCGCAGCGCATCGATCCGAGACATGGTTAACCGACGTTTGGAATCGAGCAGGCTCTTTTTTCGCTCGACTTCGGCAAGTAGTCGCTCGCCGGAAGCGAGTTCTTTCGCCTCTTGAGCCAATCGCATCGATCCAGTCAAAACGCCTTCGGAGCCACGATAGACATCGACCAACTCGATCCCCTGATCGGTCAAGCGGAACTCACGCATCTGATTCGAGTGGGCCATTCCCCGTGATTTCACAATGTCGATTACTCGATTCCGCTCACCACCGAGTTCGACTTCGCGGAGCAGCAGCCAGGTATCGATCAGCGATGAGATGTTTAAGTCGGTCGCTTTTTCAGGAGTACCGCCAGCGACCAGATTGGTCAGGACAGCGGTGATCTGACGAGATTTCAGGAAGTCGACGATCCTCAGCACAACATTCCCCGCCTCGATCGGGCTGCCGGAGTGCATGAAGCTGCTGATCGGGTCGATGACGACGGCGTCGGGCTGGAACTCACCGACTTGGCGATGGATGCTGTTGAGGTGCGTTTCCAAGCCGGACGAGGCGGGCCGCAACGGGACGAATCTCAGCTTCCCCGAAACGGTCCAAGGTTCGAGATCCAAGCCGATCGACCGCATGTTCCGAATAATCTGGCTTTTTGACTCTTCGAAGGCGAGGTAGAGACAGCGCTCGCCGCGGCGGCAGGTCGCATCGGCGAAAGTCGCCGCCACGGTCGACTTTCCCGTACCCGAAGTTCCCGAAAGCAAGATACTGCTGCCGCGGTAGTACCCCTCCCCGCCGAGCATCATGTCGAGCCGGGGGATGCCAGTACTGATCCGTTCATAGGAAACCTGTTGTTCCAATCCCAACGACGTGATCGGCAGGACCGAGATCCCCGAGTCGTCGATCAAAAATGGGTATTCGTTGGTGCCGTGAGCCGATCCGCGGTACTTGACGATCCGCAGTCGTCGCGTCGAGACCCCATCCACGACCCGGTGGTCGAGTTTGATCACACAGTCCGAGACGTATTCCTCGAGTTCACTACGTGTGTGCAACCCACCACCTCTCTCGCCGGTCATCACGACGGTGACGCCCCGGTCTTTGAACCACCGGAACAAGCGTTGCAATTCGGCACGAAGGACAACCGGATTCGGCAGGCGGGCGAACAGCGATTCGATCGTATCGAGGGCGACGCGTCGGGCGCCGATCAGGTCGATCGCCCGCCCCAAACGGATGAACAACCCCTCGAGATCGAACTCACCGGCCTCGACGGTGTGGACATGATCGAACTTGACGTGGTCGAGATAAAGCTTTTTCGCGGTGACCAATTTTTCGAGGTCGAAGCCGAGTGAAGCGATGTTGGCACTCAACTCTTCGGCGGTTTCCTCGAAGCCGACGAACAGTCCCGGTTCGTCGAACTCGATGGCGCCACGGGCGAGGAACTCCAGCGCCAACAATGTCTTGCCACTGCCCGCTCCGCCACAGACCAAAGTCGGCCGTCCCTGAGGCAATCCACCAAACGTGATTTCATCAAGTCCACGGATCCCGGACGGAGCCTTAGCCACTCGGCCAACAGGCTGCTTGTTCTGTGCGGTCACCAACTTCGATCTCCTCTGTCAGGAAACGGCTATCTCGATGGAGTTGCCGCTCGGCACGGCACCAACCGGCCGTACTTTCCTCGGGAAATAGTCTATACGAGGCAGATCACAGGCAGAAGAGGCAGGCCTGATTGAACGTATACCACCGTTCACGCAAAAGGCGCGAAAACCGCGTCAGGCGGCCTGTTCCGAGGAACTCGCCGTGCTGGTACTCCGCACAAAATAATGCCGGACACCAATTTTCAGACACCGATTTTCCGCTCGATCAAGGGACTACCGCAATGGCCACGGGGGGGCTGGCGTAAGTCGCCTTCATGACGAAATTGATCGAGACGTTGGCCATCACGGAGAACGATTGATGCTCGGTCAGTATGGCATCGTCGGAGGCGCTGAGGGTGATCTTACCGCGGGTCGCTCCACCGGTCAGCAACGTCGTGCTGGCCTCCGAATCGACCGTGACCCCTTTCGGCAGCGGGTCTCCGAATACCGAATTCAAGTGCTTGTAGACCACTTCCAACAAGACATTTTTGTCGAACCCTTCCGCCCGTTCCAATTCGACCTCAAGCGTCACCGATTCGCCCGGTTTAAGCCGTACTTCGTTCGGGGTGACCCGGACGGCCAAAATATCGGCCGGCGTCCCGACCGAGACGGCGTGAGCCTCCACCGGCCAATGCCCGCGTCCGCCGCCGGGTTGATAGATCTCTTGATAATTCGTCGCCACGGCTGTGATGACGTCTCCGCCTTGCTCGCCATCTGGTTCACTTACGCCCCGGATCTCGATATTCGATACGTCGGGGACGGCCGAGTCCGCCGCGGATAACACAATGCAACCGTCGGTGTGGGCGCCGGCTAAAATCCGTCCCGACTCAGCGGTGACGCCTGGCGGCAAGCCGCTAACTTCCAAGCCGATCTCGCCTTTGAATCCGTGCTTGCGTTCGGCTCTGACAAAAATCACGCCCGAGGTCCCGGGCGTCAGCAACGTTTTGTCGGTATCGCTGTAGAGCTTGAAATGAGGCCGAGCCGTCGTCGCTTGCAGGAAGTAGACGAAGCCTTCGCCACCGCGAAGATTCAAGTCACGAATTTCCAAGACATAGCGACCGTCGGCCGGAGCCGACCAGTTCTCAATGCGTGAATCGGCATAGACTCGCTTGCCATCGCGGAGGTCGTCATTGAGCTGAAGCGGCTTACCCTCCGCGTCGAGCAACCGGAGGTGTGAGTCGAGTGGCGAGCCGACCCGACTGGCAAAGACTTCGAAGTCGAACCGCTCTCCACGCTCAGCAGTGAAGGCGAAGCAGTCGACATCCCGTGGCCGCTCGATCCGGCCGTGGATCCCGGCCGGTAGCTGAACTTCTTGAGCCGTTTCAGGCGTATCGTTTCCGGTGTCTGACTCGAATTCAAACGGGCCGTCGGCGATCACGACAGCGACGGCCTGCTCACCACCGCCGTCGTACCTCAGCCTGGCAGTTCGAATTCCGGTCGAAACCGCTTCCGGCAGAGTGAGCGAGGCTGGCGGGATGGTAACTTTCCCGCGATCGACAGGCATTTCCCCCATCGGTCCCGCAATCAGCGGAGCCACGTTGGCCTCGGTCGTCTCTGGAGTGAAGGCTAAGGGAAACACGGCCGTAGCGTACGGTTGGTGGCTGACTTCGATCGCGTATTGCCAGAACTTGTTTCCCTGATAACGGACATCACGAATCTCGAGATAGTATTCGCCGTCTTCGTCGAAGGTGTGGCAGAGGAACGGGTCGGCTCCGAAGACATTATCCGAGGTCGCGATCGTCGCCCCGTTGGCCTGGCGGATGGTCAGGATCGGATCGGCATGCTGTTGCAGGTCGTGAATCCGATCCTGCAGCTTCATGCAGCGGACGGTTAAGTAGAGCCGTTCACCACCGCGGGCAGAGAACTTGAACCAATCAACATCTTCGGCCTTTTCGAGGCTGCCGCAAAGCGTAGCGGGGACCGCGAACGGTGTCGCCGAATCGAACTCATCGTTGTCCGCCGTCTCGACGACAATCGGATCGCCAGCGATTACCAATTGGGCGATCGTGCTGACCCCGTTGGGCGTGGCCAAGCGAACGTCCCGGACCCCCGGCAATGCATCGTCGGCGACGTTAAAACGGACCTGCAACGATTGTGGAGTCGGCTTCGCATCGGCCGATTCGGGCGGCACCACTTCGCCAACGACCCCGTCGCCGGAGACGATGATTCGGTATGTCCCCTCCGATGAATACCGAGACTCGATCGTGTGCAGCGAACTTTCGCCGACCTGTGCCGCGACCGGCTCGATGCTCATCAGCATCGGGTAGGCCTGCTGAGCCGCGGCAAAATTAACTGGGCAGCAACCGATCAACAGCCCCAGGAACAGGATCGGTTGAACTGACAAACAGCGTGCCGCAATCGGGCGGAGTCGGGTTCGGTGGATCATCGATTGGCCTTCAGCGTACGAACAAGAATTGCTTGGAATTGAGGATCGCCCAGAGCAGGTCTTCATAGGCTTCGCGAGGGCTGGCCGCGGTTTCCAGCAATTCGCGTCCGAACTCGATTTCCGCCTGACTGGGGAAGCGGCAGAGTGTTTGGAGGTACAAGCGGCGTAGTCGGTCGTCGTGATCCGCGACTCCGTCAACTCCCTCGGTGGCGGTTTCATTCGTCGCCTCGTCGGCAATCAATCGGGCGATCAGCCCTTGGGGGTCAGCGATTTTCTTGGCCAACGTATCGCCGTTGAGCGTATGGAGGGCCTGCGCCAAATTGGCATCGGGACTCCGTTCACACTCACAAACACTGACCCGCCGTGGTTTGGCGAAGGTGTTCAAGAAGTAGTCGTTGTATTCGGCGTCGGGCAATTCGATAGCACGGGTCCCGAGCGGCAGATTGGGGAACTTGGTCGCGACACCGGTGGCCTGATCGATCGCGTCCAGCAACGGTTCGGCGGCCAGACGTTTGACATTAAAATGGCTGTAGAAACGCTGATCGGCGGCATTGTCTGACGTCGGTTGCGAACTGAGCCCATACAGCCGACTCGTCATGATCGTGCGGATCAGGTGTTTGAGATCAAAGTCATGCCGGACGAAGTCGTCAGCAAGTGCGTCTAGCAATTCACGGTTGCTCGCCGGGTTGGTACTCCGCATGTCGTCGACCGGTTCGACCAACCCGTTGCCGAGCAAGAAACGCATGTAGCGATTGACCACGGCTCGGGCGAAAAACGCATTGTCGGGGGTGGTCAGCCAATCTGCCAACGCGATCCGACGATCGAGCGGGTGGTCGACCGGTTCGCCCTCCAACGGCGTCGGTTCCAACCGCTGTTTGGTACGGGGGTGCGAAACATCGCCGGTATCGCGGACCACGACGACGGTCTCGCGGCCGAACAGCCCAAAGTCTTCGCTGTTCTTAAAGCCGACACGGGAGAAGAACGCGGCCATGCTGTAGTAATCGGCTTGGCCATAACTTTCGAACGGGTGCTGGTGACACTTGGCACACTCCAGACGGACGCCTAGGAAAAGTTGCGATGTCGCCTCGGCGAGGTCCGACGAGTTGGAATTGACGCGAAAGTAGTTCGCCGGCCCCTGAGAGTAGATCGAGCCTTGAGCGGTCACCAATTCGCTGACGAACTGATCATAAGGTTGGTTGCGTCGGAAGGCCTCCCGGATCCAATTGTGCAGCGCCCACATCCCTTGTTCGCCCAGCGACTTACTGCTGTTGCGGATCAGGTCGGACCATCGCAGTGTCCAATAAGCCGCGTATCGATCGTCGTAACGGTCGAGTTCGGGATCGCCGGTCAGCCCCAACAACCGGTCGACCAAGTCGGTCCGCTTGTTGGGATCGTCCGATTCGATGAACGCGACTACGGTGTCGGGGTCAGGAAGGCCGCCGAGGCAATCGAGAAACGCGCGGCGGACAAAGGTCGCGTCATCGCACAACGGTGAAGGTTCCAAGCCGAGGTCACGGAACTTTTTGGCAGCGAGTTGATCGACGAAATGGTCCGATTGCCAATCGGCCAACTCCGTCCGTTCGCGATAGGGGATCACCAACGTACTGACCTCGACCTGACCGTCGAAACGAATCATGATCGCGGTTTGGCCTCGGCCGACCGCTTCCAGCAAGCCTTGGTCGTCGACCGTGGCGATGCTGGGGTCGATCGAATCGTAGATCGCCATCGCCGTCACATCGCGCGAAGTCCCGTCGGAATAATCGGCCGTCACTCGCAACTGTTGCTTCAACCCTTGTTGGCCGACCCGCAAATTGGGTGTCACGGTGAGCTTCTCGACACGGGCCACTTCTCGTTCATCGATCGCGTTGACGCCGGTCGCGATCCACTGCCGCATGATTTGGTAATCAACGCTGCCGGCCGGCAGCCGCAAACCGCCCTCGTGAGGCTGGCCACCGGACGGCTTCCTAAGCAACAGGCTGAGTTCAGGATTGGCGAAGTTGAGTCGGCGTCCGCGGCCGGCGAGCACAATCTCGTTGAAGTCCGTTTGGGGATCGAACCCGAATGCCGACAATTTGAATCCGCCTTTGCCGTGTTGAGCCGCGTGACACGCCCCGGCGGCACACCCGGCCTTGGCGAGCAAAGGCCGCACGTCACGGAAGAACTCGACACCCGCGGTTTCCGCAGCGTCGACCACAACCGGCACGCGAATCGTTTCCCCAGCGACCTCGACCATCACATGCGTAACGCCATCGCCACGCGCGACCAACATGCCGCGTTCATCGACCGTGACAACGTCAGGCGACTCACTGCGATAATTCGCGGCAACGGTCAGATCGGTACGTCGCTCGGGACTCTCGGAATCGGAGGCGGTCAATTGCAACTGAACCCGATCAAAGCGACCGCTGAGCCGCACCTCGGTCGGCTCAACTTCGACCGACGCCGCCCAGGACGCCTCGGACGGCAGCCCGACGCCACTACACAACAGCCCGATCGCCACGCCAAAAAGTGATAGGTTCGGCAATCGCGTCATCGTCATTCCTCGAGGCGGGGGGGGAGGATGTGGGCGGGCGGGCAGGCAGGTGTAACGGACCGGGCCGCAAGGCGGACGGTCTCGTCACCCGAGTATGACCGTTTCCGAAAGTGGGTGCCACAACCAAAATAAATTTCGCAGCCCAAACTCGAGCGAATTTTTTCTCGATTTAGCCGAGATTTGGTTAGGCGTTGACCTCGCCAATCCGTTACTTTATTTGCTGCTTGCTCCCACCCACCTTCCCCACCTCACGCCGAATCGCCTCCGCCCGACGTTGATGCGGACTCAATAGTCCGGTCCGATTGATTGCGACCCTTACTCGATCGATTGGTGTCGACGAGCCGAGCGGATTTCTGCCCCCCTGGTTCTCGAATGGAATTGACGGCATGTTCAACATCGCGCCGCGTCGTAGCCGAAATTGTGAAGGCGTTACACGTCGACATGCTCTACAGGTCGGCACACTCGCCGGGTTGGGGCTGTCACTTCCGACGCTGTTGCGGGCGGAGCGTGCCGGTGGTGGTCGCCCGACAGGGGCCGAGAACAATTGCATCCTGATCTGGACTCGAGGCGGCACCAGCCACCACGACACCTTCGACCCGAAACCCGATGCCCCGGTCAGTGTGCGTGGCGAGTTCGGGGTGATTCCGACCGCGACGCCGGGAGTGTTCTTTTCCGACGTCGTCCCGCGGATGGCGAAGGAGCAACAGCGGTTCGCCCTGCTGCGAGGCTGGAATCCACAGAACGGCAGCCATGGGATGGCGGACCAGATCGTGATGTCTGGGCGTAAGTTCAACCAATCGGTCGCCTATCCCTGCTACGGCTCGGTCGCCAGTCAGTACCACGGCTTTCGCAATGCCTTGCCGCCGTTTGTACAACTCGGCACCCAGATCGACAGTCGCTTTGGTGGCGGTTCACCCGGCATTTTGGGACTCGAACACGGTCCGTTCGTGATCGGATCGGACCCCAACGCGTCGCCGTTTGTCGTCCGCGATATCACGCCACCGAGCGGCGTCGGGCTCGATCGGGTCGACCGCAGACGATCGATCCTCGAACGGATCGATGACCTACAGCGGGCCGTCGACGTCCAACCAGCGGCCTTCGAATCGCTCGATGAACACTATCGCACCGCCCACCGAATGATCACGTCGCCGGAAACGAAACGTGCCTTCTCGATCGATGCCGAATCGCCCGAACTGCGAGAGGCTTATGGCAAACATCGCTTCGGCCAGAGTCTGTTGTTGGCTCGACGATTGATCGAATCGGGGGTGCGTTTCGTGACCGTCACCGATGGCGGTTGGGATACGCATCAGAACAATTTTAAATCGCTGAAGGATAGCCGCTTGCCGCCGATCGATCAGGCCTTGCCGCAACTGTTGATCGACCTCGAAGAACGCGGATTGCTCGACAGTACACTCGTCTGCTGGTTGACCGATTTCGGGCGTACGCCGGTGGTCAATTCAGCCAGCGGCCGAGATCACTGGTCGTCGAGCGGTTTTGCGATCATGGCCGGAGCGGGAATCCCCGGTGGCCATGTCTTGGGTGAAACGACGGCCGATGGTGGCGCCGTCGCGAAGGATGAGTATTTGACGGCAGACTTGGCGACCACGATCTACCAAAAATTGGGGATCCCGGCTGACTTAATCGCCCAGAGTCCCGACGGCCGACCGATCCGGTTGATCGAAGGCCGTCCGATCGTTGAATGGATGTGATTCGCGTTGGATGCGGGCTGAGGCGACTCGTCAGAGATCGCGTTGCCGCAACTCCATCCATTGAGCGTATTCCAAAGGAGTGATCTTCCCGTCACCATCAAAATCGGCCTTGGAGATATCGATCAGCATATCCTTCCACTCGTCGACCGTCAGAACGCCGTCCTTGTTCTTGTCATTCTTACCGACGATCCGAGTTGCAGCTTCCAACGTTTTGGCAGCCGGTTCGCCTCCCGGAGCAGTCGCTGACGGAGAGCTAGACGTTGCTCGCCCCTCGGACGGGCTTCGAGAGCTTCGTCCGGAGTAACGCGATGCCGAGTCGCCGCCGCGAGTCGATCCGCCGGAACTTCCACCGAGGCTAGCAGTCGCCCCGCCGCGAACCGCGGCCAGGCATTCCTGCGGCGTGATGAATCCGTCGCCGTTGAGGTCGAACGATTCGAACTCGTCGATCAAAGCGGGTGTCCACCGCGAGGCAAACTCCGCCATGCTGACCTGTTGATCGCCGTCGGTATCTTTGTCGGCAAACCAACTGGGAAGGCCTTCGGGCAAGCCGCGTCTGGTCGTCGCGAACGACTGTCGACCGTTGTAGGGATCGGGAATCTCGCCCGATTGCACTTCACGGTCACGCCTGCGACCGGTGTCGCGGCGGTCATTCGTCGCCGCCACGTCTTGTTGCGCAACTCGCAATCTTGCCGCTCGGACCGCCAATTCGCTGAGCGATAACTTGCCGTCGCCGTTGCGGTCGAAATCCATCGGATTTCCGGTCCAGCGGCGGCTGATCTCGTCACCCGAAAGGTAGCCATCCTTGTTGCGGTCATACCGTGCCATGCGTTCCTCGGCCTCCTTGAGGTCAGCCGGCGTGACCGGGACGGCGGCGAGTTCGGCTGAGGGGCCGAACCCCAAAACGGGTTCCAACGCCACGACTTCACCTCCGAAACCGGGTACCAAGGGAGCCGTCGACATCGCCTCTGCGAGTTGAGCTTCCGTGTCGGCGCGTGAGCGGCCGGTGCCACCACCCTCTCGACCGGACCGCATCTGCTCGAACGCCTCCTTGAGCTTGGCGATCGGGATCGGTCGGTCGGTTCGGATGCTCGGGTCTTCGCGCGTCAATCGCGAAATCAGGCCTTGGGCCGGACCCTGCATCTCCTCGGGATCGATCATCCCGTTACCATTGGTATCGAGTCGCTCGATGAAGCTGCCTGGATCAAACCCGCCGCGGCCACCTCCGGAAAAACCACCCCCAGGAGGGCCTCCGCCGCCAGGAAATCCGCCACCTCCGGGAAAACCACCGCCGGGAGGGCCGCCGCCACCAGGAAATCCGCCGCCGGGAGGCCCACCACGGCCGCGACCTCCACGATCGCGACCACGTTCGCCTCGCTCTTCACCACCATCGCCGCCACGGTCTCCGCGACCGCCAAAGCGATCTCCGCGATCTCCGCCACCAAAACGGCCTCGGTCACCTCGGTCACCGGGCGGTTGTGCGAGTAAGGCAGGCGTCGAAACGCTCAATCCGAGGAGGGCCAGCACCACCCAGACGGTTGTTCGAATCGGTTTCATAGGATCACGCTCGATGAGAAACGGTAAATCGATAAAGCCATTCTAGCCGTGCTTTAACCCGCGGCAGCCGTTACGGTTCCGATCAACCACCGATTTTGAGGCAATCGCCACGCGCTGCTGGCGGCTTCCACCCCATTTGCAGGCCATCCTCGGCGAGCAAATAGGCGGTAGTGCCCCCCAGACTGGAGTTACGACTGAAGCGGCACCGAGCCGCCGTTCCGTCCGGCAAGGGCCATGGCCAGGCTCTTCGGGCAGACTCTTCGGGCAGGGCACGGAACACCGAACCAACGCCCGCATCAGGTCTCCGTCTGCGGCCGAGAACATTCTCCCCCCAATCGGCTGGCATGGGGGCTATGAACCGACGAGAATACGAATCGAGGCTATCTCACCGAGAGGTGAGAATACGTGGGTGCGCCCGACCGTACCGAAGGTTAAGCCTGGGCTGTCAAAAATTTGGGGTTGCGACGAAACCTCGAGTGCGCTGGTTTTTGTCGGTAAGGTGGGAATTAAATTTCCGATGCGGTGGACCGGTTGCGATTACTTCGGCAGATTCCATGCCGCTTATCGGGCTGGAACGAGAAGCCAGCAACCCAGGCCGGAGGCCGACACATGCGTTCCAGTTTGTACGCTCGCCGACGATGTGTCGCCCTCCGGGCTGATTGCCATTGGGTGACCGCGTCCGGGGCCTTACGGCCCCGGCAGAGATGTATCGC
>SKZY01000381.1 GCA_007127095.1 Planctomycetaceae bacterium
AACTCCAGAGAAACTCGCCGCTAGCCAGGTTGAGGCAGTGGACATGATGATCGACCGATGAGCCGAGGAAGACGCGGTCGCCGACGACCACCGGGTGCAAGGCGTCGTCATATTTCGTCCGGTGGCCGATCAGCTTCGATTCCATCACCCGTCCCTCGGCACTCGACCAAGCGAGCCGCGGCGGCACCGGCGTCCGGTAGTTCCAGACCGGTTGCAGCGGACCGTCGACGACCTCGGAGGTCGAGCCCTGACGGTCGGGGCCGTTGCGGTACGACGGCCAATCATCGGCGGAGACAGGGCGGGGCGAAATCGAGCAGACCGAAAGCAGGCAGGTCGCGAGAAGCAGCAGACGGGGCAACCCGGTGAGTTCGATCGCGGCGGTCCTCTCGAGCCGGGAGTGCTGTGAGTTCGACGGCGCCTGACCGGGTCGAACCGGGTTGGCAGAAGCAGCCGATCGGTTGAGCAATGAGGTGGGCATCAGCGTGACTGGTGTGGGCGTACAGAACGATCCAAATGGTGGTCTTAGGCGACTTGTTCTACCAAATTGCTACCGAAGTGGCTTGTTGATTCAATGTGGTTTGTGGGTCTTTTTGGTGAAGTCCGCTCTTTCCATCCTCTCCACTTGGCACGGCTTGGCTCTGGCCTGAGCGGCGGGTTCGGCTGGCCGTGGGGAACCGGCGCGGATCGAGCCAGCCGCTGGCGGGCCGCCAGTCGCTGGAACTCCCTCGACCGGTAACGTCGGAATATCCGTTCATATTTAGCAGCCCGTGTAGGAAGCCGAGCCGGATCGCCGATGACCCCACAACGAGGCATTGGCCTCCGCCGAGACCGCGACACCTCCCCCTCGGCTCATGTCCCCAACGCCGCTGCCCGACCTGATCCGCTGAGTGCCGATCGCGCTTTGCCAATCGCACTGTGCTGATCGCACTGTGCTGATCGCGCTGTGCCGATCGCACTGAGCGGATCGGCATCGATCCGATCATGATCGGGCGGCGACGGGATGACGTCATGAGCCGGTCGTCGGTCACGGCGTGACTCGTTCGAATCATCGCTATCGCCCCTCTTGAGGCCCGATCCATGCCGCATTCTCAACTACTCGCCGCCGATGACCCGTATCTGAACAGTCCCGCTTTTAACGACCCCGACGGCGACCTGGTGGCCGAGCGTCGTCCGGTACTGCGGCGTCCCGCCGGAGCGGTCCAATCGCCGCTGGAGACCTACCTCCGCGAGATCAACGAAATGGCGCTGTTGACCGCGGTCGAGGAGACCGAGTTAGCCCGGGCGATCGCTCAGGGAGACGTCCGGGCACGTGACCGGATGGTCCGAGCGAATCTGCGTCTGGTCGTCAACATCGCTCGCGGCTATACCGGCAAAGGTCTCGGGCTGCAGGACCTGATCGAGGAAGGCAATCTCGGGCTGTTGCGTGCCGTCGAAGGTTTCGACCCGGAGATCGGGACCCGGTTCAGTACCTATGCGAGTTACTGGATCAAGCAGTCGATCAAGCGAGCTTTGATCAACAGCGGCAAGACGATTCGGATCCCCGCTTATATGGTCGAATTGCTGAGCAAGTGGCGTCGGGCCACGGCACGTCTCAGCGACGAATTGCGGCGGACACCGACGCAGGAGGAGATCGCTCGGTTGCTGGGGCTGCCGAAGAAAAAGTTGCCGATCATTCGCAAAGCGATCCACATCAACAACAGCACACCGCAGAGTGACCAGACCGAATCGGGATGGTCGCTCGGCGACATGCTGACCGACGAGCGGCTCAAGTCACCCGATGAGGCGATGCTCGACCATGACATCCTCCGCCACGCGATGGAATTGGTCGGGGCGCTCGATGAACGGGACGCGACCGTACTGCGGCTCCGCTTCGGATTGGGTGGTGGCGAACCGCGGACGCTCAAGGAGATCGGTGCCGAGCTGGGATTGACTCGCGAGCGGGTCCGGCAAATCGAAACCGAAGCGTTGCGACGACTTGCCGACGGATTGACCGATCCTCGCGATCGCTGTCGTTGAACGCGGGCGACGTTTTCTCCCAATCGTTTCCTGCGGATGGGCGGTAGTCATCTCTATTGACCGCCGTGCGAATCGCGACTAGTTGTAGAACTCAGGCGGGATCACCCTATCTCAGATAGGCCGTCGGGCTCACGGTTGTCGTCGGGCTCAGGCGGTACCATGGGGCCAGATTTGCCATTGGGCGAGGAGGTGTCGTTTTGTTGCCTGATCGAAATCCATCCGGCGGTGAGGATGTGGGGCGTGGGACCGTGATCGAACGGTTCTTTGCGGGGCTTTCCGAGTATATCTTCGAGTCGCGATTGGGAGTCGCCGACGTTCAGTTGGTCGATTATTTGAGTGATTTGTTGCTCCGATTCGTCCGCACGGAATCTTTGCATCGAGTGCGGCGAAGCAGCGGCAAACCGGCGACCGAAGTCTTCGAAATGTTGACCGAGGCCGACAAGCGGATCGGCTTGGCCCGTCGCGAAGTCCACCGCCACATCGGCGATTTCACGCTCTTTTGGAGCGGGATGTATCCGGAGAGCTTGCGGAAGCTGAAGTCTACAACGGCGGTCGACGGCTACTTCGATTACTGCAGTCAGGGGAAGCGAGCCTATCGCATCGCCGCCGAGATCGAAGGGGGCGACGGTCCGCCGCCGTGTGAGTTGCTGATGCGGTTGAGCGAACAGTTCGAGTTGTGCGCTTATGGCCTTCGCGAGGTTCGTCGCGAATGGGAGAGTCGCGACGGCGCCGAGGGGTTGCTGTTGTAGCGATCAGCGTCCCAGGTTCATCTTTCAGCGTCCCGGGTTCATCTTTCAGCGTCCCGGGTTCAACTTTTAGTGTCCGGCGCGGAGCATCACCGGGATGCCGAAGACCTCCTGAAACAGCGAACCGTTTTGCCGTAAAGCGAGTTGTTCCATCGAAACGTCTTCGACGTCGGGCGTTTCGATGATCAGCCGTTTCGGCTCGCGGACGCAGCGGATTTGACGGACGCGACCGCTGCGGGTTTCGTCCAACGCGATCGCCACCCGCAACAATGCCGCCAACTTGCTGACCACGACGCGGTCTTCACGCGTCAACGTGGCGTAGCCCTCGTGGGTCGGTTGGGGTGAGGCGCGACGGTGGTAGCGAGCGACCAGGCCGACCAACAACAGATCGTTGCGGCTGAGCCCGAACAGTTCGCTGTTACGGATGATGTACATCGCGTGTTTGTGACTGCTGCGAGCATTGATGAAGCTGCCGATCTGGTAGAGGATCGCGGCGATGTGCAGCAGCACTTCGAGTCGATCGCTGAGCCGGTGTTCGCCGCGGAGTTGGCCGAACAATTCGCTGGCGAGGTCGGCGACTTGGAGTGCGTGTTCTTCGTCGAAGTCGCATTTGCGGCCGAGCGAGATTGCCGAGCGAACGATCTGCTTGCGAAACGCTTCGGTCCAACTGCCGCGGACCGCCATCTCATAGATCAACCCATCCCTGAGGTTGCTGTCGGAAACCAGGATTTGGTCGACGCGGAAGTGGCGGGCGAGCAACAGGTAGACCAGCAGGGCCGGGCCGAGCGTAGTCGCTTCGATATAGCTGACGCCATACTTTTTGACGACCGCATCTTCGTTCAGCCGCAAGACGTCGTTGGTCAGCGTTTCGAGTCTCGCAGTGGGAATTTTGGCCAAGGTGTCTGCCGGCCAATGATCGAGCAGTTGGCGGGCGGCGAAACGGACGTCGCCACCGATCGCGATCAGCCGTGTGTCGGGCTCGTCGATCACCGTTTCACTCACCCGATCGATGATCCGCGCGATTTGGTATTCCATCAATTGGCGACGGCGAGTGGCGGTCGAGTGGATCGAATCGAGCGATTGGACCAGTCGCAGCGAACCGAGACGGAGCGTATCGCTGAGCAGCATGTTGCCGTCACGCATGACCAACAATTCGGTACTCCCGCCGCCGACCTCGACGATCACCGAGCGGGCCGCCCGCAATTCGTCGTCACGTTCGAGGTGGGGGCTGACACCCATGAACGTCACCCGGCTGACCTCCGCCTCGTCGATCACCTCGACGACCAACCCGGTGGCGATGAAGATCCGATCGGTGAACGCCAACCGGTTGATCGCTTCGCGGACCGCGGAGGTCGCCACGACACGGATGTGGGGGCCACTACGGATACCGTATTCGCGCAGAACTCGCTGGAACCGGCGGAGGATATTGACCGATCGTTCGATCGTCGCCCGCGAAATTCGCCGAGTATCAAACGCCTCGCGACCGAGGTCGACGGCCTGGACAAGCGTATCGAGCGTGCGGAAATCGCCGTCGGGGGCGATCTCCGCGACCGACATGCGGATGCTGGTCGCACCGATATCGATCACCGCGACGAGGGTCGTCCCGATACGATCTTCACGTGACGCGACCCCCTCATCGATCCCACCGAGGTGAGTCGTTTTGTCGTCTCGGCGTTCACCGAGCGAAGCGGCCAGTTGTTGCGATCCCTCGCGAGGCAAGTTGTTCATGTTGGCAGGTCGAAGGTGACACTTTTTCTCGGCAGATCCTTATCCGATGCCCCACCATCGTAACACTTCACGGGCCGCGTTCGCATCGGTGAAGCGGTGGGCTTGCCAGCGGTGAGCGAGTGCCGCGTCGACGTTTTCGAGCCGATCGTCGAAAAACAGGATCGACTCGGCCGTCGCGGTCGGGACGGCTCCGAGTGCGGCACGAGTCGCGACCTGATAGATGTCCGCCGCCGGCTTCATGACGCCGTGTTCATACGACAGGATCAGACTGTCAAAAGGGCCTTGCAGAGCCGCGTAGCGACGTGTTTGCAGCCACCCCCAATGCGCCAGACAGGTGTTCGAGAGGATACCGAGTTTGATCCCCGCCGCCCGCACCGAGTCGACGATCTCAACCATCTCGTCGATCGGCTCGAACATGTCGCAGAGTCGATCGAGCAACTCGCCGCTGTCGACCTCCCGCGGGTCGAGGTGGAGTTCTCGGTGGACGATATCCGTAAACTGTCGAGGGTCGATGGCGCCGTGCTCGAAGCGGTCTTGGAGCCCCGAATCCCAGACCACACGACGGACCTGATCGGCGTCGCACCCCCAGCGCTGAGCGACATTGCGACACCCCCGTGACGGGTCAAAAGTCGCCAACACGTTGCCGAGATCGAAATAGACGAACGCGACGCTTGCCCCGTCACGGAACCCGGGTCTCTCGGCAAGCTCACTCACAGCGTTTTGATCCGCAGGTGACGGTACCAAACCTCCGTCGCCGGCCCCGAGTGGATCTGCAAGCCGATGATGCCCGTTTGCGGGATCGTATCATCGGGTTCGGTGTATTCCACAGTCCGCTGACCATTGACGAACAGTTCGATCTTCGGTCCGACACAGCGGATCCGGTAGTCATTCCAATCGTCGGGTTTGACCAGCGGCTTGATGACCTCGGGAGCGGCTTCGGCGACGAAACGGCGACGGCGTGACTCGTCATACAGACTCCCCCAAATCAACCGTTCACCGATCCCGCCGACGTCGGCCTGATAACCCGACACCTCCTCGCTGCCGGCGATTCGGCGAGAGCGGAACTGGATCCCACCGTTGGCCCCTTCGCCGACCGTCTTGACCTGCAACCGCAGATCGAAGTCGCCGAATTCGCGGGTTGTACAGAGGAAATAGTTGTGCGGGATTTTGTCTTGCAGATTGCCACCGACGATCGCCCGCTGCTCGACGCGGAACCAGGCGGCATTCCCTTCCCATCCCGACAGCAAACGCCCATCGAACAGCGGCGTGAAGCCCGGTTCGACGACGAACTCCGGATCGGCTGACGTTTCCGCCTCACGAGTTTCCGCCGCTGGATTCGTTGCCGAGTCTTGGGAGAGGGCCGGTTGGCAGACGGCCGCCGAGACGACCAGCAGCCAGGTGGTAACGGTCAAGCTGGCGTTGCCGGCCACAGCCGAAACGGTTTGATAATGCATGTAATCAGCTCCACGGAGACGGGGCGAGTCGGTGCTAGGGATCAGCCCGAGTCTAACACGAACGTCGGTCGCGGCCAGCGAGTTGAACTCGGCCAGCGTGACGCCCCAGCTAAGCGACCTGCTTTCGTGACGAGTCCGAGTCGGCCGACTGCTGCTTGCTCGCCGCCTCGCTCGCCGCGGTAAGCGACATTTGGTCGACCAGAGAGGTGGGCAGCGAGCGGACGTGCAAGTCTTGCTGGGGGAATGCAATCTCGATCTTGTGTTCGCGGAAGGCATCGTCGATCGCCATGTGCAATTCGTGTCGCAGGATCCGCGAATTCGCCAGGCCCGAGGCGAAAACCCGCAGTTCAAAATCGAGACTGCTGGCACCGAAACTCGAAAAGACGACGACGGGTGTCGGGTCTGGCAGCGTCAGCGGGTGAGCCGCGGCGACTTCCTGGAGCAAGCGGGTCGCCAACCGGGTGTCCGACCCGTAGGCGATCCCGACGTGAATGACGACTCGCAGGTTCGGGTTCGACAACGTCCAGTTGACCAGGTTCCCCGTCACGAAGTCTCGGTTGGGGACGATCAATTCCTTGTTGTCCCAATCGAGTACGGTGGTCGCTCGAATTCGGATCCGGGTGACCGTCCCCGAGACATTGCCGATCGTCACCGTATCGCCGACGCGGATCGGCCGTTCGAATAGCAGGATGATCCCCGAGACGAAGTTAGCGAAGATCTCTTGCAGACCGAAGCCGAGCCCGACGGTCATCGCGGCGATCAACCATTGGACGCTCTGCCAGCCGATCCCGATCTGTCGGAAGGCGACGGCGACGCCGATCACGAACAACAGGTATTGGGTGATCGCGCTGGCGGCGTAGCGGGCGCCGGGATCGAGGGGTAACCGCTGCAGAATGGTGATATCGAGCAGCCCCGGCAGATTGCGACAGGCGAGGAAGGTGATCGTCATCATGGCGACGCCGACGAGTAGGTCCAACAGGGAGACCATCGGCGATTCACCTTGATCGTCGACCGGGAGCACTCCGTTTTCCCAAAACGTAAACCGATCGAGGTAGCCGATCGCCGGCAGAATCTCTCGCCACACCAGGGTGAGCAAGGCCGCCCCGATCACGGTCGCGGCGATCCGGATCAGCCGCTGCGCCTGAACATTGACATCCGACAGTTTGGGTTCCAGCGGATTTCCGCCTGACACCGACACATCGCCACCCTCGCCGCCGACCGCTTCGCGGGCGAGCGCCAGCGCCGCCCGTTTTTCACGGCTACGATGGATCGCGAAACGACGATAGACGACGAACAGCCACCGCAAGGCGACGGCGCGAAGCCCGATCAGCAGGGCGATTACGCCCCAGGTCGCTACCACGCGGATCGATAAACGCGTCGCGGTGTAGTGATAGCCAATCGATGATACGAAGGCCAAGACGATCGGTGCCAGCACCAACGCCGATGCCCAGATCCGATAGGTGTGGCTCGCCCATGCGCGGTCTTCCGCGGCATGAATCGCGGCCGCGATGGGGCTGCTACCACGGAGCAATTCGAAGGCGATCGTGGCCAACGCCAACGACTCGAAAATAAGTGCCAAGCGGCCGACCGTGCTGATCAACAGCTCATCGCCGGTGTACTGCGAATAAAGACAGATGAAGCTTGCCGGCAGGCACGTGACCTTGGCCATCGCCGTCGCCCGGCGGATCGCTGCGGTACATTCTTCGCCCCAGCCGAAATGCGATTCGGCTAAGCCGTTCGGCTGACAGGCGTGGCGGATGAAGTTCAACAAGGCCCACGCCAAAGCGGTCACGCAGGTCGCTTTACCGAGCGCGTACGAAAACTCGCCGACCGTGGCGGCTTCGGTCAATCGCCATCCGAACAATGCTAGCAGTGCCGGGACCGGAATCGCCAGCAAGGCAGTGCAGAGGATCGTCTGAAACGTCGGCTGCAAACCGGTGGCGCTGGACCGCAGCGCGTCGTGGGACAATGCGTCTAGTCGCTCCCACAACCGTCTACGGGTGATCAATAACCAGACCGGCGGGATGATCAATAGCTGGAAAATCGGATGCGATTTAACGTCACCGGTCAGTTTTTCGAAGACGTCCAGCCACGCACGCGGGCTGAGCGTTTCGCCGATCGCGGTCACCGTCGGCGGGATCAGCGAGGGTGATAGCGGCGCGGTACTGCGGACCCACAAGATGTGTTCGGAGATGAACGTGGCATGCCCATCGATCACCGTCATCAATTTGTCCTCGGCGGCCTGCAGCTCTCTCATGCGGCCGAGTCGATTCCGGGCGTTGGCGATCAGTTCGGCATACAGGTGCAGTCGAGCGGTGAAGACTTCGTTCAATTCGTTGGCCACGTCGACCTGTTCGATCAGCCCGAGTTGTTCGCTGACCATGCCCAGATTTTTCTCCACGACCGCCGCGGTATCGATGATCTTGCGACGTTCGGTTTCCCACTCCAGCAGTTTGAAGTTGAGTTCGGAATCCTCATGCTTGCGTTTTCGGGCGCGTTCACGGTAGTACTCGGTATCGGGAAGCTCAGCCCGTTGGCTCCGCAGCATCAGCCCGATCGCCTGAGAGAACTGAGCCGCCTCAGCCCGTTTTTGGGTATCGAGATATTGAGAGCCGAGTTCTTCGGAAGCGGCTTCGGCTATGCCCAGGTCGTTGCGGATCGTCTCCATGGCCGCGACAAGTCGCGAGTTGGTTTCGGCCAATTCGCTGTTGACTTTCGCCGCATCACGGACGGTCGGGTGGGCCGTGATAGCTGCTCGACGGGCCGCCGCGGCACGCCGTTCCGCATCGCGTCGTTCACGTTCGGCCAACGCGCGTTGCAGTTCGGTCAGTTGTCGTTGAGCCGCCTTGAGCGAACGTTCGGCAACATCACGGCGGAGACTCATCAGCCGCGTCGATTCGCCGTAGGTGCGCGTCTCCTGTTGCAGCGAATCGACCTCTCGTTGCAAGGCGAGCTGGGTCGCCTCCAGACGAATGCGACGGGCTGGCACCACTTCGGAGGGGTCGCCGGCCAGCGGTAGAGCGGCCAACTGTTTGCCGACATCCTCCAGTTTCGTCCGCGTCTGCGATAGCAGTTCGGGCAATTGTCCCAATCGGGCGGCCCGGCGATCGATTTCGGCGGTCAGCGATTGGACTCGCCCCCGAAATTCGCCGTGAGTCACTTCGGCGGCCTGCATTGCCGAGCGAATTTCGTCGGCGGTCCGCTCGGCAAGGTTGGTCGGCAACGCCGCAATCGGTTCCTTGGTGGCCATCGCCGTGGCCTGCAATCGTTCCATCTCCTCGGCCGCCCCGGCCGATTCTTGCCGCAGCTTGGCGGTCAGAGTTGCGAACTTGTTGGCCTCCTGGATCCGTTCGATCGCCCGATTGAGATGTTCGTCCAATTGGGCTCGAACTTCGTCCGAAAGCGTCGCCCCAGCCGACTCGGCACGCAACGCCTCGACCGCCGCGATGCTCAACGCCGGTGAACTCGGCTCGGTCGGTTCAACCGACGCAGCGGCAGCGGCAGCGGGCGGCGTCGGGGGTATCTGCGGCGGCGGTGCTGTCTCAGCAGCGGCGGGTTGTTCGACCGACGGGTAGTCCGCAGATGAGTAATCGGCCGCTGGCGCCGTGATCGGCACCGGTCGCATCGCGTTGGGTGGAATCAGGCCCGTGGGTGGAATCAGACTCGGGTCGTCCTGGGCCGTCGACTTAGCAGTCGTGGACGCGGGCATTACGAACCCGGTCGCCGGACCGTTACTCGAGTAACGGTCATCGACAGGGGGACCGGATGCCGGACCGGTGGACGGCATCGCCAGCAACAACCCCAGCGATACAAGGCCTACCCGGGTCGCTTGGGGCCCGAAGGAACCCAGCCTCGTAGCGACACCACGAACCGATCCGAATGACGGATTGCACCGCATAGTATGAAGAATCCTTTCCGAACCGAGAGCGGACCGTTCCGTGGTCCGCATGATCGCAATGTCGCCGTCGGTAAGTACATCCGGGCGGCAGGTATCACGGTATCAAGCCGGCTCGAGCGGCACAAAGCCAATTTCAGATTCCCCATTGATCACGCGGTCGGTGAGCCCGGATTTTGGCCGCAGGGGAGCGTTACGATCGCCTCGGTCCCAACGCCGGGGACGCTGCGGAAATCGAGCGAACCGCCCAACCGGGTGACGACGTTGCGGGTCAAGAATAAGCCCAGTCCCATCCCACGCCCCGGTTCCTTGGTCGTGAAAAACGGTTCGCCGGCCCGCCCGAGTTCTTCCTCACTCATCCCGCAACCACTATCGCGGATCCAAAACGCGACTCGCTGGTCGGCTACCTGGGTTTCCAATCGAACTCGCCCGCCGGGGCCGCTAGCATCGAGACCGTTGTGGATCAGGTTTCGGATCGCTTGAGCGACCGCTTCTTGGGGGATCCACAACGATTGCCGCTCGATCGCTTCGGGCGGATCGTCGACATCGACCCGATCGGGGTCGCGAACCCCTTCGAGAGCGCAGTCGATCAGCTCGCCGACCGTCGTTTGGTGCCAGCGATCGGCCATCGAATCGCCGACACCGCCTCGCATTCGCCGCAAAATCTGGCGACAAATTTCGAGCTGTTGGTCGATCAGGCGGACGTCTTGGCGGACCGACTCGGGTGTTTCGCAATCCTGCAGATGACGTCCCAATTCACGGGCGATGACATCGATCGTCGACAGCGGCGTGGCCAATTCATGGGCTGCACCGGCAGCCAAGGTTGTCAGCCCCTGGAGCCGCAAGACGCGTTGATTCTCGGCCTGGATTTCGCTCAGTCGACGTTCACTTCGGGTCAGTTCCGCGGCGGTACGCGTGACAAAGTGGGTCACGACGATGGCGCAGGTGGCGAAGGCGATCAACAACGCGATCGTGTGCGGCGACAGGTCTGGTCGGCGTTGCGATTCGACCAATCCCTCGATCGGGATCGAGCGAAAAATCAACAGCACGCAGCCGAGGATCGCCATAACCGCGAGCAACCAGGCCCACCGCGGGCGGAGAATCACCCCGCCAACCGCCAGATTGACCAGATAGAAAAGACTGAACGGATTGTCGATGCCGCCGCTGAAATAGAGCATCGCGGTCAAGGTCGCCAAATCCATCACCATCAGAATCGTGGCGATTCGGTCCGGCCCGCGACCGTTCGATCGAGTCAACCAGACGGCGTAGGCGAGGTTGCTGGCTGCGGTTAAGGTGATCAGTGACAGCAGCGGAAACCACGGCAAGGCGTTGCCGATGAACCAACCCGCCGCGAAGACGGTCACGAGTTGACCGAAGACGGCAAACCACCGCAATCGCAACAGCCAAGCACTCGTCCCCAGGTGGACCGGGGCGATGAACGGAAACGGCAACGATCGCATTTCACCTGCCTGACGGGGGAAGCATATCAACGCCGTCAGGATAACGAGCCAAGTTTAGCGGCGGAGGCTCTTCAGCAGTGATCGTCCGGTGACGAAATCCGCCTGTGACGTCTCCAAATCGGCAAGGCGGGCATCGATCCACTCTCCAAACCGCTTCGTCGCAGATTGAGAGAGCGAATCGGTAACCTCCTGCCAGTGTCGGCTCGTCGGAGTAGCAGCCTGGGGCGTTTGGCTGTTGTGGTCGCTCGAAGTCGTCATCTTAGGCTACTCCGGTTGGGGGCGGCATCCGTTGCCGGTGGTGGTGAAAATCACGCTGCTTGGAAATCGCTTCGGTCGTCATGCAGTACTCGTTGGAGTGGCCTTCCGATCCTGAGGTTCATCTCTGTTACCTGAGAACCGGCAAGTGACTGAATGAGCAACTCTAATACCGGTGTCTAGCCGGCTTCCTGGTTTGTCGCCTAACTCTTTTCCGAGGAAGGGCTTGTTGTTTTTCGGTCGGAACGCCTTTGAGCTTTTCGGCCGCCGTTGTTGCCACATTTGTGGCGGATCGCTCCGTCCGCCTGCCAGTAAGTCAGGCAACTCGCGGTGCGGTTTTACAAACGGCCTCTCTATTGGATAACGATAAACCGTTAAATCGGCAATAGCGAGCATTAACTTGCCATTGATACGCACGCCGTCGGATTCGAGTTCCGTTTTTACCGAACGCAGATGAGTTTTCGGTGTGGGTTGTGGTTTTTTTTCGTTTCTTTTCCAAGATCGGCTCGAGTCGGGCGAATCCCCTTTTGAAAACCGATAGCGATCGCCGGCACACCCGATCGGCTCGTCGGAAACAGGCTCTCGGTAGTTCTGAGCAGCCACAGTTCACCATCACGAGGGGAAACGAAAATGTTGAAAAAAGTGCTTGTTGTGATCGGTGTCGTCTCGCTGCTCTCAGGCGTTACGACGATCACACCGTTGGGCAGCTATGCCCGTTGTGGTTTTAATTGGTTGACGCAATCGGCCGGCGACGCGGTCCCTCTCGAGTGGGAGCTAAAGCGTGCCCGTCAGATGATCGGTGACCTGCAGCCGGAAATCGCGAAAAATGCCAAGCAGATCGCCCGTGAAAAGATCGAACTGGCCCGGTTGCAACGACAGGCGGAACAATGCCGCGAAACGATCGACCAGGCTCAAGATGAGATCGAGCGTCTCAGCAGCGACCTGAAGGCCGGGGACACCCATTACACGTATGCCGGCCGCACCTACACCGCGGCGCAGGTGCGTGACGATTTGTCGGGTCGATTCGATCGCTTCAAGACGCGTCGCGAAACCTACGATCGGTTGCAGGAAATGGTTGCCGCCCGCGAAGCTTCGGTCCGATCCGCTGGCGATAAGTTGGAAGCGATGTTGGCTGCCAAAAACCAGTTGGAGGTCGAGATCGAAAATTTGCAAGCTCGGGTCGGGTCGCTGCGGGTCGCTCAAACGGCGAGCGAGCTGAATCTGGATGACAGCCACTTGTCGCGGACGCGAGACTTGCTCGACGATATCGCGGCCCGGATCGATGTCGAGGAGGAGGTCGCCGCGACTGTGTCGATCACCCCCGGAGCGATTCGACTCGACGAATCTTCGCGAGCCGACCTGCTCGACGAGATTTCGAGCTACCTCGATAACCGGGAACAACCGGTCACCGAAGGACTGGCCGCGATTCGCTTGGACGACACAGCAACGAGTGTCGATCGTTGAGGCTGACCGGCGGCTGCTCTTGATCTATTCCTTTCCGGCGAGCGAAACGTGACGAATCGGGAATCGACAGATGATTCGTCCACAGCCCCAGCGGCGACCTCGATTCGGCGCTGGAGGGTGTGGGTCGATCGCGGCGGTGGGTTTGACGTCTGGCAAGGCGATCGATTCACGATCGGCGGCGCCGGCGGAGACCCACCGGCGGAGCTCGCTTTACGCTGTGGCTGGCCACGTCGGGTCGCCCGACTGTTGCGGACGCCGACCGGCGATCAGCTCGAAACCGACCCGCTGGCCACGGTTTATCCGCTGCGTGATGAACAACGGTTACCATTGGAAAGGCGGGGCTCTGTAGGTGATGCGGGGCCCCAGCTCGATTACCGTCGCCCCAGCCCGCTGAGTCGATCGGCGGTGATCACCGTAGCGCCACCGTACCGCTGGGTGTCGCCGGTCGACGCGACGATCCTGTTCGACCAAACCTTGTTGATCGGGCCTGAACCGTTCAATCACATTCGGGTCGCCCGGCTGTCCTCGCAGGAATGGGTATTGTTTCGCCGCCGCGATCGCTGGTGGATCCGCGGTAACAGGCTCGACGCCGAGCCGATCGACGAGTGTCGTCCTTGGCGGCGGGAGGATTGGTCGCTGGTGATCGAATCCGACTCTGTCGGTTGATATTTTTTTCGGAGACGATTCAAGCGATGTTAAAACAGGGTTTTCTTGTTCGACGGCGTTACGGAGCGCCCTGGGGTGGAGCAATAACCGCCTCACAATCGTCTTGTGTTTGTCCGACGATCGCCCGGAGCCACCGCTAATGCCGCCAACCGTGTACCCCGCCGCCACCCATTTTTCGCAGGCCAGCGGTACGCGGGTGCTCGATCGGTTCACGATCCGCCGAGGCCTGGGGATCGGCGGTTTTGGCGAAGTCTATTTCGCGATCAGCGACGCCGGTAAGGAGGTGGCGTTGAAGCGGGTCCAGCGACATCTGGAGGTTGAACTTCGAGGCGTCTCACACTGTCTGAACCTGAAACACCCCAATCTCGTCTCGCTGCATGACGTCTGCAAGGATCGCAACGAGACTTGGTGGGTCGTGATGGAGTACGTCGCCGGTCCCAGCTTGCGCGACGTTCTGGACGAGCGGCCGGCCGGACTCGACGCCGACGAAGCGATCCGCTGGTTGACCGCCGCGGCGACCGGGGTCGCCCACCTGCACCAACAGGGATTGGTTCACCGCGATCTCAAGCCGGGCAACCTGTTCGACGATTTCGGCATCGTCAAAGTTGGTGATTATGGGCTGAGCAAAATCATCTCGGAGACTCGACGGGGAGGCCAAACCGAGAGTGTCGGGACGTTTCACTACATGGCGCCCGAGATCAGTCGTGGCGAATACGGTCGAGAAATCGATTTGTACGCGTTGGGCGTCATTCTCTACGAGATGCTGACCGGCCGGCTCCCGTTCGACGGTCAGACGTCGCACGAGATCATCATGAAACACCTGACCGCACTGCCCGACCTCGATCCGATCGCTCCACCGCTGCGCGACGTGGTCGAGATCGCACTCCGGAAGGATCCTGACCAGCGATGGAGTTCGGCTACGGCGATGATCCAAGCGATCGAACAGCGGGCTAGCGGCTCCGCACCGAAGGGAACAGCCACCGAGAACCCGAACGCAGGAGCACCGGCCGCGGAAACACCGAACGCGGAAATTCCGGCCGCGGAGATACCTGTGCGGTTAGTTCCGCCGGAGGAACCGTTGGCCCAAGCCGTTGCGATCGGCTGGCGTCACCTGACGCAGTGGTGGCGTGATATCCAGCTGTCGCCGCTGGTCAGGATGGTCTTGATCGC
>SKZY01000341.1 GCA_007127095.1 Planctomycetaceae bacterium
AGACGGAAAATACTCTGACTCTGGAGTCGAACGCGACTTTGACAGTGGCGAGTTCATTTTGCTACTTCCACCATCGGAACGCGACGCGACGGATCGAGCTGTTGCGATGTTAGAGAATCGTCTTCTTCGCGACCTGGGATTAAACGTCGATGTAAGACGGCTCGCCGGAGTGGAGAACGAAGCAATGTCGTCCACGCTGCTCAAGGTACTTGCGAAGCAATTCGATGCGACGCTTGCTGATGTTGTCTTGTCCGTCGATGGCGACGACTGCGATGTGGTGATTGTTGTCCAAGATTTCGATGATCTTCCAGATGATGATGTTCGGAAGCGAATGGCGAAACGAATATCGACGATTCTCGACAAGATGGGGTTCACTGCTGATTCGATTCTCTACGCAGTACTCCGAGGCGACGCACCCAGCGAATATCAGTTACTCAGGCACGTTTCCGTTCTCGCTCCGGTCTCTGCCGAGCAATTGCTCGTAAGCCTTCAGCACGATTCCTTGCATGTCCCAAACGCCTGTTGGCTCGATCGCCAACTTGACCGTCTTGCTCGACGAAAACTCGTGAAATTTCAGAAGGACGTTGGTTTTGTCCTGACCGAAGAAGGTCTTGGCTATCTTCCACGTCTAGAACACCGAAATTCACCGGATATTCAACGCGCCCTTGCTCTTGCGAAAAGGAACTGGCTACAATAGCGTGCACGAGGGGTGGTGTGCGAACCTTCTCGCGCGAGGGCGTATCGCCCTCATTTGCGAAAGTCAGCCACAGAAGGTTCGGTGCTGTTGTTTGTTCCGCTGCTCCGCGCTCCACAAACAACAGCACCGTTCCCCAACGGAAGTGCACAACTTCGCTTTTTGACTGATGAAAGAGCCGCCGCCCCTCGTTCTATTTACCGACCTCACGAAGTATCTGTCTGCTCTGGACGACGATACGCGAGCAGCCGATGAATCGGCGATTCGAGCGTTGTGCGCAAAAGAATTGCCACCCGTCGCCTCGACTCGCTCGCTTGGTGTTCTCTTCGGTTTTCGACCGCAATTCATCGGGACGATGCGACATCGGCCACGTCGATACTACAACGTGTTTGAAATCCGCAAGGGTCGAAAAAAACGTCGAATTCAAGCTCCGCGTGTCGCCATCAAGATCATTCAGAAGTGGTTCGGGCACTATCTTTCGCGTGCTATTGAGTTTCCTCCGCACGTTGTCGGCTTTGTACCTGGACGATCGTCAATTGAAGCCGCTTCACGGCACTGTCAGAAAGATTGGATTTTCTCAACTGACATTGCCGACTGCTTCCAAACGACCGCTGCCACAGATGTCATAGATAGCCTTGTCGGTCTTGGTTATTCCGAAACCGGTGCAGAACTAATAACGGATCTTAACTGCTTAGGTGGTTCTCTCGCTCAAGGATCGCCTGCAAGTCCAGTGCTTGCAAACCTTGCGATGACGCGAATTGATGATGCAATCAGCAAAATGGCTCGTAGGCTGCAAGCAACATTCACTCGATACGCCGACGACATCGTGATCTCAGGTATTGGGAAGCCACCAGACACCTTGCGATCCGAGATTGAGCAGATATTTAGACCGACTACATGGCGAATCGCGGAGCATAAGACTCGGTTGGTGACTGCTGGTGATCGGATGAAAGTTCACGGTCTATTGGTTCACGAAGAGAAACCACGGCTTACCAAAGGTTACCGGCGACGAATTCGAGCAATTCGCCATTTGCATGAACACGGGAAAATCCCGGAATCTGAGCTTGCGTCCGCTTTAGGTCACCTAGCTTACGCAGAATCGGTTGAGAACTTTGGAAAGGAGCAGGCAAGTCGATGATGAACTATCGAATGGAGAATTGCCACGAGGAGAGCGATTATTGAAGGAAGACAGGAAGCAATATTTCGCTTATCCTCGCTCGGATTAATGAGCGTGCTCTTCATCGCTGCCGGTGTCAACCACTTCGTTTCGCCTGATTTTTACTTGAAGATCGTGCCGGGGTATTTGCCTTGGCCGCTGGCGTTGGTCTATGTATCGGGGTTCTTTGAGGTGGTTGGTGGCATTGGCGTTGCGGTGCCGAAGTTGCGGCGGGCTGCGGTGTGGAGGCTGCTTGCTTTGTTGGTGGCGGTGTTTCCGGCGAATGTTCACATGGTTGTGATTGCGGACGAGTTTTTCGGAGATTCCGTTTTGGGCGTTGGTGGCTCGGTTGCCGTTGCCGGGTGTGTTGGTCGCTTGGGTGTGGTGGGCGGCCGTTCGAGACGCAGCACAGTCCCACGCTGATTGAGCTGAAATGCATGAATCAAGGGCGATCACTCAGATGCAATTCAACCTTGGTTAAATAGAGGAAGATCCAGGCCGGTATTCGGCGGGCCGATCTTGGCACGAAGACCGAAATTGCCGTCCAGACGGATGACGTCTTTGTCTGTCGACAAAATGAAGTTTGCCCGAAACGTTTCTGCGGCAATGACGACCATTGCATCAGGTGTTTTCAGTTTCCATCCATGGTCCAACACCTGCCGTCGCAACTTTCCCGCGCGAAGGCCAATGCTGTGGGTGATATCGATCTGCTCGACATACGGTTGCTTCAACGCATTCTCAAACTGACGAATACCGGCTTCGTCCGGTCCGGCTCCGACTTCCGTGCTGACAATCGCCGGGACAAGCAGAGTAGCTTGACCATCTTGGATCTTTCCAGTCCACAACATCAGCGAATCGAGATCGACGTGGCTTTCTTGGTTGAGGATCGAAATCCAAGCGTTCGTGTCAAAACAAACCCGTGGCGGCATCGGCGTTTATTCCCACCCCTCGTTAATCATCTCGCGATTAATGGGCGCGTTTTGAAAAAGTCCAAACAGGCTGGTCAGCGACGGAAGCTCGGCGGTCTCGGGAACGATTTCGATATCCTCGATTTGCGTGATGCGGTCGATGCCGATGCCGTCTGGGTCTCGGTGAATCAGGCCACGAACCTGCACTCGCTTTTTCATCGCGCTATGAACCTTGTCGTACATGGCATCCGCGAAGTAGCACTCCGCACCCTTGTCCTGGCCTTCTGGGTAAAGACGGAAGAACGAACGATTATGGACATTCATGCCTTCGAGGCGGCCAATTGCTTGTCCAAAACTTTTCGGAGCTTGAGCGAGCATCCATTCGCAAGATTCACGAAATACGGCGTCAATGGGAATATCGGCGACAATGACGGTCGATGTTTGGCTTTCTAGCGGGTCTGAAAGCGATCGAAACGCTCGGATGTCTTCGGCGTTGAGCGGTACGTCGTACTGCCGGCGGTTACGGATCGAGCTAAGCGTTTGAGTCAGAAGCGTAACGGCATGATCGGTCTCCTGATCGCTCGATAGCCCGATCAAGGCACTGCCGATTTCCAGCTTCTGGATTCGGTAGCGGGGGAGCGTCGAGGCGCCTGGGTGATCAACTCGGTGCATGCGTCGAAGACAGTCTACGAGCGATCGACAGAACTCCGTTGTGTCCGCGAAGTCTGCACGACGATCATTTTTTCCTTCGAGAGTAAATTCGAGCATTTGCGTTAATTCCCAGAATTACTTTCATTTTACTTGCATGCGACTCCCAGAGCGAGCGATGCATTGTGGAAGTACCAAAAGATTCGCTTTTTCGATAGCTCACGTGCAGAAATCAGGCGTTTGCCGCATTATCGCCGGCACCGGAGGGGACCGGGCAAATCGTTTCCCACATCTCCCGTTGCCTTGCAAAATCGACTTCGGCGCAGATCGGGCGGAGGCTCTTTTCGTGGCCCAGGACTGGTGGACGCCGAGGGATTTTCCCAAAATCCCCCCAGGAGGTCACCATTTCCCACGATTCAGAACACAAACGGCGCTCGTTCAGTGACGAGTTCAAACCCGACGCCGTCAACCTGATTGTCAACTAAGGGTACTCCTTTCGGGCCGAGGCGGACGCTGTTGGTGTCGGCGAAGGAAGCCTTCGTCGCTGGACAGCTCGTTTCCGGCGGCTGGTGGTCAGTTGTAACGGATCAGGTAGTAGGGGGTTCGGTCGCGGGTGCCGTCGATCTCGAATGCTCCGCCTCGGACCGGGATCGTTTGGCCGGTCGGAAATCCGTCGTGGTCGAGCAGTTCGACGGTCGGTTCGCCGCCACGTGTCAATTCGATCCGGGCCCGCACCGGTTCCAACCGGACCGGCGAGTCGCCTCGCTCGAGCACGCGGTTTTCTTGCTCGTTGAACCGCATCGACGTGTTGCGGGCTCGGGCGATCGCTACCACCAGCAAGCGATCGGCATCGTCGATCTGCCGCTCGCGGTGCTGGGCGGTGACGTAGATCGCCGCGTAAGGCGACCGTGGCGTGATCCGCAGGTCGGTCAAGGAGTGAGTCTGATCGGCCGCGAAGCCGACGACGGCTTGGGTGCCGGGGGTGTCGATCACGATCCGTCCGTCGCGCTCCGATTCGCCCGCGGTCCACCGCAACTGACCGGTGTCCGATCGATAGGTCGACCCTTCGATGAATGGGGCCAGATCGACCGATTCGGTTTCGCGAAACGTGTCGCCGAAGACGACCTGGCACTTCTTGACCGCCAAGGTTTGCAGCGGTGCCGCGTCGCTGTCGAACGACTTGACGTCGTCTCGCTGCGTCACCCGATCGTCGAAGCCTAACTTGCCCTGGAGCAGCGAGGCGACATCGACGTGTCGGACCGCGGTCGTTTCGGCCGGGGCGACATCGCCGCGGAGTACCTGGCGGGATACAGCGGGAAAAATGCCGATCACCTGGGGCGCCGTCGCGTCCCACGGCTGGTCGCCGATGCGGCGACTGATCCGCCCGTCATCGCCGTTTTGAAACAGGTAGCTGACGTCCCAATCCTGCAAGCCCATCCCGTAGGCGCCGATGATCGCCGGCCCCTCGACGCCCCATTCGTTCGGATAGACGTGGATCCATTCGGACAGCATGAACGGCCGGTCGCCGACCTGCTGCATCCCGCTGCTGAGGCTGCCCGAACCCGGGATCGCCAGCATGCTGGCATGGTTGAACGTCTCGCCCCGACCACCACCAAAGTAATTGTGGCGGTCGATCACTCCGACACGGTAATCGGTATAGAGATTGAGGTAATGGCTGGAAGCCCGGCCGGCTTGCCAATTCGAACCGATGATTTCGCCCGCGTAACCCGTTTCGCGGATCGCGGCGACGTAGCGGTCATAGGCTTGGTGTTGCAGTTCGGTGAGGAACTCGAGTGAATCGAGCAGCCGTTGGCGGCGATACGACTGCGAGCCGTCCAATTGATCGGGATCCCAGTACCAGGGGTTGCCGAGTGGCAGGATGTTGGCCCGGTCCAACCGTTCTTGGTCGGGAGCGAACGGCTCGTCGGCAAAACTGTCGATCGCACGATCGCCCCAAGCCGCGACCAAACCGTCGTGGTCGCCGTAGCGTGTCGCCAACCAGCGGCTGAACCGTTCGGCCACCTGACGTCGCAGCGTCGGACTCGCCTTCAGCGGGTTCATCGACGTGTGAAACAGGATGCTCTGTTCGTTGATGATCTCGATGAAGGCGATCGCGGGGTCTGCCGCGTAGGTCAGCCCGGTGTGGGGGTTGCGGTGCCGCAGCAGGTTCGTCATCTGGCGGATGTGGACCGTCTGCAATTCGGGACTGTAGAAAAAAGCGCTGTGCGGTGTCGTCAGGTGCCGGCCGTCTTCGGCGGTCCCGAACTCATTCATGTAAGGGACGTCGGCGATGTCGTCGGGGCCGAGTTTGAGGCTGCCGAAGTGGGCCGATAATTTGGTGTAGATACCGTGATCCTTCAGCTTGGCGACGTAATAATCCATCCGCTGCAGGCCGTCGGGGTCGTAGGCGGCGGCGCTTTCGGGACGGAGGATTCCCGCCCATCCGCTGCCGTCGGCGAACTTGTGCAGCCGCACCGAATTGATCCCAAACTTGGCATAAAATCTCGCCCGTCGGTCGGCCAATTCTCGCGGCGGGGCGCAGTTCGCGAAGCAGTTGTTGATCCCCCACAACTTGATCGGCCGGCCGTCGTAAACCAGGCGATCGCCGTCACGGACGATCCGGCCGCCGCGACCCGCTGGCCGGTCGAGCCAATCCTGCATCCCGATCTCACCGGGACCGTGATCGCCGCGCGGCTCGAATACGTACCACGACTCGTCGGCGAACGCCGGCGGCACCGCCACCAAGCAGACAACTACGGTCAGGGCTGCTGTGACTGACAGGGCCGCTGGCACTTTTAGCGCCGTCGAGAAGACGATCGAAACCGCCGCGGTGAAACGGAGCGGGGCGGGGCGCGGGGCCATGTTTTCGGCAGGCGACATCAGCGGGAAACCAAGCAGTGGAATCGTCCGCCAGGCCGAGGCGACCATGGCGGGGAGATGAGAGAGAAGGGCGGGGCAGGGGAGGAAAACGATCTTAGGGTTCGCGGGCGGCGGCGGTCAATCATTTCTGCTCTGCGCCGCTGCGGTACCCGAAACGCCGCTCGGCTGGGCGAAAAAGTTTGCTTGGCTTGCGGAACATCGCTAAGCTCGAGGCAGACGGTGACTCGGGTCTTCGACGCGGTCGCTCGTTCTCAACATCCCTTCCGGCGCTCAGGAGTCAATCATGCTCAAGGAATCCGCTTATTACTGCCCGCAATGCGATGACGGGCGCGATCACGGACGGGGTCCGAGCCGTCGTGATTTCATCCGCACGATCACCGGTGGTACCGCTGCCTTGGTCGCTGGCGGCGCCTTGTCGACGCGGTTGCTGGCCGCCGAAGGGCAACCGTTGACACGGCCTACCCGCCCGGCTGAAGAGCTGATCCGCGAGCTGCACGCCAATTTGTCGGAGTCACAACGTTCTGAATTGGTTTTCCCGTGGGATCACAGCACCGACGGCGCCCCGACCCGGTTGGGCACGTTCAACGCTCCGGTATTCGGCAAACGGATCGAGGATTCGTACACGGCGGCGCAGCAGGATTTGGTGCAGCGGACCGTGCGGGCGATCATGTCCGACGACGACGCCTTTGAGCGGCTCAGCCGTCACAATACCTGGGACAACAGCGGTTCCTTCGAGGGCTGCGGCGCGGTCCTGTTCGGCAATCCCGAGGGCGATGAGAAGTTCTCGTGGGTCTTCGCCGGGCACCACCTGACGATGCGTTGTGACGGCAATTCCGAACCCGGCGCGGCCTTCGGTGGCCCGCTCTACTACGGCCACTCGGCCAACGGGTACAGCGACAACAACGTCTTCCTCTATCAGACGCAACAGGCGCACCAGGTCTTCGATGCACTCGATCCCGACCAGCGAAAGCGGTCGTTGGCACCGACCAACCCCGGCGATGGCCGCTCGGCGATCCGCTTCCGATCACCCGACGAGCCGCGTCCCGGCATCGGTTACGGCGAATTGTCCTCCGACCAACAGCAACTGGTCCAGGACGTGATGCGGGCGCTGCTCGGGCCGTTCCGCAAGGAGGACGGTGACGAGGTGATGGAATTGATCCGCGTCAACGGCGGCATGGAAAAGATCCACATGGCGTTCTATCGCGACGGCGAATTGGCCAGCCGCCAACGGTGGGATGTCTGGCGACTGGAAGGCCCCGGATTCGTCTGGAACTTCCGTGTCCTGCCGCACGTTCACTGCTTCGTGAACATCGCCACGGTCAGTTGATCTCGGTGATGACCGGAATCGCAACACGAGCGCCGCGGCCGCCAGCCTGGCCGCGATGGTGCCGCGGGCGACGAGCCGTCATCCGCTGGGCGGCCACCGCGGCGGTGGTTGCGTTCGTATCGAGCATCGGCCGGGCCGAGGAACGCGATCCGTCACGGCCGGACGACGTGTCGCCGCTCGTCTGGCCGATCATCAAGCAGAAATGCCTCGATTGTCACAACGCCAAGAAGCAGCAGGGCGGGTTGGACATGAGCAGCCTCGCCGCGATGCTCGAAGGCGGTAGTTCGGGTCCGGCCTTGGTCCCCGGCAACGTCGAAAAGAGTTTGCTGATCGAATTGGTCGAGTTCGATGAGATGCCGCCGCGAAAGCAACGCGAGAATCGCGTCACTCCGGCCGAATTGAAGCGGCTTCGCCAGTGGGTCGAAGCGGTTAAGCCGCCGGCTTCTTGACTGCGGGGTTCGTGCTTTGTCCGAAAACCGTTAGCCGCGGTTACTGGTCGGCTAGCCTCCTGAAAACCGGGGCCAACGCCCTGCGGCTGATAGCCCAGACGCTCTGCAATGGCAGCGATAATTACACAAGTCGCGAAGCGACGAAATGCGATAGCCATGGACGCAAGTCCGTGGTTCATGGCGATGCGTGAGAAGTTCAAGTCGCAACGCGACGACAGGCGTCTTTCGGGCCGAAAGCCCGAAGAGGCCAATTTAACGCCATGGCGGGAGCCAGGTGGCCTCGCTCGGCGTGGGCGGTGGCTGAGTTTGAGGAGCTGCTGGCAGCCCACCCCTCGCTTATGCTCGACCCTCCCGCAGGAGGGTGTCTTGCGTTCCGCTGGTGTTGATGCGACTTGTGCTGATACTGCCGCCGCAATGGAGAGTCTAATCCTGCGGCGGTCGTAGCCGTTTCGCTTCGGCGGCCGCGGTTTGCTGGTGCGAACGGTCGGCGCGGGTCGCCAGCGTCGTCCGCCACGACTGCGACAGCAGCGGACAAGCGGCCAACCGGCGATCGTCATCGGCCCGCCGCGGCTTGGCGAACATCACCTCGTTGGCGAAGGCGACGGTCAGTCGCGGATAGGGGCGTTCGATCAACGTCAGCGTGTCGCCGGCCGCGATCGTGCCGGTCTGTTGCACGCGGAGGTACCAGCCGGTCCGTCGGGTTTGTTGGACGCGGACGGCAAGCTTGGCGATCCGCCACAACCGCGACAGTTTCCAACACGGTTGACGCGGTTGAGAGACCTGCAGCAAGCAATCACCGACGGTGTAGAGGTCACCGATGCAGACGTCCGCTTCGGTCCCGCCATCGAGCGAGAGGTTTTCGCCGAAGCAACCGTCTTGCCAAGCGACCTGGGGAAACTCGTCGCACCAGGCCGGGTAATGTTCTCGGGGGTAAGCGAGGATCGCCTTATCGGCGCCACCATGGTGGACCAGATCGGCCTGTTCGTCGCCCTGCAAGTTCGTCTCACCGACCCGAATCGGTCCTGTCACCGGCGCTTTGACGATCCCCGAAACCCAGCCGTCCTGGCCGTCGCCGTCGGCTGCGAAGCGACGCGGTTTTCCGACTTGGATCGAGCGGATCGAAAGGGAAAAGGGCGGGGAAGGGGACGGGTCGAATTGGTTCACTGCTTCACCGCGGTCCCGTCGGCGATCGCTTGTTGAGCTCGCTGGAGGAACTGCAACGCCTCGATCGGCGACATGGAGTCGATTTGCAAGCGTTTCAGGTCGTCGATCACCGGGTGTTCGGCGAAACCGAACAGTGTCATCTGGACCGCCCCGCCGGACTTGCGCCCCTGGGGTGGCCGGATTGTCGGCAGATCGAGCGAATCGCGGTGATCGGCCTCGAGTTGGGCGAGGATATCCTTGGCCCGTTCGTTCACCGTGGTCGGGATCCCGGCGAGCCGAGCGACGTGAATGCCGTAGCTCTTATCGGCGCCGCCGGGGATGATCCGATGCAGGAAGACGACCGAATCGTTCCATTCGCGGACCGCGACGTTGAGGTTGCTGACCCGCGGCAGCAGTTCTGCCAGCTGGGTCAATTCGTGGTAGTGGGTTGCGAACAGCGTTCGGCAGCCGATCGCTTCGTGCAGATGTTCGGTGATCGCCCAGGCGAGTGACAGCCCGTCGTAGGTACTCGTCCCGCGGCCGATTTCGTCGAGGATCACCAGCGAACGGTCGGTGGCGGTGTTGAGGATCCGCGCCGTTTCGACCATTTCGACCATGAACGTACTCTGCCCGCGGCCGAGTTCGTCGCTCGCCCCGACGCGGGCGAAGATCCGGTCGGCGACACCGATCGTCGCCGCCGTCGCCGGCACGAACGACCCGGCTTGGGCCAGCAGGGTCAGCAGCGCTACCTGACGGATGTAGGTGCTTTTGCCGGCCATGTTGGGACCGGTGATCAGCAGCACCATCCCCGCTTCGGGCGATTGGAAGCAGTCGTTGGGAACGAACTCGCCCTGCGGCATCAGGATGTCGAGCACGGGGTGCCGGCCCGCTTCGATTTGCAGCAGCGGTTCAGCGGTCATCGTCGGCCGGACCCAGCCGCGTTGTGCCGCCAGTTCGGCCAGCGACGCCAGCACATCGAGTTCGGCGAGCGCCGCAGCGATTCGCTGCAACGTCCTCAGGTTATGGTGCGCTTCCAACCGCAGTTCGGCGAACAGTTCCTGCTCGCGGGCCGCCGCTTCGTCGTCTGCCGCGAGCACCTTCTCCTCGTATTCTTTGAGAGCCGGCGTGATGTACCGCTCGCAATTCTTCAGAGTCTGTTTGCGGATGAAGTCGGCTGGGACCCGCTCCTTTTGCGAATTGTTGATTTCCAGGTAGTAGCCGAAGACCCGGTTGAACCCGACCTTCAGGTTGGCGATCCCGGTCTGTTCGGTCATCCGTTGTTGGTACTGAGCGATCCATTCCTTGCCACCCTTGGCCAATTCTCGCAGGCTGTCGAGCGAATCGTCGAAGCCGGGTCGGATGAAGTGGCCGTCGGTGGCGGAGATCGGGCAGCTGTCGATCAGTGCTGCGGCGAGTTTTTCGCGGAGTTCGGGGCAGGTCTCCAGAGCCGCTTCGAGTCGGCCGATCGCCTCGCCCGGGAGCCCGGCCAAGCACTGTTTCAGCGGCGGCAGTAGCGCCAACGTACGGCCGACCTGTTGCAGGTCGCGGGGGCCACAGCGCTGGGTCGCCAGCCTGCCGATCAAGCGGGTCAGGTCGAAGACTTCGGCGAGCGTTTTGCGGACGTCACTGCGGCGGCTAGCGTCGCGATGGAACTGTTCCACCGCATCGTGCCGGTCCGCGATTCCGGCCAGATCGGTCAACGGCGCCGCCAACCGATCGGCCAATAATCGCGCACCCATCGCCGTCTCGGTCAGGTCGACCACATCGAGCAGCGAACCTTCACGGGCGCCGGTTCTCAGCGTCCGTGTGATCTCCAAACTCCGCCGCGTCGCCGCGTCGATCTGCAGCGTCTCACCACGGTGGTGGGCGATCAACGCCTCGAAATGGTCCAGCGACACCCGCTGGGTTTCCTGCAGGTAGGTCAGTACGGCCCCGGCCGCTTGGACCGCCGGGGTGTGAACCGATTCGAACCCAAAGCCTTCCAAGCTGCGGGTACCGAACTGTTTGCAGAGCACCTCCGAGGCCCCTTGGGCTGCGAAAGTCCAGGCTGGCCGGCGGGTCCAGCACCAGGGCGAGCCGGCGTCGGGTGAGACCCGGGCATCGTCCTCGCGGTAGAGCAGTTCGGCCGGGCCGATCCGTTCGAGTTCGTCATCGAGACGTGACAGCGGGAAAACGCCGGCTTCGAAGCGCCCGCTCGACAATTCGGCCCAGGCGATCCCGACCGGCTCGTCAGCGGCTGGTGATCCAGCGGTCGCTGCGGTCCCGGTGGGACGAAAGATCGCCGCCACGTAATTCGCGGTCCGCGGGTCGAGCAGCGTATCGTCGGTCAGTGTCCCCGCGGAGACCATCCGGGTCACCTCGCGGCGAACCAGCCCTTTCGCCTGCTTCGGGTCCTCCACCTGTTCACAGACCGCGGCCCGGAAACCGGCCCGGATCAGTTTTTGCAGGTAGCCGTCGAGTTGGTGATGGGGGAACCCGGCCATCGCCGTCGGGTTATCGCTGTCCTTGTCGCGGCTGGTCAGGGTCAGCCCGAGGACGCGGGCGGCGACCTTGGCGTCGTCGAGAAACAGTTCGTAGAAGTCGCCCATCCGAAACAGCAGCAGCGCATCGCCACACGCCGCTTTTGCCTCGTGGTACTGTCGCATCATTGGGGTGGTCATGGCGACTATGGTAGCGGCGGCGGGCCGTCGACTGAACGGTCTGGCCTACGATTTGCCGTGACCAGAGCTCGGCGAGAAAGAAAACGGAGGCCGAAAAACGCAAGTCGCCGGCTGTCCCGGCCGATAACGACCATCCCGGGAGGAAATCGTTGGCGGAGATTGTCGCAAAACCGCGTAAAACACGGCGAATTCGGCAGATCGAAAACAATTTCGGAAAAACGGCCCAATGGCCGTTGACGGCCGCCGTCGATCCGATACATTTCCCATCCCGCAGACGAGACACGGCCGACACGAGTCACCGAGTCTCACCCGGCAACCGCCGGTGGCAGAAAAAAATCATGAAAGCCAGTTGACGGCCGAGTGAAGGTTCTGCTAAGTTCTGCGACCCGCCTCGAAGGCGACCGACAGCTCAGTGCCGCTCGAAAGAGTGGGCTGATTTGTCGGCTGGTTTCGATCAGCGGCCGCTGGCAGCGACAACGTTTGCTGTCAGCGAATTGATGTTTGACAATTTGGTTGTTTGGTAGATGGCATCTTAAAAGAGCACAACGCTCAGGTGCTTAGTGGGCCTTTCGGTTTCCGGGAGGTTTGATTAAGTGTCTGGCGGGGTGAAGTTCTTTGTAGAGCGTCGTGTGATCGCAAGGGTTCTCGTTATTTCTGTTCGGCTTCGGCCGGGTGTAGGTAATCGAGTTCCGGAGTGATCGCATCTTAGATTAACTTTAGGATTCTTTGAAGTGCTAGTCGTTGGCATGATCGGATCGGCATTGTCGATTCGGTTTGGTCAGCGAGTAGATATCGTTAGCGATAGATCCATCGGGATTGAGTGCTGGTGCGTTGCTTGGCCGTGAGGCTGGGTAATGTCGCGAGTTCGAGATTTCGACGGCCAATCTATTAAGGGCACACGGGGGATGACTTGGCATCAAGAGACGATGAAGGGCGTGGAAGTCTGCGAAAAGCCTGGGGAAGCTGACAAACAAGCTATGATCCCGGGATACCCGAATTGCAGTGAGCTGAATCCATAGGCTCATTTGCGATAACCTGGTGAACTGAAACATCTAAGTAACCAGTGGAGAAGAAAGAAAAATCGATTCCGTCAGTAGCGGCGAGCGAAATCGGAACAGCCCAAACCGAAGGGGTTTCCTCTTCGGGGTTGTAGGGCCTTTCATTGTGGAGTTACAAAACGGCAGGTTAGCGGAACGGTTTGGAAAGGCCGGCCATAGCGGGTGACAGCCCCGTACGCGAAAACTTAGTCGACTCCCGAGAGGTACCTGAGTAGGTCCAGTCACGTGAAACCTGGACTGAATCCACGGGGACCATCCCGTAAGGCTAAATACTCCTTGATGACCGATAGCGAACCAGTAGCGTGAGCGAAGGTTGAGAAGAACCCCGATTAGGGGAGGAATGTGAACCTGAAACCGTGTGCTTACAAGCGGTCGGAGCCCTATGTCGTTTTGCGACACGGGTGACGGCGTGCCTTTTGCATAATGATCCGGCGAGTTGTGGTATGCGGCTTGGTTAAGATCTTACGGATCGAAGCCCAAGGGAAACCGAGTCTGAATAGGGCGAAATGGTCGTATGCTGCAGACGCGAAACCTGTGTGATCTACCCATGAGCAGGTTGAAGCGCGGGTTAAACTGCGTGGAGGACCGAACCCACTTGGGTTGAAAACCGAGGGGATGACTTGTGGGGAGGACTGAAAGTGTAATCAAACCAGGAGATAGCTCGTTCTCTCCGAAATATCTTGAGGGATAGCGTCGAGCCACTATTTACCGGGGGTAGAGAGACTGAATCGGATGGGGGCCCTTCCCGGGGTACCCCACTGAACCAAACTCCGAATACCGGTAAAACTATCTCGGCAGTCAGTCCCTGGGGGATAAGCTCCAGGGTCGAGAGGGAAACAACCCAGATCGCCTGCTAAGGTCCCGAAGAAATACTCAGTCACTAAGGAAGTTGAAATGCCGTGACAGCTGGGATGTTGGCTTAGAAGCAGCCACCATTTAAAAAGTGCGTAACAGCTTACCAGTCGAGCATTTCTGCGCCGATAATGAACGGGAGTAAGTATTTCACCGAAGCAGCGGGTTCTAGCTTTTTGCTAGAGCGGTAGGAGAGCGCCGATGATCAGATACGAGCCATACGGTAACGAGTGGTGTCGGGGTCATCGGGTGATTATGCCGGAATGAGTAACGATAAAACAGGTGAGAATCCTGTTCGCCGAAAGCCTAAGGTTTCCTGGGGAAGGTAATTCCGCCCAGGGTTAGCCGGTTCCTTAGTCGAGGCCGAAAGGCGTAGACGATGGATAGCAGGTCAATATTCCTGCGCCGGGTGTGTATTCGATGCGGGGACGGCGTCCGGAAAGTGAGCGGTACGAATAGAAATGTCCGTAGCGACCACTGAGGCGACCGGGGTTAAGAGACCGGTCACCAGCCAAGGTATAGCTCGAGAGCGCCTAAGTTCTCGAAGTCATTGGAAGGACGTCCAAGAAAAGCCGCTAGGTTAAGCACCTGACCGTACTAAAACTGACACAGGTAGGCGAGACGAGTAGTCTAAGGCGCTCGGGAGAACGGTGGTTAAGGAACTCTGCAAAATGGCCCCGTAAGTTCGCGATAAGGGGCGCCCCGGACGGTTCACGCTGTTCGGGGCCACAGAAAATCGGCTCTAACGACTGTTTATCAAAAACACAGGTCTCTGCTAACACGCAAGTGGATGTATAGAGACTGACGCCTGCCCGGTGCTGGTAGGTTAAGGAAGATTGTTAGCGCAAGCGAAGCAAGCGACCGAAGCCCCAGTAAACGGCGGCCCTAACTATGAGGGTCCTAAGGTAGCGAAGTTCCTTGTCGGGTAAGTTCCGACCTGCATGAAAGGCGTAACGATTGGAGCACTGTCTCAACCACCGACCCGGTGAAATTGTAGTTGTGGTGAAGATGCCACATACCCGCGGTTAGACGGAAAGACCCCGTGAACCTTTACTGTAGGC